>NZ_CAWUDJ010000009.1:0-169583 GCF_963920875.1 Anabaena sp. CCY 9910 | reverse complement strand
TGGGGATTGGGGATTGGGGATTGGGGATTGGGGATTGGGGATTGGGGATTGGGGATTGGGGAATTTACTTTTGACCTAATACCCGATCCGCGATACCTGATACCCAATTCCTATTTCAGACTTAATGCAACCTTACGAGCGAGTTCAACCATGCGGTTGACGTAACCCCACTCGTTGTCATACCAAGCCAGAATTTTGACTTGTGTTTCGTCTACAACCATTGTGGAAAGGGCATCAATGATGGAAGAACGAGGGTCGTCTTTATAGTCGATGGAGACTAAAGGACGTTCTTCATAGCCCAGGATGCCTTGCAGTGGTGCTTGTTCAGATGCAGCTTTGAGGAGTGCGTTAATTTCTTCGACTGTGGTGGGTCGGGTAACTTCAAACACACAGTCTGTGAGGGAAGCGTTGAGCAGTGGTACTCGTACGGCGATACCGTTGAGTTTACCTTTGAGTTCTGGGTAAATTAAGGCGATCGCTGTTGCTGATCCTGTAGTGGTGGGAATCAGTGATAAACTGGTAGCCCGTGCGCGCCGTAAATCTTTGTGGGGTGCATCGACTAGGGTTTGAGTATTCGTATTGTCATGGATGGTGGTAATAATGCCATGTTTAATCCCCAAGCCTTCGTGAATAACTTTCACTACTGGGGCTAAACAGTTGGTTGTACAAGAAGCAGCTGTTAAAAGGTGATGCTTTTCCGGCTCGTATAAATAATCATTTACACCCATGACAATATTTAAGGCTGATTCCTTCACAGGCGCAGCCACAATTACCTTCTGCACCCCACGTTTGAAATAAGGGTCGAGGGTTGCAGGAGTCCGAAATTTGCCAGAACATTCTAGGACTAAATCAACACCAAAGTCTTCCCAGGGTACATCTTCCGGCTTGCCATACTCACTAAAGCTCAGGGGTGTACCATTAATGAGAATGCGATCGCCCTCTGCTTCTACTTCTGGTGTCCAGCGTCCGTGAACAGAATCAAACTTGAGCAAGTGGGCTGCTGCAATTGCACCACCTTTTATTTCATTAATATGCACAAATTCTAGTTCCGGCCAACCCCATGCAGCCCGCAAAGCCAACCGCCCCATCCTACCAAATCCGTTGATACCAACACGAATTTTCATGAGTTTTCCTATTGTTATTTGTCATTAGTCATTGGTCATTAGTCCATAGTCAAAAACAATAACTATTGACCATTGACCATTGACTATGGACTGTTGACTATTAAAATTGCTTTTGCTTGCGTAATAATTCACTAAGCGTTAAATCAAACTGGGATTTACCAGCAAATACTGTTCCTGCTTTACCTTGATTTAAGTGAACATAATCAATTTGGTAAGCTTCACTTGATAAGGGTACATAACCAACAGCACTGGCAGTTTTCGGGGCTTGTTTAATGTAGAAATCTACAAACTGATAAACTGCACTTTTATGTTTGGCTGACCAAGGATTGACGTAGATAAATAAGGGTCGAGAAAGAGGTTGATATTTGGATTTTTCTACTGTTTCTCGTGATGGTGTAATTGCACCTTTACCATTATCAACTGCTAATACTTTTAAGCTTTTTTGGTTTTCTTCATAATAGGCATAGCCAAAATAACCCAAGGCGTTCGGGTCTTTACTAATACCTGCTACTAAAACTTCATCATCTTCGCTAGCTGTATAGTCGTTACGGCTGGCTTTCGCCTTACCTGTGATAGCTTCTGTAAAGTAGTCAAATGTCCCAGACTGTTTACCAGCACCGTATAAATTCAATGGTCTATCTGGCCAAGATGCGCGTACTTGGTTCCAACGGGTGATTTTCCCTTCCGCCCCAGGTTCCCAAATCTTTTTCAGTTCGGCAACTGTAATATCTTTTGCCCAATCATTTTGGGGATTCACAGCGATAGTTAAGGCATCAAAAGCTACAGGTAATTCTATATACCTGATGCCGTTGCGGTTACAATCTGCCATCTCTGCTTGCGTAATCGGTCGAGAGGCATTATTTATATCTGCTTTCCCCGCACAAAATTTGGTAAAACCGCCACCAGTACCGGAAATACTCACTTGAACTTGGAGATTATTTTTGGAGTTTGCTTGAAACTCTTGAGCGATCGCCTGGGTAATCGGATAAACTGTACTTGAACCGTCAACTGTCACACTCGCTACGTTTGTTGAGTTAGCAACCTCTGTGACTTTCGCTGAATCCTGAGTTTGAGCCGAGTTATTAGATGTAGCTGTGCAACCACTGACGACAGCAAAAATCCCCAGCGTGAGAGCCAATTTCTCTGCTGTTGTTTTCATTTACCCCACCTTTATGGTGATATTTAGGTATGTCTATATCATTTCAAAAAAAATTGATATGTCAACCAAGGTGGGGCTACTGTACATAAAAATTCATCAAAAAAAGTTGATGTATCAGTAAAGGTTATTAATTAGGGGATTGGGGATTGGGGATTGGGGATTGGGGATTGGGGATTGGGGACTGGGGATTAGGGGTATAAATGTTTGAAACCCCTAATCCCTTAAACCCTTACACCCTTAAACCCTTACACCCCTACACCCTTACACCCCTATACCCTTACACCCCTATACCCCTACACCCAGTCTCAACAGAAAATCTGGGTGCGTAAGTCCTATATCATTTCTATTTCCCAAAACCTTTACCCCGGCTGGTAGAAGGAAGACAGACGCAGTTTTCTAATTGAGTGAGTAAAGTTTCACGGTCTAAATTTTGACCAATCAATACTAATTGGTTTTTAGGTGCGCCTTTCCATTCCTCATCATCTAAAGTAAAGCGTTTACCACATAGGTGGAAAATGTGACGCTTGGGACTTTCATCAAACCACATAATCCCCTTGGCTCGGAAAATATTTGTGGGAAGTTGGTTATCTAGAAAGTATTGAAACTTGCGAATTGAAAATGGTTGATCACTTTGGAAAGATATTGAGGTGAAACCATCGTTTTCTAAATGGTCGGAGTGGTGATGATGGTGTTCGTGGTCGTGGTGGTCGTGACCGCAAGTTGAATGATCATGCTCATGGTCATGATGATCATGCTCACAAGCTGAATGATCATGGTCATGGTCATGGTCGTGATGGTCGTGACTATGGTCATCGGCTGTATCATAATACTTATCCGACTCAAATAGACCCACACTTAAGATTAAGGGGAGGGGAACTTGCGATCGCTTCGTTCTTAAAATCCTCGCACCTTCTTTAACTTCATTGATTTTTCTTTCCAAATCATTCAAGCTGGCTTCATCAACCAAATCTGTCTTGTTCAACAGAATTACATCACCGTAGGCAATTTGGCTGTAAGCTGCTTGTGAGTTAAATAAATCTAAACTGTAATTGGCTGCATCCACTACAGTAATAATCGAATCCAATCGGGTTAAATCCCGCAGTTCTGTACCCAAAAATGTTAGGGCTACTGGTAAGGGATCAGCTAGTCCAGTTGTTTCCACAACTAAATAATCTAGCTTTTCTTCCCTTTCTAAAACCTTGTATACAGCATCTACTAAATCATTATTAATAGTGCAGCAAATACAACCGTTACTCAGTTCCACCATATTCTCATCGGTGGAAACGATTAACTCGTTGTCAATGCCGATTTCTCCAAATTCATTGACCAAAACGGCAGTTTTTAAATTCTGTTGATTGCTGAGAATATGATTGAGTAAAGTTGTCTTGCCACTACCGAGAAATCCAGTAATAATCGTGACTGGCATTCCTTGTTTGGGAGCATCCATTGGTTGAGAATTATCGGTGACTGCTGATTGCATAGCAATATGGGCGCAAAATTAGAAGATACGACAGGACTTTCAGGGCAGCTTGTTTCGAGCGGAATGGCAAAATGGTAGCGGAGATAGTCCAGAAAACACTAGCATAGGGATGCTGGAATATTTGTCCAGCTGCTTTATCCTATTATTGCCTATCTCTTCCAAGTTACCGTGTTATGACCCTAACGATTTACAATACCCTCACCCGCCGTCAAGAACCTTTGGAAACTGTAGAGCCAGGTAAGGTTAAGATGTATTGCTGCGGTGTGACAGTCTATGATTATTGCCATTTGGGTCATGCACGTTCCTATATAGTTTGGGATACGATTCGGCGTTATTTGATTTGGCGTGGTTTTGAAGTTAAATACATCCAAAATTTTACCGATATTGACGATAAGATTCTTAACCGTGCCAAAGAACAAGGTTCAACAATGGTCGAGGTGTCGAACCGCTTTATCGATGCCTATTTTGCAGATATCCGCCGTTTAAATGTCCTGGATGCGGATGAATATCCCCGTGTGACTGAGCATATTCCCGAAATTCATCAATTAATCCAAATTCTGGAGGAAAAAGGCCTAGCTTACGCCGTTGCTGGAGATGTCTATTATCGTGTAGAACGCTTTCCCAGTTATGGCAAACTCTCTGGCCGAGAGTTGGAACAAATGCAGGCTGGTGCTAGTGGTCGTGTAGATGGGGAAGATTCAGAACCTAAAAAACAACATCCCTTTGATTTTGCCTTGTGGAAGGCAGCAAAACCAGGGGAACCAGCATGGGATTCCCCTTGGGGGCCAGGTCGTCCGGGATGGCATATTGAATGCTCGGCGATGATTCGTTCTAAGCTAGGGGCAACAATTGATATTCATGGTGGTGGTGGAGATTTAATTTTTCCCCACCATGAAAATGAAATTGCTCAGTCTGAAGCAGCCATGAATCAGCCATTGGCGCGTTATTGGACACACAATGGTATGGTGATGGTGAATGGTCAAAAAATGTCGAAATCTCTGGGTAATTTCATCACCATTCGAGAATTATTAGATGGGGTGGGTACCTGGAAAGGCGACCCAGTAAACCCAATGGCTGTAAGATTGTTTGTCTTGCAGGCACATTATCGCAAGCCTCTAGATTTTACAGAAGAAGCGATCGCCAACGCCGAAAATAGCTGGAAAACCCTGAAGGAAGGTTTACTCTTTGGCTATCAGTACGGTGAAAAACTCGGTTGGGGTCAAGAATCCGCAATTATCCCTGAACTCACCACCCGCTTTCAAGAATTAGGCGATGATGACTTTAATTTCTCTGGTGGGTTGGCGGTACTGTTTGAATTAGCCAAAGAACTCCGCCGCGAGGGTAATATCCTCGTCCATGAAGGAACCACCAAAACCCCCAGCGATGAACTCCAACGCCAATGGAATACCCTTGTCACCTTAGGTAAAGTCTTGGGTTTAGAAGCAACACCAGATGATGAAACCCTGACACAAGCAGGTCTGAGTGATACAGATATTGAAGCCCTAATTGAGCAAAGACAAGCAGCCAGAAAAAACAAGAACTTTAGCGAAAGCGATCGCATCCGTAATGAACTACAAGCACAAGGTGTAACCTTAATTGATAGCCCCCAAGGTACTCGTTGGCATAGGAATTGAATTATGTGGTCTGAACTTACACAAGCGATCGCTAGTTTTAAAATACCTGCCGATTGGATCGGTATTAGGGTAGTAAAGGAAACTGCTGCTAACCATTATGTCCGTGATGGTTTACCCCAAAGTAACGGTAAATCAACCACAGTGGGAGCCATGTTAGAAGTTTTGGTGAATGGTTCCTTGGGTTATGCGGCTACCAACTCCCTAGAATTACCATCCTTACAAGCGGCGGCTGAAATCGCCTATAAACAAGCACTAGCAGCCAGTCAGTGGGGCATATATCCCTTCCGTGAAACTGAACGCCCCAAGGTTGTGGGTGAATATAACTCACCATTTTTAGAACCATTGGATGCTCTCAGTCCTGGGGAAATTAATGATTTGTTGGTGCGAATTTGCCACACCTTAAAAGTGGACGAAAAAATTGTCCAAACTACCGCCAGCGCCTCCACCAGTGAAAAACAGAGTTGGTTTGTCAGCAGCAACGGTTCTGAGGTATATCAAAAATTCTTGTCCATAGGTACTCATTATGGCGCGATCGCTCAAGATGGGGCGATCGTTCAACAACGTAGCAATAACGGCTGGCAAGCACACTGTTACCAAGGTGGACTAGAACTGTTAAAACAAGATCACCTATGGCAAAGAGTACAGCAAATAGGCGAACAAGCCATAGAACTCTTAACCGCCGAAGAATGTCCAAGCACCCGCACCCATTTGGTTTTAGCCCCAGACCAAATGATGTTACAAATTCATGAAAGTGTAGGACATCCCTTAGAAATTGACAGAATTTTAGGCGATGAGCGCAACTACGCCGGTGGTAGCTTTGTCAACACCAGTGACTTTGGCAAACTAGTCTACGGTTCGCCATTAATGAATATCACTTTTGACCCCACCGTTGCCGGTGAATATGCCAGCTATGGATTTGATGATACAGGTGTAGTCGCCACAAGGGAATATGTCATCAAAGAAGGTGTACTAAAAAGGGGTTTAGGCAGTTTAGAAAGCCAAGCCAGAGCAAAAGTTCCAGGGGTAGCCTGCGCCCGCGCTTCCTCATGGAATCGACCACCAATTGACCGCATGGCAAACTTAAACTTAGAACCAGGAAACGTCTCCTTTGATGAGATGATCAGTGATATAGAACATGGCGTTTATATGGAATCTAATCGTTCCTGGTCAATAGACGATCGCCGTTATAAATTTCAGTTTGGCTGTGAATATGCCAAACTCATTGAACATGGTAAGCTAACCAAAACCCTTCGTAATCCTAACTATCGAGCCACAACACCAGAATTTTGGCACAGTCTAGTAAAAATCAGCGACGATGCTAACTGGCAAATGTACGGCACACCTTTCTGTGGTAAAGGCGAACCCAATCAATCTATTTGGGTAGGACATGGTTCACCTGTTTGTGTATTTGCTGATGTAGAAGTTTTTGGGGGAGGGTAATGAAAAGCAGGGGAGCAGGGGAGCAGGGAGCAGGGGTAAAATCACTCTACTTGTGGGGGAGGTTTCAACCAACGCTTAAAAGGGGAAACGAAGCTTTCACGCCACAAGGGATGAGGTTTGTACCTATAGTTTCCCCTACCCCCTGCCTCTAATCAATCAGTTCAAAATACCCTACGGGAAGCTAAAGCTACAAAATTCAAAATTTCATGTTGCCCTCTATTCCTTTTTGATATCCATGAAAATTGAGGAAGTATCTACTTTAGAATTTAGTTTTAATCAACTATTAGAAACTCTCCTAGTTAAAAAATTAGAAAATGAACAATTCACTGTGAAACTTAGCAGTGAACGTAGTCAATTTACTCGCTTTAATCAAGCCAAAGTCCGCCAAACTGGTTTTGTGGCTGATGGTTGGATTGAACTAACTTTGATGACAGACCAGCGCAGCAGTTTTCGTCAGTTTCCTTTTACTGGAAATTGGGAGAAAGACTGGCAATCAGCATATCAAGCTTTACAAGAACTCCGGGGTGAATTGCCTTTATTACCAGTTGATCCTTATCTAGTTTTACCATCAGGAAATAATACTAGTCGGGAAACGCATATAGGTAATATATTGCCAGCAGAAGCAGTAGTAACAAATGTATTAGAACAAGTTAGGGAGTTAGACTTTACTGGTATCTATGCCGGGGGTTTAGTTATCAGAGCCTATGGCGATTCTAGTGGACAAAAACATTGGTTTGCTACTGATTCCTTTACTTTAGATTATTCTTTGTTTATTAGTTCTGGGCAAGCAGTTAAAGGTACATTTGCTGGGAGTAATTGGGATCAAGAAGCTTATTCTGTCAAAATTAGTGAAGGGAAACAGCAATTAAAACTGCTAGCAAATCGAGCTAAAGAAGTACCGAAAGGACAATACAAAACTTATTTTGCCCCGGCGGCTGTTGCTGATTTATTAAGTATGCTTTCTTGGGGTGCAGTCAGTGAAGCAGATATCCAACAAGGTAATAGTGCATTAGCTATTCTCTCACGCCAAGATAAACAACTTTCCCCTAAATTTAGTTTGCGAGAAAACTTCCAACTGGGTTTAGTACCGCGATTTAACCAACTGGGAGAAATGGCTGCACCAGAATTATCAATAATTGACAAAGGAATTTTAGTCAATACCTTAGTTAATTCGCGGACTGCTAAAGAATATCAAAAAATTGCCAACGGTGCGAACAGTTCGGAAACCTTACGTGCGCCAGAGGTGATACCAGGGAATTTAACTTATGAACAAATTCTCCCCAGTTTAGATACAGGCTTATATGTATCCAATTTGCATTACTTGAACTGGAGCGATCGCCCCACAGGTAGAATTACAGGTATGACCCGTTACGCCTGTTTTTGGATAGAAAACGGTGAGATTGTCGCCCCCATTGAAAACTTACGCTTTGATGAAAGCCTGTATTGCTTTTGGGGAGAAAATTTAATAGACTTTACCAACATTCAAGAATTCATTCCTGAAGTAGGAACCTACGAGAGTCGTCAACTAGGAGGTAGTCTGGTTCCTGGGATGCTGGTCAATGATTTTACTTACACCTTGTAGCCATATTCATCTATCAAACTGAATCACTATATTTAGGCTGTTGTAACCATTGCCTATATGTGATCATTTGTTTTAAATAGACGGCTCTTATGGTGGTAATAAGCTAATAGACGATATCAATTTACAATCAATTAGTTTGTATTAATCTTGTATGAAACTTGCTTAAATTGTTCTTTGGTAATAGAGTTTATCCCTTGTACTTGGGAAGAATGAGAGGAACGACGTGTCGTAATACCTACTCAATATTCAACCTATTGTCATGCTAACTCCACTTTCAAAAAAAACGGCGATTTCGTTACCCGATCAACCACTCCAGCAAGAAAATATTAACCTGAAACTGATTGTAGAAGGGATTGCATCTCAGGTTGGTGAAGCCTTCTTCCAAGCTTGCGCTCATTACTTGGCTGAGGTACTCCAAATTCAGTATGCTTTGATTGCAGAGTTTATTGATGATGAACAGCCACGAGCTAGAGTTTTGGCATTTTGGAAAGGAGAGGAATTTGGCCCCAATTTTGAATACGATCTGGCTGGAACTCCTTGCGGGGTTCTTTATCAAGAAGGTCTTCAGATTTACCCCGATTGTATCCAAAAAAAGTTTCCTGATGACCTAGATTTAGTTAACTTAAATGCGGAAAGCTATCTAGGCGTTCCAATTTTAGATCCTCAGGGTAAACCTCTTGGACATATTGCTGGCTTACATATTAAACCATTAGAACGCAGTTACGAAGAACAAGAGGCTATTTTAAAAATATTTGCTGCTCGATCCGCAGCAGAGATTGAGCGCCAATTGGCAGAAACAGCACTTAAACAGCAAAATATTCACTTAGAACAAACTCTCAAAGAGCTACATAAAACCCAAATACAACTAATTCAGGCAGAAAGAATGTCTAGTTTAGGACATCTTGTCGCAGGTATTGCTCATGAGATAAATAATCCCATTGGATTCATTTATAGCAACATTACCCATACTAGAGAATTTATAAATATTCTTTTAGAACTGATTGTGGCATATCAATCAGAATATCCTAATCCTTCTATCTCCCTGCAACAGAAAATTAAAGAAGCCGACATAGAATTTTTACAAAAAGATGTTGCTAAAATGCTTAAGTCTATGGAAACGGGAAGCGATCGCATTCGGGATATCGTCCTGAGTTTACGAAATTTCTCTCGTCTTGATGAATCAAGCAAAAAATCAATTGATCTGCATGAAGGGATAGAAAGTACTTTGCTAATTCTGCAACATCGACTGCAAGCTAATGAGCTTTTACCAAAGATTCAAATAATTAAAAAATACCAGCCACTTCCTAAAGTCAATTGCCATGCTAGCCAGATAAATCAGGTATTTATGAACATTTTGAGTAATGCAATTGATGCCTTACAGTCTGCCTCTAATACAATTACTCAGCCAAGAATTGAAATTAAAACAGAAGTAATTTTTCCAGAAAATACAGTCAGAATTTCTATTAGTGATAATGGAATTGGTATAGATGAAATATCAATATCCCACATTTTCGATCCTTTTTTCACCACTAAACCCGTTGGATCTGGCACTGGTTTAGGACTTTCTATCGCCTATCAAATTGTAGTTGAGCAGCATCGCGGAAAATTAAACTGTATTTCTACTCCAGGACAGGACACGAAATTTGAAATAGAAATACCTATTTAAAGGAAATAAGATTCAGCGACTAGGTAGAACAGGGTAAATAATTAAAGTTTTGTAGTATACTCTTGCGCTTAAGCTAGTCACTGCCAATATTATATAGAGTTTTACGCGCAACTTTTTTTCTCGACACGCTATGCCGAATGCAGAGAGAACTTTAGTTCTCAAAAAAGGACTAAAGTCCTTACTACAAAACTAATCCTAGTGTTTTTACATTACTTAATATAGGTTTTTCAAGTCGTTCTACTTACTAGACAACATCAAAGATAAGAAAAGAAAAACAGAGCTGTGGGCTACGGCGAGGGCTGGCTAATCGCCCGTTTGATAGTTTCTGCTGGCATAATTGTCTTTATAGCCTTTTTTATCCTAGTGAAGTATAAACGACAATAATTAAGCGCAGATGGACACAGATAGACGCGGATAAATTTGTACCTCAGCAGACTAGGAAACGCTATATTGCATTGAGGGTTAAGTTAAATTGCAGCTTAAATTACAATTTTGCCAAACTGATTAGCTAATTTTTATAATGTATATTGTGTGAGAATATTGTTTGATAAATTTGCGAAAAAATTAGTCTTTTGGGTACAAGATATACAAAATAATATTGAGGAATTAGGCTATCTTCATATCTCTTACCTCAATCTTATTTCCTAAATCAGGTTCATAATTATATGAAGATAAATTCAAAATCTAGATTTATTGATTGAGGTAAAATCGACTTGTCTTGTGGTTACAAATGGAGTCTATAAGCAATAAATAAGCCTCTTGAGGCGCATCTGTTTCACTAAAATTGTGTGTGTTGCTATATAATATTGGCAAATTTAGTACATCCTTTTACAGTAAATTAGTCAAAAACACTATGAATCAGCAAGTACAAGTTATTAAACTCAGTGGAATTATCAATACAGCAAATTCACAGGAACTGCGAGAAGAGATTACCCATCTCCTGAATAGCGGCACAAAAATTGTTTTAGTTGATTGTCAGGATGTGATTTTTATGGATAGTTCCGCCTTGGGAGCTTTAGTGTTAGCTTTTAAAACATTGAGAGCAGCAGGGACAAAATTATTTCTCTGTTCGATTAATGAACAGGTAAGAATATTATTTGAGTTGACTGGTATGGACAAGGTATTTGAAATATTTAATAATCAAGATGAATTTAATGAAATTATACTGGCGAATAGTTAGTCAAACTTAACTTGTAGGATTGATAAATCATCTTCAAACGTATCTTTGGGATTCAAAGCGGTCAGGCAATTTAAGACTTGATCAAGTTGATAATCATCATTATGATGTACGCTAGCGAGTATCTGAATGAAAGCATCTAAACTCCAAATTTTGCCATCTGATTTAGTAATTTCATAAGCGCCATCACTGAAGATATACAAACTGCTCAATTTTTCGACATTGCAATAAGCATCAACATATTGTGCTTCTGGAAACATACCAACGGGCATTCCTGGGGTTCTTAAAATTTGCACTTCCGTACTAGCTGGTGATGTTCCAGATATCAAAATTGCAGGTGGATGACCAGCGCTAGCATAAGTTAGCTGTCGTTTGATGCGGTGATAAACACCATACCAGATAGTGAAGTATTTATCATTTTGATAATTCATCTGGAAGGTTTCATTAAGATTTTTCAGTACATCGCTGGGTTGATAATAATTGAGATTTTTCAGGGCGCGAGAACGCAGTAAATTAAGAACAGAAATTGAGGGGAGAGCAGCTTTTAATCCATGTCCGGCTGTATCTAGTAGATATAATGCCAAGCAATCGTCATCCAGCCAGTAATAGTCAAAACAATCACCACCGAGTTGACGAGAGGGGATGAATCGAGAATTGATGCTGATGGGTTCATTTAGAGGTTCTGGTAGAAGCGATCGCACATATTCGGCGGCTTCTGCTAGTTCTTCTTCTAATAGCAGCTTTTGAGTCCGCAAATCTCGACTTAATTGATGCAGTCGCAATCCGGCTCTCACCCTTGCTTGCAGTTCATTTTGCTCAATCGGCTTGGTGATAAAATCATCAGCACCAGCATCTAAACCTTTAACGCGATCGGCTACAGAGTCTAAAGAGGTGAGCAAGATAAAAAATGTAGTGGATAGATTCGGATTTGTCTTGATGCGATGGCAAACCTCCAAACCATTTAAGCCAGGCATGATCCAATCACAAATAATTAGTGCTGGGCGACTAGTTAATGCTTGAGTAATTCCTTCTTCACCATTACTCGCAGTAACTATTTGATAACCCTGTTTTTGTAAAATTCTTTTTAGTAATGTTTGAATTGATATATCATCATCAATTATTAAAATTTGAAACATAGTCAATAGTCATTGGTCATTGGTTATTGGTCATTGGTCGTGAGAGATATACTATAGTATTCCCTCCTCCCTTTTGCCTCCTACGGTGGTGAAAGAGGATTTAACCACAAGAGGATGGCACGATTTAGCTGATTTAAGTCACGATAGACTTCTTGTTTGAACCACTGCCCTAACGCATCAAAGGGGGTGAATGATGACCCTGTTTGCCATTTGACATCTTGACCTAAGGGTGTAGTGTGTGTTCCTGGTAAAGTCTGGGCTGTCACCATTTCTGGAAAGCGTGTTTGTAAGATTTTGGTTAAAGCGGCTGATTGATCCAGGTTATCGTTATTAAATTTGATTAATAAGTTGCGCCGGATATTGTAACTTTCCTGCACGAGTTTGTTTGTTTCCAAAGGCGAGGGAGTAAATTCGATCGCCAAAGTAGTATTGAACTGTTCCACTAAGGGTATAGCATCCTTAGCGGCATAGTTGTTGAAAGAGATTAAAATATTACCCGCCCGTTCCACAGGGAAAAGACTGCCAATAAGTAAATGGAGTTTACACCCCATGCTATGTCCGATTCCGTAGGTAGGTAAGTAGAGCTTGCGTAATGCCCCAGAATCATGCAATCTTTCTATTGTGCGTTCAAAGTTTAATAGCACAGAGTCGGCGATCGCAATATGATCCAAAGTATTTACAAAAGGCGTGGCAATCACTACATACCCTTTATTACCCAACTGTTCTAGTAGCCAACGATATGTCAGATGGGGTGCTGTGGCAACAAACGCACCTCCCAAGAAATGAATGATCCCGACTGGATTACGGGGGACAAGCACCCAGTTACCTCTAATTTCTTTCCAATCCATCCCTGTAGGCGATCGCTTAATTTACACTTCTTTATGTTAGACCCTGGATTAGTCATTTTCCAACCAGAACCCCATTCAGCAATTACCACAACAAGAATAGGAATAAGCTGTTACGCATTTAAATTGTATATTTCGCACTCAGGTTGTCAAAAGTCCACCCTCCGGGTGACGCTCCTAACGTCGCTACCGCTACGCTAACGGCAGTTCGCAATCGACGGGAACCGCCAAGACTGCGACTGCCTCACAGTCCACAGTTCAAGCTAGCCTTTGACTCTTGACTATGGACAGCCCTGACGCAAGAATATTTGTTCTAGTGCGTATCACCTTATTTCTCTCAATCACTTCCAATACTGCTTGGATAAAACAATCTCAAGACTTTTGTCACATTTTATAGATTAGATTGACTTTGTAAGCTTTTCATTTCATATTGCACATCTAAAGCAATTTGTAATGCTTCATTGAGTAACCTGCCATGCTCAGTGGCTTGTTCTGTCACTTGCATTGCGGTTAAAGTGGCTAAATTATTAGTAAACAATTCTGTATTACTGAGAATAAAATTCTGATTTTCTCTTAATATTCTTTCTGTTTTTAATGCTCTAATTAAATCGGTTCTTGTCAGTTTCAGGGCATCGATAACTTTTTCTCTTTCCTTGATGCTTACTCCTGTATTCCCTGCATCTTCTATCTGGTCATTAATATCTATAGCTTTAATCACTGCATTGTATCTATCAACATCATTTAAGAGTATTTCTAGAGAATTTGTCAGATTTTTTCTCAGGATTTTTTGCTGGTTACGCCACCAGTAATATAAAAAAGTCTGTGTACTGACAACACCTAAAAAACTGAAAATTATTAATAATAACCAGGATGGCATCTCTATCCATGCGGCAAATACTTTGATAAAAATATCAAATATTAAGTATGCAAAAATAAATACAGAAAAACTCAGGAAAACTACTGTAGCTCCTTCAGAGCCTTTAATCTGAGTTATAATTTTTCTACAAATCTTTTTAAAAATGTTCCTGATAGTAATTAGTTCTGATTTCACAGGTAAGTTAGTCAAATTTTCTAGTTCTCTATGACTAATCTCCAAATCTTGTAAATCATTACGCACAGCTTTCCCCAGGTTGAACAAAATAGTTATTTAGTACAATATAACAACCTATTTTCAGGATGTCTGAGGTTGCTGTAATTTTGTCTCAAAATTTTTATATTATTAATAACTAAGCTAAATAAAAAAGTAAATACCGATGAAGCAAGTTCCACAGACCTTGTATGAAAGTAGTCTTTCCCCACTCCCCACTTTCAAGCCAGAAGTGATGAGTCGGGTGGTGTGTTGGCTCTCCTCAACCGCAGGAGAAGTACGGCAAGGGACGGAATTGGCGCGTTCATACCACATATTTCCAGCCACTCAACAATGGCTAGAGTTAGGGTATTTGGCGATCGCCGATGTGGTAGTCTTACCCTACGTGGCCTTAGCTGGCGATGGCGAAATTCACCTAACTAGCGGCTTAGGAGGAGATAATGACACGTAAATTTGGTGAAATTGCCTTCACTCCAGAAGTACAAGCAGCCCAAGAAGAGCGCGGCTCACGGCAGACCTATGATCGCTATATTGCCAATGGCCCTGCTAATGACACCATCACCCCCAACATTGCCAAATTCATCTCTCAACTGGAAGGGTTTTACCTGGGAACCGTCAGTTCCAATGGCTACCCCTACATCCAGTTTCGCGGGGGGTCACCTGGTTTCCTCAAGGTGCTGGATGAAAAGACGCTAGGCTTTGCTGATTTTTCGGGTAATTTGCAGTACATTACCGTCGGTAATTTATCCAGTAATGACAAAGCATTTCTGTTTTTGATGGATTATCGTCATCGCCAACGCATCAAGATTTGGGGTAGAGCCGAATACATTGAAGGCGAATCTAGTTTACTAGAGCAAGTAAGAGTTGCCGATTATCCCGCACAGGTGGAACGGGCGATTCTATTTCATGTCGAAGCCACAAGCGAGAATTGTCCCCAACACATTCCCCTCCGCTATTCCGAAAGAGAAGTTAAAGCAATGATGGCACCTTTAGAAAATCGGATTGCCGAATTGGAACAGCAGTTAAGTGAGCAAAATTCTTCTTCAAAGACTGGAAAGCAACAGCCAAGTAGAGACTGAAAAGCATTTTCATCTTTGGTGGTGCAACTTGTTTCATCGGGACTGACCTTTTAAATCGGATCTATTCGGTTACGAACTGTTGTAAATTGTGGATTATAACAATTAAATTTAAATCCACTCATGACATCTATCACCCCCTCAATTCAATTTTTCGCAGGTATTTTTGAAGAATTAAGTAATGTTAGTTTGCGGCGAGAAGTCCGTACTGGCAAACGCATCGTTATGATGAAGTTTAATCAACTGCAAGCGATAGAAGGATTCAACAGCTTTACTAAACAATCCTTGAATTCTCTATTGTTAACCGATGAAGAAGGGGAAATTAGCGTCACCCCTTCCGCTACAAGATTTATTTTTGGGGGTGATGAAGGTGATGAATTACAAGGAGTAGAGTGCAAATTTGAAGTTGAGCGTGATGATCATTGGGAACGGTTCATGCGCTTTATGAACCGTTACGCCGAGGCTAATGATATGGAATATGGAGAACGTTAGGTTGAGATATTTGTGAAAACAGCCTTGGTTTGCAAGTTTCCTGTAGATTCATCTGCTCATGAAGCGCTTTCCTTAAATAGCATCCATAAACTGCTTTACTTTGTCAAAGATTGTCTGATCTGAGATTTTTTCAGCTAGTGTTTGAGCATTGCGATAACACAATAGAGCTAACTTTTTGCGTTTTGTGGTGACGTATAGGTTACCCATATTCAACAAAGTCGAAATTTCTCCAAGAGAATCTTCTAGTTGTTGATAAATAACAAGTGCTTGTTTGTAGAATTTCAGTGCTTTGCGATGACTGCTCAATTTAGAGTAGGTAAAGCCAATGTTGTTGAGAGTAGTGGCTTCCCCTGGAAGATCGTTCATGGACTGGCGTGTTAACAAAACTTGATGGTAGAGTAACAGGGCTTGTTTGGGTTGTCCTAAGTCTAAATAGATCGAGGCGATGTTGTTCAGAGTTATGGCTTCACCCGCTAAGTTCTTGACTGCTTTTTGAATAGGTAATGCTTGTTGAAGATAGTCTAGTGCTTTCCCAAACTCACCTAAAACACTATAGGCGAATCCAATGCCATTGAGTGTGGTGGCTTCACCAGAAAGGTCTCCTAACAAACGCCGCATTGCTAAAATTTGATTTTGCAGCAAGAGCGATCGCTTGGGTTTACCCGATCTGATGTAAATTAGCGCCATATCATTGAGGGTGGAAACTTCACCCTGAGTATCTTGTAACTCTCTGAATATTTGCGCGGCTTTCTCAAAATACTCTAAGGCCTGGGAAAGTTTGCCGAGACGACTGCAAGTAGAACCTAGATTGCTTAAAGCCGTGGCTTCTGCTTGGATATTACCAATCTCTACAGCTACAGCCAAGGCCTGATGGAAACAATCTAATGCTTTTTGCGGTTGCCAACACCCAAGATATGCTAGACCAATATCGTTCAATGTATGACCTTCTCTAGCTCGGTCTGGAATTGCTCTAGCTAGTTGTAAATTTTCCGTTACCAAGTCAAGATATTCTGAAAATTTCCCCTGTTTGTAGTAAATATTAGCTTCGTTACGGCGTTCTTCCCAAACTTTGACTCGATTGCAAGATTGCGTCATTTGACCTCAGTTGTACTGCATATAGATTGGCAGGTTACTCTTGAGCAGATAGAACCTTCCTCAGGTTGCCCAACTTTAAGTTAACCTTTATTTTCTACCTTTAGATACAAGACGTAAAGAGATCAAGATGGTATGGTATCGGGATTATTAAAGCAATAATAAGATATCGAGCGAGCAAAGTATATCTTTATTAGCAAATATGTTCTATTTTTAAACCTGCATCTAGCTCAAGTAGTGAAGATATTTGATAACAATAAGCCGCCGATTCCAGTAGATGAACACAGACTTTTATCAGCGTTCATTGGTGTGTATCGGCGGTGATTATTTCCGCTATTTTTGCCAGCAGTATGTGATTTAAGCTGTCACAGTTGCTAATGCTTTTTCCAATAATTTTAAGGCGGTGTTGATTTCTGCCTCTGTGACAATTAATGGTGGTACAAAACGGACAACCTTTGGCCCGGCTGGTACTAACAATAAGCCTTCGTTGATGGCAGCTTTGACGACATCAGCAGCAGTTAATTGAATATCTGCGGCTAATTCCAAACCGTTAATTAAACCCCAACCGCGAACTTCTGTAAGATGATGGGGATATTTAGCAGCGATCGCTCTTAACCCACTCCTTAACTGTTCTCCTCTATCTTCCACGTTCTGTAAAATATTCTCCCTTTCCAAGGTTTGGCACACAGCCAACGCTACACCACAGGCAAAGGGATTACCGCCAAAAGTGCTGGCGTGTTCTCCTGGTTGGAAGACATCGCAGAATTTCTTACTCATCATTGCCCCAATGGGGATACCACCACCCAAACCTTTGGCGCTGGTGAAAATATCTGGTTCTACACCCAGATATTCATAACCCCACAATTTACCACTGCGTCCCATACCAACTTGCACTTCGTCAAAAATCAACAAAATGCCGGTGTCATCACAAATTTGCCGCAGCTTTTGGAAGTATTCCACATCACCAGGACGAACACCGCCTTCCCCTTGTAATGGTTCGATGAGAATTGCCGCTACTCGGTAATCTCCCTCATCTAACTCACTAATAGCTGCTTCTACCGCACTGATATCGTTGTAATTTACATAGTGAAATCCGGGTACCAGGGGATCAAAATATTTCTGATACTTTGCTTGCCCAGTAGCGGTAATAGTTGCCAACGTCCGTCCGTGGAAACTGGCATTGGCGGTGAGAATAATAGGCTTTTCTATGTCTAAAACTGTGTGGGCATATTTACGAGCCAGTTTAATAGCGGCTTCGTTGGCTTCAGCACCAGAATTACAGAAAAATACCCGATCAGCGCAGGAGTGTTGAATAATCCATTGGGCTAATTCACCTTGTTCGGGAATGTAGTACAAATTAGATACATGGTGCAGCTTTTGGATTTGGCGCGTTACGGCTTCTACCATAGCTGGGTGGGCGTGTCCTAGTGTACAAGTGGCAATCCCCGCCACAAAGTCTAGGTATTCTCTGCCCTGGGTATCCCATACTCGGCAACCTGCACCCCGTTCTAAGGCGAGGGGAAAGCGTCCGTATGTGGACATAACAGATGCGTCAAAGCTATCTGTACTAAAGGGGCTAGATGCAGCAGAACCTGACTCTGGGGGGTTCGTGGCTTGCTCAATGAGAGTTTGTAGGCTCACTAACGCTCCTCCTGCGGATTTTTGATTGTATACTTACCTACTAGTTTCCTAGAGTTTCTTAAAAATAAATTTTTATTTATTGTGTTTCTTACTTTCTCTTGAGCTTAACATTATATATCCTCAAACCTGTGGCAATAGTGGAAAATAATTTTGTATTCAACTCTTGAACAGAAATACCAACGCATCCAAAAAGAGTTAATGGCCGGGGCGATCGCTCTCGGTGGTGTATTAATTCTCGGTACTTTGTGGTATCGGTTTGTCGAGGGTTGGTCATGGGAAGATGCAGCTTACATGACAGTTATTACCTTAGCTACCGTGGGATATGGTGAAACCAACCCCCTTGGTAGTCGTGGACGCTTATTTACTATTGCCTTAATTTTGCTAGGTGTAATCAACCTTGGCTACATCGTCAACAGGTTTACAGAAGCAGTTATTCAGGGTTACTTTCAACAAGGTATTCGGCTCAGACAACAGAGGCGCTTAATGGAATCCTTATCAGAACACTACATCATTTGCGGATTCAGTCGGACTGGTCGCCAAATTGCCAAGGAATTTCGGGCGGAAGGTGTAACATTTGTGGTGATTGATTCTGATGCTGACTCCATTGAAAGGGCGCAAGCGGAAGGGCATACAGCATTTCAAGGAGATGCCACACTGGACGATACTCTCTTGAGAGTTGGGATTGAAAGGGCAATTTGTTTAGTTGCGGCTCTCCCTTCTGATGCAGAAAATTTATACACAGTCTTATCAGCAAAAACACTGAATCCGAGAATTAGAGCGATCGCACGAGCCAGCACCGAAGAAGCTCTGCAAAAATTACAGCGAGGCGGTGCAGATGCCGTCATTTCCCCATATATCACAGGTGGGAAGCGGATGGCAGCCGCCGCCCTCAGACCGCAAGTATTAGACTTTGTAGACGGGATTCTTACAGGTGCAGACCGTCAACTTTACATGGAAGAATTTTTACTCGACCCGGCCTTATGTCCCTTCGTTGGTCAAAGCTTGCAAAAAGCCAAACTGCGATCGCAAAGTGGGGCATTAGTCCTCGCTATTCGTCGTCTAGATGGTATGCTGATCGGCGGCCCCACAGGAGATACAGTGTTAATGCCAGGAGACACTCTGATTTGCATGGGTACAGCCGACCAACTGCGTACCCTCAACCAAATTCTCGGCCCAATTGGTTCTCAGCAATTACGTAAACCTAAGAATATTTAAAAGGGTGTGAGGGTGTAAGGGTGTGAGGGTGTAAGGGTGTGAGGAAAAGAAAGATTTACCCCTAAACCCCTAAACCCCTAAACCCCTAAACCCCTAAACCCCTAAACCCCTAAACCCTTACACCCCTATACCCCCTCACTCATTTTATTAGCAGCTCGGTGAGCGCGTGCTTCGGCTGAAGCCATGACTTCCTCGAAATTTTCTAACACTTCACCGGGGAAGTTTTCTAAGGCTCTGGTAGAAATAGCCACTCGACCTTTACCTTGATCTAAGTCGATAACTATGGCTTTAATTGTTTGACCAGGTTGAAAGACTTTTTCTAGGGATTCGATGAATTTTTGGCTAACTTGTTTGATATGTAACAAGGCGCTGAGACCATTTAAGTCAACAAACACACCAAAAGGTTTAATCCCAGTTATTTTACCTTCTACTAACTGACCAATTTCTAACTGATTGAAGTTACTAGAACGAGTTACCAAACGCTGGGAAAGGACGAGTTTTTTGTTATTGCGGTCTACTTCTAAAAAGCCAGCCGTGAGAGTGTGACCTTTAAGGGCTTCTAAATTATCACGTTCTGTTAGATGCGATCGCGGAATAAATCCCCGCAAGCTTTGAACATCAACGGTGACACCACCTTTATTCACACCTGTCACCTTCACATCCACCGGCTGGGAATTTTCCTTCATTTGCGCCAGTTTTTCCCAGATATGATTAATTTCTAACTGCCGTCGAGAAAGGGTTACTTGACCTTCTGCATCCTGTTCACGGATGATAATAAACTCAAGCTCCTCATGCAACGGCAATACTGCCGCTAAATCGTTAACTGCCCTCAAAGAAGCCTCATCGCGGGGAATATAAGCTGACGACTTGCCACCAATATCAACATAAGCGCCATCAGGATCAAGTTGGAAAACCTTGCCGTAAACAACTTGCCCCTTTTGGAACTGGTAGTCGTGATTTTCTAGTGCTTTGGCAAAGTCGTCCATTGTGAAAGACGAGTTGGCTTTTTGAGATAGTTTCGATTCGGAATTCATGACTATTGAACTTAAATTGTGGTTATTTTATTTGAAACCAAGGGAATTGATAATTCGTAATACCCTACGGTAAGCAAGCTACGTAATTCTTAATGAACAAGGCTCCGCTTAAGGTGGTATGGGAATTGAGAGTCTTTAAACCTATGTTGTTAACACAGTCTTAAATAGTTGTTGCACCTGCTCCCAAGCAGCAGCAGCTGTTTGAGGATTATAGCTGGCACGACGGTCACAGAAAAATCCGTGATCAGCTCCATCGTAGCGGAACACACGATGAGAAATGTTGTATTTTTCTAACTCTGTCTCGATTTGGTCTATTTGCTCTGGAGGAATACTGGCATCTTCCGTACCAAAAAAGCCATATAATGTGCCTTTGATTTCTGGTGTGCGGCTGACAGTAGGATTCCCGCCGCCAAATGTACGGGTAGCAATTCCCGCACCGTAAAAAGATGCCGTCGCTTTGATATCTGGTAAAGTGGCAGCAAGATAGGCTACGTGACCCCCAAAGCAGAAGCCAATACAACCAAAGCCATCTTGTTTCACTTGGGGGAGAGTTTTTAGATAATCTATAGCTGCTTGAATATCGCTGAGTAATTCTGTGGCTTTGGTTTGCATTGCATAACCTCTGCCAACTTCAATATCTTGGGGTGTGTATCCAGTTTCAAAGCCTGGTGCTTGACGTTGGAATAGCGCCGGAGCGATCGCCACATACCCTAACTTAGCAATCCGTTCGGTTACGTCCCGAATATGGCTATTAACGCCAAAAATCTCCTGTAAAACTACAACCCCTGGGTAGGAACCTGGTGCTTGTGGCTGTGCTAAGTACCCAGCTATTTGTAGATTGTTTTGCGAAAAGTTAACGGTTTCTGTGGCAACTACTTGCTCAGTCATAATAATTTTTACCCGTGTTGTGTGGTGAATTTCTCTAATTATTTGATATAACTAGGCTACTTCTCTGAAAATATCAACTACCAATAGTCACCACATAAGAAATTTAAACCCGAAAGTACCCAACATAAAATCGCCAAAATGCTTGGGTTGTTTATTGTTATTTATGTTGAATTTTGAATTGCTTATTCAGGAGTTTGGGTGATGATTCAATTCCGTATTCAGCCAGATAGTGAGATTCCCGCATCAACCCAACTATTTAACCAACTCAGGTTTGCGATCGCTTCTCGCCAATATCCACCTGCATACAAATTGCCCAGCACCAGGGCTTTGGCAATGCAAACGGGGTTACACCGCAATACTATCAGTAAAGTTTATCGTCAGTTAGAAGAAGACGGTTTTGTTGAAAGTTTAGCAGGCTCAGGGATTTATGTCCGCGCTCAAGGTCATGAGGGTGGTAGCAGGCTACAATCGCCCATCCTCACACAACATCCTGAAGCATCAAAAGTTTTACAGCAAGCACTTGATGAATTACTAGGCCAAGGCTACTCACTCAGCCAAGCAAGAGAAATATTTTTGGCAGAAATTGACTGGCGCTTGCGTTGTAGTGCGCGGGTACTGGTAGCATCTCCGACTCAAGATATTGGTGTGGGGGAGTTAATGGCCTATGAGTTAGAAGAAGAACTAGAAATTCCCGTGCAGATAGTGGCGATAGATGAGTTAGCAGCCGTACTAGATAAAACCACCTCCGCCACAGTTGTCACCAGTCGCTATTTTATCAACGATGTGGAAGCGATCGCTGCCCCTAAAGCTATCCGTGTCATCCCTCTAGATATCTACGACTACAACAAAGAAATCAACCTGCTGAAAAACTTACCTAAAGATAACTGTGTAGGGATAGTCAGCCTCAGTTCGGGAATTGGTCGCCAAGCAGAAGTCATCCTCCACGGCTTGCGGGGTGACGAGTTATTAGTCATGACCACCCAACCAAAAGATAATTACAAAATGCAGGCGATCGTCAAGCGCGCCGAAGTGATTATCTGTGACCAAGCCTGTTATGCAACTGTGCAAGCCGCCGTCCAAGCCGCCTCCGAAGACATCATCCGTCCACCAAAATTAATTAAAGTAGATAATTACATCGGTGCAAACTCAATTAACTTACTCAAACGAGAACTAGGCTTAGGATAAGCTTGACACTCTCCGCCCTATAAGTCGAGGGTGCGTCAGACGACTTAAATGCTGTCAATGAACAGATTTTTCATATCTGACGCACCCTACTAATATGTCTTTCCATGAACATAGGACTGACGCACTGAACCAAAAAACCCTTCTGAGGGTGGTCAATAGTCCACAGTCCAAAAACCTTGATTTTGACTATTGACTATTGACTATTGACTACTGACTACTGACTACTGACTATTTCTCCTGAAACGTCCACACCCCTTCGTCCCATTCTGAGTTGGTTGGCGGCGATTGTAGCCAATGCTGACAGCGTAGCAGATGCAACATCGCTGCTTTGTCATGTTTATCAACGGCTAAAACATTAGCAAACTCGGCTCTTGCTAGGGGAAACTGGCGGTTTAAGTAATATTCCCGTCCCTTGTGATAATGCTCAATTACCTGCAATTTCTCACTAGGGATGGGATCAGAACGTAAACCAATTAACTCATATATAGATACTGGCTCATTTCTGCCTTTAACACGGATGAAATCTAGTTCTCTAGCCCAAATATTTTCTTGGCATGGTTTAAAAGTATTATCGCTCAGAATAATATCGCAACCATACTGCTTACTCACACTTTCTAAGCGGGAACCCAGATTTACACCATCGCCAATGGCTGTAAATTCCATACGTTTACTAGAGCCAATGTTGCCACTAATTACGGTGTCGGAATTGATGCCGATACCAATGTTGATGCGGGGTTTATTGGCTGCATAACGCCGTTGATTAAATTCCTGTAAGCGATGACGCATTTCTATAGATGTTTTTACAGCCATCCAAGCGTGTTCTTCTAGGGGCAAAGGCGAACCAAACACAGCCATAATGGCATCACCGATGTATTTATCCAGAGTACCTTTGTGTTTGAATACAGCCTCTACCATCGACTCAAAATATTCATTCAGCATACTAACCACTTCTTCTGCTTCCAGATTTTCTGTCAAAGTGGTGTAGCCGCGAATATCAGAGAAGAGGATGGAAACTTCCTTGCGATCGCCTCCCAGTTTAGCATCATCCAATTTTAGTAATTCTTCGGCTAATTCCTGGGTCATGTAGCGATACATCGTACTCTTGAGGCGTTTCTCATCGCTAATATCTTCCATCACCACCAACGCGCCGCAGACTTGCTGGGGGTCGCTAGCATCGGCAATGGTATTAATCGATAAGTTAATGCTATTTTGTGCTGCTTCAGTGCTTACCAGTGTGCGGTCTGGGTAATATTGCTGGCGGCGTTTGAGGTCTGTCCCGTGTAAGGCATCTTGACACCATTTACTAAAATCGCCTTCTTTAATGGCGATCGCCTCACTTATGAGTTTACCTTCCAAACGGTCTTCCGAGTCCAACCCCAACAAACGTTGGGCGCTTTCGTTCGCCGCAATAATTGTCCCGGCTTTATCTGTGGAAATCACACCATTAGAAAGACTCCGCAGAATATCTCGTTGCATTTGTTCTTGTTGCTTAACTGTGGCAAACAATTGAGCATTTTGTAACGCCACCCCAGCTTGGATATTAAAAGCTTCCATGAATTCTTCGTCGTTGCGGTCAAAACTCGCTTGGAAGCATTCGGGCGCTGCTGGCCATGTATCTGGATTATAAGGCGGGAACTCTCCGGTTTTCTTTTTATTTACCAGTTGGGTCACACCGATTAATTCTTGGTCGCCATTAAATACGGGCATACATAATAAACTACAGGTGCGGTAGCCATTTTGCTGGTCGATTTGTTTGGCAGTTTCCGAGTCTGGATGGTCGTATAAATCAAAAGGGATGTTGAGTTTTTGACCGGATGCGGCGACGATACCTGCAAAACCTTTACCTATGGGAACGCGCAATTCTCTCGTAGAACCATTATCTTGAGTAATTTTCGTCCATAATTCATGGCGATCGCGGTCTATCAACCATAAGGTACTGCGATCGGCGTTCATCAGTTCCTTGGCTTCATCCATCACCCGTTTGAGGGTATCTTCCAAATCCAGACTACTCTGGCTTAGGGACTTCACCGCCTTCATCATCGCCGCCGCCGCCCTTTGTTTTTGTGTCGCTATATAAAAGGAGCGTGACGACTCTAAAATCAAGCGAATTGACGGCGCAAATTCTTGGAATAACTGCTCATCAGCACTGGTAAAACCATGATTATCAATCCGTTCTGCCAGTACTGCATCAGGAGGACTATAAGGTTTTAATTTGTTGAGTAACTGTACCACCGCTACTAATCGCCCTTGCTCACTCAGTAGTGGTAAAGCCAGCATTGTATATGTGCGGTAGCCAGTGATTTTCTCTTGTTTTTGGGCAAATATCGACCGAGGATCGTGATAAAAGTCAAAAGGTATATTAACTACTTGTTTAAAAGTAGCGACTTCACCGGCAATCCCCTTGTCGGCGGGGATGCGAATTTCTAGGGAGCGATCGCCTTCTCCGGCGGCGACAATCGACCACAATTCTTGTTTTTCTTCATCTAGTAAAAATATAGTCGTCCGATCTGCCCCCAACAATTCCCCAGTTTTTAAAGTAATCGACTGCAACATCTCTTGCAGGATATTTTCAAACCCGTGAGAATCCAACATCGACAGGGTTTGATGCACAATTTGGAGTTTTTGCTCGACTTCTGTAACAACTTGTTTAAAAGTATCCTGAGTTAAGGGAGCAAGAAACGTAGAAATAGTACCTTTTCTGCGGGCTAGTGTGCCGACAGGAGCCGAAGTTGCTGGCAAGTTTTGCTCTTGGTTTTGCGTACCCAGGATCAAATCGCCAGTCTCCCCAAAATTACGCTGTTGCAATGACATAGGTAATTTTTGATATAGCAGGATTAAGACTTTTAAGAATTTATTTAAGTGTTGCTAAAAGCAACGAGCGATAGACATTACACACAGTGTAATCTGTAGTTCAGCCAGCGTCATCCGGCTCTATTCCTGGTTTAGCTTAATTTATAGTCCTTATCCACAAACTACTGTATTTCCAGTAAAAGTGTATAGATAATCACGCATAGGAGATCATTAAGTTAATATTTATACTTAACTATCAAGCTATTACCAGCTTGACTGACTCTACTTATGGGCGTAGCGTGTAAATTATAGTTCCCAATCTTGTAAGTGAAATAACACTGTAAATAAATTTATTTAAGAAATCCTTGAACTTTGCATAAAAATTGTAGAGCTTACGGATATATACATAGTGATACCCAGTGTTCCTGAAAATAGACTCGAAGGTTGTAATTTGCCGTGTGATATAAATCCTCAGCAAGTAACTATCTATGATTGGCTTAATTGCTACATTTGAAACGAGGAAAATCTACAATGAATCGCACATCAGGACAAGTAAGCACGCTGAAAAAAAATGAAGTGGCCATGTTATCTGACTGGAAGCACAAATCTCTATCCATGAGTTTTCTAAATATACAAGACTCTGGCTTTCCCCCTAAACGAGACGACCCCAATAAACCAGGTATACACAATTCACCACCAGGGACAGAAATAGCTGCCGTTCCTGGCACTGAAAATCCTAATCAGACGGAGATAGCATCTAATCCTACACCGCCTGAAAAAGGATCTAATCCAGACAGCCCACAGATTGCTTGAATAAATTTCAGGTCAAGATAACAGATTGAAATTGTTCAAGGATGATGAATGGAGAGGTGACTCATCACTTCTCCATAAAATATTGGTGTGCATCATAGCGTTTCTTGTTTTAGTGAGATCCACCTCTTTGAGATTAGGAGCTAGAAGCTAGAGCCTGGTTTCGGTAAATCATGAGGTTGGGGTAAGTGCTTAAAATTATAGCCGAAGCACTTTTTAAATAATCTCTCAAGAAGAAAAATTTATAAGACATAGTACCTATTCACTAATTTTCTGAAAAGGCACATAATTCATATGAATCAAAGCGGTAAATGTTGCTCTTGGCAATGGGATTCAGCTATTACTGTAGCCACTTCTGGTGTTTTAACTATCAGCATAATTTTTGCTTTTGCTGATTCTATCTATGCTCAGACCCCAAGTGTAATTATTCCTGATAATAATTTAGGGGATAATCAATCTCAAGTTATTAAAAACTATGAGGGACATCAGACTGAAGCAATTACAGGTGGAGTGACTCGTAATCAAAATTTGTTTCACAGTTTTCAAGAATTCAATGTAGCTCCAGAACGTTCAGCCCTCTTTCTGTCACCTAGCAATATTCAAAATATTCTCGTCAGGGTAACGGGTAATAACCCTTCTGAGATTTTTGGCAAGATAGAAACTTCTGTCGGTTCTTCAGCCAATTTATTCTTAATTAATCCCAAAGGAATCATCTTTGGGTCAAATTCTTCATTGAATTTGAGTGGTTCATTTATAGCGAGTACAGCTAATGCCATCAAGTTTACTGATGGTGAACTTTTTAGCGCAACAGATCACCAATCAACATCTCCATTATCAATTAATGTACCTGTTGGACTGCAATTCAATGGGACTGGAACAGGAATTAGAGTTAATAAGCAAAGCCTTTCTAATTTTTTACAAGTGCTGCCTGGTAAAACTTTAGCGTTAATAGGTGGCAATGTGAACGTGGATGGCGGAAATTTACTCGCATTTGATGGTCAGATAGTGGTAGGAGGAATATCGGGCTTAGGAACCATAAATTTAGACCTAGACAACAAAAACCAGCCCTTCCACTTTCCCAATAATGTACTACCAGCAGATATATCAATTAGTAAACAAGCTATCTTATTTACGACTGGTGAGGGTGGTGGTAAAGTCTATCTGCATGGCAAGCTTGTCGATATTACTGATGAATCAGCAATTGTTGCAGATACTGAAGGAAGTAAGAACGGAAGAGGCATATTTATCCAGGCAGAGCAATTAATTGTGCGAGATGAAGCCTATGTAAGAGCCAGTACTTATGACAACGGCGCTGGAGGAAACATAGTCATAAAAGCAACTGAATCTGTACTGGTAGGCGGATATATTACGAATAAACTATCAACGGGCGAACGCGTATTTCCCAGTGCGTTACTTGCTGAGTCTTTTGGTAAAGGTTCCGCAGGTAACTTAGAAATTGAAACAAAAAACTTAATTGTTGAGAATGGAGGCCAGATAGCAGCTAGTACTCGTATGGGTAGTCAGGGTCTTGGTGGAAAGATCAAAGTAATAGCTTCAGATTCAATTCAACTCAACGGTTCACAAACTTCTCAAGCACCCACTACTGGCTTATTCGCTCAAACTTACAGTAGCAGAGATGCAGGTTCTTTAACAATTAATACAAGAGAATTGATTGTCAAGAATGGAGCGCAGATAGTAGCGGGAACTCAGCCAAATAGTCAAGGTAACGGTGGTAGTCTGATAATCAACGCTTCTGACTTAATAGAATTGAGTGGAATAGCACCCAATGGAGTAGATACTAGTGGCTTATTTGCTCGCAGTCGAGGAAGCGGGAACGCGGGGTCTTTATCCATAACAACAGGTAAGTTAATTGTGCGAGATCAGGCTCAAGTAACTGTGAGTGCATTAAAAGGCGGAGATGCTGGCAATTTAGACATTAAAGCCGACGAAATCCATCTAGATGAAAAGGGGAAACTAGTTGCTGAAACTACATTAGGTAATGGCGGTAATATTAATTTAGATTTAAAGAATTCATTACTATTACTCAACAATAGTGCAATATCTACTACGGCAGGTACTGATGCTGAGGGTAGGGGTAATGGCGGTAATATTCTCATTAATATCCCCAATGGCTTTATCGTTGCCGTTCCTGGTGAAGATAGCAACATTACAGCTAATGCTTTTAAAGGTCAAGGTGGTAACGTTAGCATCAATGCCTTTAGCGTTTTTGGCATAGAGTTTCGAGAAAAAGAGAGTCCACTGACCAACGACATCACAGCCAGTTCTGAATTTGGGCTAAACGGTACAGTCGAAATCAATACCCCAGAAGTTCAACCCGACCAAGGACTAATTAATTTACCAACGCAACCTGTTGAACCCCGGTTAGCCCAAGTCTGTCAAGCAGTCGCAGGACGCAATCAAGACAGTTTTACCATCACCGGGCGCGGTGGTTTGCCAAACAACCCTAATGAACTCCTTTATTCTGATGCTGTCCTTACAGATTGGGTAGCTGTGAGTAATGTAGAAAACATCCCCAATACTCCTATCAGCAAAAGCATCTCTACTCCAACCCAAACTAATATCGTGGAAGCTACGGGATGGGTAATCAGCCCTCAAGGTGAAGTTGTTCTCACAGTGAATACACCTAATACAAAATCCCCTAATTCTTGGCAAAAAACTAGTGCTTGTAATTCGTAATTTGTATTATCGCGTTACGTTTCCCAGGAAAGGCTTACGCCTACGTAATACAGAAAATCAGATTCCACCTTCGTGGGTTGAGACAATGGATCTCAACTGACAAATGACAACTGACCACCGACACACCATTGCAAAATATACTAATAGGTTAAAAAATATAACCAAAAGCTATGTCTATGGGATATTTGCCGTTTTGAAATTGTTGATATAAACTGAATTCTCGGTTTATATCAAGGATTTATCCAAAAATGACAACTACACAGACTATTTGCCCTAAACCAGCTAAAAAATCGGACAAAAAAAGACAACAATCTTTTATGAGTATGGATATCGGCACTCCTAGAGTACCTTTACGTAAAGCTAAAAAAATTAAACAGGAGTATGAGCTGTTAAGCGACTGGAACCACGCTAGTTAATTGATGATTTCACTTCCACTGACATAGTTGAGATACAGGTGTCATCCGAGGGCGGTTGTATTGATAAAATCCCTCAAGATTTAGTAAAGCTTGGCGATAAATAATCCACTGCACAGCATCCGCATGATTGGCAGTACTAATCAAATTACCTTGGCTTAATGTCAATCGCTCCTCTGAATCCCACTTAAATGCAGATGTAGATATATTATTTTGCTGCTCATCAGTCCATAATATAGATAACGCTTCACCTACAATCAAATTACCTTTGATATTTCCTCTAATACAAATAAAGTTGTCTGAGTGGGGATAGCCATAATAGCCATTAAAGTGATGTGCAGTTTTGTGAAAATTGGCACAAACACCTGCACCATCTCGCCAATCTTGAGGATCAGGTTGGCTACAAAACTGGTAGCTGCCATCTGCTAAATTTGCAATATTAACTTTCTTCTCTGATACCCACAAGTGGGAATTTAACTGAAATAGTCTTTGTGGTTCTTTAACTTGCTGATGAAAAACTAGCCCAATGCTTAACAAAGCGGTAAAGATTACCAGCTTTTGTGTGAGACTGCTTCTGTTTAGCATAATCTCATCCCAACTTCATAGAAATTGGGGCAATAGGGATAATTGAGATGGAATTAAGTTATTTCTAAATAGCTGGGGCTGCGGAAATTATCAACAATACAAGCAGCATTAAAACTAGCATACTGATTTTGAAAATCAGGTAGGTATTGGGGTCATATATCGGAAAATCGTGAGTCATTGTACACCTCTGTTTGTAGCTCCTATCAGGTCTGATGAGGTATGGAACAAATTCATAGAAGCAGAGTTTAATTGTGAATTTATCCTCACTGCCCCTATATTTTTATTATCTCTCAAAGATAGATCCACGTCCGGGAAGTTAAAGTTTAGGTAACATTTTTTAGTAAGAGTTTAAACTTAGTCTTGCTCGACTGACTGTCTACGGCGAGCTTTGCTAAGGCTGTTGGTTGTGTTGATTTACCCGATTTTGCAAAATTAACAATTCAAAGTAAATGTTTTAAATCCATACACCCCTACACCCGGTCTCAACAGAAAATCTGGGTGCGTAAGTCCTAAGTTAATTACCTCCTCCTCTAACTGAAGATTTGAGTTGTTGACCAACGCAGCTTTGCACAAACTGCGTTTTGATTGGTGTTAGATTGATTTCTCCACTCTTTCAAAAGATTTTCTGGTAGCGTTCTCACCATTTCCACCATGACTCCTGCTACATCATTTTCGGAAAACTGACGGGGGATTTTAGCTTGCAGTTCTGGCGATCGCAGACAAAGTAATAAAGATAAAAATTAAGTTCTATTAGTAGCGGCGATCGTTGTTTTTTGGATTATATTTAAATACTCAAATACTCATACCAAATTAATATGAAGCTGCGCCAAATAAATGGTGTAGAGACGTTGCTTGCAACGTCTCTACAGTACAGAATAAAGTGCATCTTCATCAAGAAACGGTATCAAATACTCAAGTATTTGAGTACACAAAAGTTTCATCACACTTGCAACAATGCCCTTTGCGCCTTATGCACTTTGAACACCTGGGCGACCATTCTCAACAACAAACGAAGCAAAAGTGTATACAGGTGCATCTGGACGACTCACAGTCGTGACGATACGCAGATCAGTTTGCCAGCGATCATAGTTAAGGTTAACGCGGAAATAGCCCCGGCGATCGCCGTCAAAAAATTTGATGTGTGGGTTTTCTGGAATCATCGGGCCGTAGTAGGGGCCGTAAACATTCCGATCACCATTGCTAGAAATTGACGGAGTTACAAACTCTGTAGCTACTGTAGGAGAGTTAGTAGCCTTAAAGTCCAGCTTGAGGTCATTAGCAAATGTAGAATGCCAATCCCCAGTAATCACCACTGGATTAGAAATCCTACGGTTAGCGATGTGATTTAAAACACGGTTACGTGCGAGAGGGTATCCATCCCACGAGTCGTTCCAAAAAATTTCACCTGACCCAATTTTATGATCTAGCTCTGCCATCAACACCTGTTGGGCAAGTATGTTCCAACGTGCTTGAGAACGGTCAAGACCGTCTAGCAACCAACGTTCCTGCTGAGTACCGAGCATAGTTTTTGCAGGATCTAACGCTGCTGGGCAACGGGGTGTTTCACCATCAGTACATGGCTGATCACTCCTGTACTGGCGGGTATCAAGGACGCTAAACTCAGCTAGATTACCAAAGGTCAATCGACGGTAAATCGGCATATCTGGCCCCTGTGGTATGGAAAATTCCCGCAGTGGCATATGCTCATAATAAGCCTGGTAAGCAGCTGCACGCCTTTGCAGAAACTTAGCCACTGGATCGTTGTTTTCCGAAAGGTTATCAGTGTAGTCATTCTCAACCTCGTGGTCGTCCCAGGTGACGGAAAAGGGAAATAAGGCGTGAGCTTTTTGTAAATCTGGGTCAGTTTTATAGAGAGCATATCGCAGGCGGTATTGCTCTAGCGTATTTGTTTCTTTTCTAAACTCACTGGGTAAAGATACATTACGCACACCACCGTTGGCAGATATGCCGTATTCGTAAATATAGTCACCCAAGTGGAAAACTAAATCTAAATCTTCTTGGGCTAGGTGACGATAAGCAGAATAGTAACCATCCTCCCATTTTTGGCAAGTAACAAACGCAAAGTTGAGCTGATTCAACCTAGAGCCAATTGCTGGAGCAGTCCGGGTACGACCAATGGGACTATCTTCACTACCCACTGTAAACTGATACCAGTACCAACGGTCAGGCTGTAAGCCACGCACATTGACATGGACAGAATGCGCTAATTGGGGGGTTGCCAATGTCACGCCCCGTAGCACAACTTTTCTCATATTTTCATCCGCAGCAATCTGCCACCGTACTGGTACGTTTACGGGCGGCATTCCACCACCATTTAAAGGGTCTGGAGCTAGCCTTGTCCATAAAATTACGCTATCTGGTAAAGGATCACCAGAAGCAACACCAAGGCTGAAGGGATAGGCTGAGAATCTTGACTTGGCGGCAACTTTATGAGTCCAAAGACTGGCTATGGCACTTGCAGTCAATGTCCCAGCACCCAGCAGAAAATGTCGTCGCTTTGCGTGAGAGGACAGCAAGCGATGTAAATGAACACGCTCCATAAAAATCCTTGTTGAGATTTATAGAATAAAAAGGGAATAAAAAACCTAGATAATGGTCATCTAGTTGTTAACAAAATTGATTATCAACTTGCGTTTAATTAAGGCTTAAGAAGTTATTAATATTACAATAAGTATTTATTCACAATTACCTAACGAACAATTAATGGAAATAAAAATACCCCCATCTTTTTGTGGGGGTAGGAAGGTTTTTAATGAGTTTGGTTTGTAAAATCTGATGATTCAGGTTTAATTTTTAAAAAATAGCTTGCGTACCCTGACTATAGCTATATCAGGATATTCAAGTATCCTTGTGTTATGAGATACTGCATATTAGTAGAGACTAGCGGATTATCACTGATATTATGGGTGAACCGTGTGGAAAGTTGAGTGCGCCCATCACACCCACAAAAAAGACTGACACAGCCAATTGAATTTGCTTTGTAACTCTGCCTTAATTTATTCTGATCACAATATGAACAAACATTAAGACAAGTAACACGCGTAAAAACATGATACCGATATTGGCTGAAAGCTTAACTGAAATTTTGACTAGAGTAAAAATTGATGGAACCCTAGTAAATACCTGCTGGCAGTTTGCAATCTGGGGATTGCTCTCTCTACTGCTAGCAGAGATATTGAGGGACAGCTACCATGCCTTGTGTCACCAAGTCAATTGGCTCAGTAAATGGCACAACAAGCATCATGCAGCATATCGCCGGGATTTGTCGATAGTTTCGCTCAAAGCTTACCAAGAGTCCCAACTCTATCACGATATTTTAGAATCAAGCCTATTAGTAGTTCTATTAACGGTAATTGCCTTATTTGTGCAACAAATTGGGTTGTGGCTGGGAGTAGCCTATGCTTGTAGCTTTCTGTTTGGCGCATCCCTGCGATATTTCCAAGGGACAATCGACACAGATTATAATCACCTACCAGGCCCATTAGAGGCAATTCCTTCTGTTTGGTGGGTAAATCGGTCGTACCATTGGCGACACCATTTTGATGATGTTGACGCTTATTATAGTGGTGTATTTTCCTTAGTAGATAAAATTTTGGGAACAGGACTATCTCTCAAGGGTAAAACTGTGGCGCTGACTGGTGCATCTGGTGCTTTAGGGCAAGCATTGACGGCGCAATTGCTTCAGCAGAATGCCAAGGTTGTGGCTTTAACTACTAATCCAGATAAATTACCAAGCGATGGTAGTTTCAAGGTAATTGCTTGGGAGTTAGGTAATGAAGCCGCACTTAAAGCCAGTTTAGAAAAAGTAGATATTTTGATTATCAACCACGGAATTAATGTTTACACCAGTCGCACACCAGAAGCAATTAACTCTTCTTATGAAGTAAATACTTTTTCTGCATTGCGGTTGATGGATATATTTTTAACTACAGTCAAGGGGCCACAAGCAAAAGCAACCAAAGAAATTTGGGTGAATACTTCTGAGGCGGAAGCCTCTCCGGCCCTGAGTCCGCTTTATGAACTGAGCAAACGTACATTAGGAAATCTAGTGACTCTCAAGCGCTTGGATGGGGACTGTGTAATTCGCAAATTAATTCTAGGCCCCTTTAAAAGTCAACTCAATCCCTATGGAGTGATGTCACCACAGCAAGTAGCTTATGGGATTTTGTTTTTGGCACGCCGAGATTTCCGCAATATTATCGTGACGATTAATCCTCTTACTTATGTCTTTTTTCCATTGAAAGAAATTAGTACTTGGTTGTACTACAAAATTTTTAGTAAGACAGCCAAAAACCAGAACTTAGCATCTTAATTTTTAACTCATGAGAAACAGGAACCCCGAAGTTTTTAAATCGGGGTTTTGAATGAGTTTTAATCAAAAAATAAATTGAATTTAAACAATTTATTTAAAAATATAGTTGTACTCCCATGAGTTCATTGGATATATCTTTAGTGAATCACATTGACTTCATCAACAACTATATGCGTTTATTTACTACTGTTGGCTTGGGATTTCTTCTATCTTTGAGCGTGAATCTCCCAGCTATGTCTGAATCAATAGTGCAGATAGAACTATTATCAGCACGTCATAACTTAAATTCAAGGCAATTAATTTTTAATCGCAGATTGTGGAATAGCAAAAATATTTCCAACTATCGATATACTTTGAGTAATAGCTGTTTTTGTATACCTGAAGCTAGAGGGCCAGTAGTCATTGAAGTCCGCAATGGTCAGACAACTTCCATTACTGCTGTGAATCCTGGGCAAGCAGTGAATCCGCAATTTTTTCAAAAATACAATACAATTCCTAAACTGTTTAACGTGATTCAAAATGCTATTCAAAGTCAAGCATTTAGTTTAGATATCAGTTACAACCATAAATTTGGTTATCCCACTCAAATTAATATTGATTACAACAGTCAAATAGCTGATGAAGAATTATTTCTCACAATTGAGAATTTTGAAGTAATTCCATAAGTGTGAGGATTTGTGCTTATTTAGTCATCTTTTGGTATTTGGAGGAAATTTGTTGTAGATTAATGCAAGTATTCATCGCCATGAGTATATTGGTACAAAAATTCACTATAAAAATTTATGGCAGAACCAATTCGCATTCTTTTACAAACAACGATCGCCTCAACTGAAGATGACTGGAGTATCTTTCGTTTTTCTCTATTGCAGAATTATTTAAAATCTATTCAAGATGAATCAGGAAAACCATTATTTACAGTTTTATCACGCGATCGCTCCTCTGATGCCGACGGAAATGATCCTATTTTAGGGACACTAGATCAGTCAGATTTTGATGAACTCTGGCTATTTGCTCTAGATACTGGTGATGGTTTAACAGACAAAGATATTGCTGGAATTAACGCTTTTAGAAAACGGGGCGGGGGAATTCTCACAACACGAGACCATCAAGATATGGGCTGCTCTATGTGCGGTTTAATTGATATTGGTGATGTTCATTATTTTAATACCAAAAATCCCGACCCTGACGATTCCCGTTGGAGTCGTGATGATCCACATACAACGTATATTTCCTGGCCTAACTACCATTCTGGCGCTAATGGAGACTATCAAAAAATCATTCCTGTAGAACCAGTCCATGAACTCTTACATAACCCTAATTCACCTTCTGGCTTAATTGAATTTTTCCCGTCTCATCCCCATGAAGGTGGTATTGGAGTCAAACCCAATAATTTAAATTCCCAAGTAATTGCATTGGGAAAAAGTCTAGTTACTCATCGCAACTTTAACTTGATTGTTGCAACGGAACACCATACAGATACAGAGAAAAATAGACTGGGTAGGGCGATCGCTACTTCTAGTTTTCATCATTTTGTTGATTACAATTGGGACATAGAAAAAGGTTGCCCTTCTTTTGTCGATGAACCACCGGGAAATGGCATGAAATTAGAGCCTCGTGCTTTAGAAGATATTCAAGCTTTTGTTCTGAATGCGGCTTTATGGCTAGCCAGATAAGTTTTTATTAAGCTTCCCTACGGGACGCTGCGCGTTAAGCGGAGCTATGCCGAAGGCTTTACGCGTGTCAGTTGTTAGTTGTTGAAAGGATCTGGTCTAATACCCCAACCCCTTGTGGGTGGTTTCTACATATCTTTGCTACTGACTACTGACCACTGACTACTGACAAAACTCCATCCCCTTGTGGGTGGAGTTTTTATTTCTGGCTTTGTAGTCAGCACTTTAGTACTAAAAAAATAAGAAATAAAGTGCTGACTACAAGCTATTTAATCATTGTTTCACTTACTTACGACGACGAAATAACCATCCTAACAGTGGCACAAAACCTAATCCAAAGATTGTACCGGGTTCGGGAACTAAGGTAGAGCGCACCGCAAAAGCTGTGTCTGGATTATCGCTAAATAAACCGTCTATACCTGTTTGATAAAATCGCTTATACTCTTCTTGGGGATTTCCTTGTAAGTTTGTTGGCAAGAAAACATTTTCATCGCGGAAAGTCCAAGCATGAACAATTAAGCCGGCTGCATGAGCATCATCAACTAAAGTTGTGGGCGACAATAAATTACCTTGACTATCTCTAGGAATAATTAAGTTTTTATTGGCTCCTATTCCATTAGCATAGGTAGCGATTTCTGCTAAACCTAAAGGTGTAATTAAATCCCTGTAAAGCCGAGAATCTCCATTAACTACAAAATCATAAGGTCTTCCACTAGGATTAATTAGTTGTACCAAAGAGACGTTAGTTAATTGATTGAGGTCTTTTAAATTGCTAACTTCAAACGATTGAATGTAAACTGGCGCAGTTTCATCAACGTATCCATTGGCATTTAAAACGCTCACCAAAATTTCTTCCATTGATAAACCAATGGAATCAAAATAAGTCGGGTGCTTAGTTTCAGGATAAATGCCAATAGTCCGTCCCAAGGCTGCGCTTTGTGCTTTGGCTAAATCGATGACTTCTTGCAAAGTAGGAATTTCAAACTGTCTGTCATATTGAGTATTCTCTGGACGGATACCAGGAATTCTCTCTATGGCGCGGAGAGTTTTCAATTCAGCTAGGGTAAAGTCTTCTGTAAACCAGCCTGTAATAGAACGTCCATCAATGACTTTAGTGGTTTTGCGGTCTGCAAACTGTAGACGCTCATAAACATCTGTGCTGGTATCTGTGAGATTGAGCGTACCATCAGCATTCAAAATTGCTAAAGCGTTTTCGTGACGCGCGACTAAAACACCGTCTTTAGTGGCAACTAAATCAGGTTCAATATAATCAGCACCCATTTGAATGGCTAGTTCATAAGCTGCTAATGTATGTTCTGGACGATAACCGCTAGCTCCCCGGTGTCCAATAACAATAGGCTGTTGACCCGTCAAGGTTCCTGCTAGGACTTTTTCTGTTGGCATAACTGTTAGTGTAGCCATTCCTAGCAAAAATGCTCCAAAGAAATGTCGCATGATTTCTCCTCACAAATATTTGGTTACAAAAAATTGCTGAAAATAACTCAAGCGCTGTGGGTAGGGACTTTGAGCTACTGAAGTTTTTTCTGTGAAAACACTTGTATTAAGGTAGGAACCAAGCGTTAAAGCCTAGTTAAACACTGATTATGTCTGTTTTAAGGATGAGGACTTATGTCAGAGTTTGAGAGGATCAATAGCACAACAGGCGATCGCTGCTATTATTCTCAACAGAGGTAGCTCAGGATGGTAATCCTATGACGAATAACAGTACAGTATGATGCTATTGTCAAAAAATTTCCCAAAAACCACATAGTTTTTGACTCAGCAATAGAGATTAAGATTCTTTAACTGGAATTTGGCATTAAAATTAGACGGACTACAAAAATTTATTCATAAATTAGTAACAATATTGACCGTACTCAAGTAGTCTCACTGCGAGATAGTAAACATTAACTCATACTAGGAGAAGACAGTGAACCTATTAAATGAGGCCCAAGAACAACAACTTAAGGAAATAAGTAAATATCTATTACAGGTAAGACAAGAGAAAGGTATACGTATAGAAGAAGTAGCTGCTAAAACAAATATTAGACTATATTTCTTACAATCTTTAGATGCAGGGAAGTTTGCTGAACTACCTGAACCTGTTTACATCCAAGGATTTATCCGTCGCTATGCAGATATATTGGGTTTGGATGGACAGGCGTTGGCGAAAAGTTTTAGTGTCAATGGTGAATCTGCAATTCAAGAATCCCACCGTGATGACAAGGAACAGATAAAACAAAGACCAAAAATTCGTATTCCTTTGTTTGTCCCTTACGTTTTATTGCTAGCAGTTGCGGCGGTTGGACTGATTTATGTACTCAATCCCAAATTAATCACTCAATCTCTGGCAAATAAACAAGACTCAGAAACGACTACCCCAAAACAAGCCGAGCCTTCACCCTTGACAGTTACACCCCAGGCTCAAACACCAGAATCACCAGAATCAATAGTTTCAGACTCGAAAAATTCACCATCATCGTCTACCCCAGCAGCTTTAGGCGATAGTTCTACGACCACACCATCAGCCACACCTGGTAATGAAAATAATGCTAATTCAGCCGTTGCAGTGACGTTAGAACTGCAAGGTAATTCATGGTTACAAGTAAAAGCCGATGGTAAGACAGAATTTGTTGGGGAATTAACCAAAGGCGATCGCCGAACATGGACAGCAAAAAAACAGCTAACTGTACGTTCTGGTAATGCAGGGGCTGTACTAATTTCCGTCAACGAGAAGCCAGCAGAACCCCTGGGCAGTAATGGTATTGTCAAAGAAGTAACATATACTCCAGAGGTTGTTAGTCAGTAGTTATTAGCCCATAGTTAAGAATTAACGTTTCAAATTTTTGACTATGGACTCTTGACTCTTGACTCTTGACTAAATTTTGGGCTGACTTAGATGCCAACTAGTGGACTGTTCATAAGCGTAAGCTACTTGTAGTAGTTGGTCTTCTCGTAGTACTTTGCCAATTAGTTGTAGTCCAATTGGTAATCCCTGCTCATCAAAACCACAGGGGAGGCTTAAACCTGGAAGACCAGCCAAGTTAACGGGAATAGTCATCAAGTCGTTTAAGTACATACTGATGGGGTCAGCAGTTTTTTCTCCCGCTTTAAATGCTGTAGTGGGAGCAGTTGGGGATACTAACACATCAACATTTTTGAAGGCATTTTCAAAGTCTTGCTTAATCAAAGTACGTACTTTTTGGGCTTTGAGATAATAAGCATCGTAATAGCCTGCCGAAAGAGCGTAAGTACCAATCATGATTCGTCGCTTGACTTCTGCACCGAAGCCAGTGGCGCGGGTACGCTTATACATAGACAGTAAATTGTCTCCTTCCGGCGCACGCCAGCCATATTTTACGCCATCGTAGCGGGCTAGGTTGGCTGATGCTTCTGATGGAGCAATGATGTAATAGCTAGGTACGCCATAACGGAAGTTGGGACAGGAAATTACGTGAATTTCTGCACCTAGACGTTGTAATTGTTCGATCGCTTTAGTAACCGCTTGTTCAACAACAGAATCTAAACCTTCGCCAAAAGTTTCTTTGATTACGCCAATTCTGAGTTTACCTCTGGCTTTGAGGTCTGGTTTTAAACTGGCTACATAGTCAGGGATTTCCACTTTGAGACTGGTGGAATCTTTGGGATCGTAACCTGCGATCGCCTTTAATAATATCGCTGTATCTTCTACTGACTTCCCAAAGGGGCCAATTTGATCCAGGGATGAAGCATAAGCTACCAAACCATAACGGGAAACTAGACCATAGGTAGGTTTGAGTCCTACCACACCACAAAAAGAAGCTGGTTGACGAATGGAACCACCGGTATCCGAACCCAGCGCTACCACACATTCTTCCGCCGCCACAGCCGCAGCTGAACCACCAGAAGAACCGCCAGGAACTCTCGATAAATCCCAAGGATTAGCTGTCACTTGATAGGCAGAATTTTCAGTAGAACTGCCCATTGCAAATTCATCTAAATTGGTTTTACCAACCACTACAGCCCCTGCATCTAGCAGTTTTTGTGTCACAGTTGACTCATAAGGCGGCACAAAATTTTCCAGAATCCGCGAAGCACAGGTGGTGGGGATTCCCTTGGTACACATATTGTCCTTAACACCGATAGGAATCCCCGCCAGTAGCCCAATTTCCTCGCCTGCTGCTATTTTGGCATCCACAGCACGAGCCTGTTCTAACGCCTGCTGTGCCGTGATGTGTAAGAAACTATGCAGCTTTGGCTCTAGCTCTTGAATGTGGTCTAAAGTTTCTTGGGTAATTTCAACGGCAGAACGTTCTTTTTTAACTAGCTGTTCGTGCAACTCGCGGATGGATGCCATGATTGCTCTCTTAGTGACTCAAGTCATTGATTTTAGTACATATCGTGCGGGATTGGTCAATGGTCAGTTGCCAATTGTCAGTGGTCAGTTGTCAATATAAGAAACGTTGTATACAACGTCTGTACATTAATTCCTCTCCTTACTCCCTCCGAAGTTCCGATCAGAGGAAGCCTCCGCTCGGACTTCTCTCTGCTCCCTTTACCCAATTCTTAATGAAAGAAACAGCAAATAGGTGTGTAATAACCGTATTTTTAGTGTTTATTTAAAATTTAACAAAAAATAGTAAGAAATTGCTGAATAATTGGCTAATAATTTTAGCTATTGTGGTGTAAGGCTATAGCAGTGTTCACTCGCCAATAAATTATATAAGATGGATTTTAGTAAAAGTTAAATTTTAGCTAAATATAGAAATTAATTGCTTAACTAGCAAATTATTTTGAGGTATAAATAGATGATAAAAATAGCAAGCCGTAAGTTTTTGGGTGTAGAAAATGTCTATGACATTGGGGTTGAACGTGATCACAATTTTTTCGTCAAAAATGGCTTAATAGCTTCTAATTGTTTCAATAAATCCCATTCCACAGCTTATGGATATGTTACTTATCAAACTGCATATCTCAAAGCTAATTATCCATTGGAATATATGGCGGCGTTGCTGACGGCTAACAGCAACGATACAGACAAGGTGCAGAAATATATTTCTACCTGTCTAAGCATGAATATTCAGATAGAACCGCCGGACATCAATCGCTCAGGTGTAGACTTTACTCCAGTCGCAGGTAAGATATTATTTGGGTTTTCGGCTGTGAGAAACGTAGGACAGAATGCGATCGCCTCAGTTTTAGAAGCAAGAGACACAACAGGAGAGTTTAAATCATTAGCTGATTTCTGCGATCGCGTAGACTTGCGTGCTGTTAATCGCCGTACCCTTGAATCACTAATTTACTGTGGAGCCTTTGACAAAATTGAAGCGAATCGTCACCAATTAATCCAAGATTTAGAATTAGTATATGATTGGGCCCAATCCCGTGCGAGAGATCGTGCTAGTGGTCAAGGAAACCTGTTTGATTTATTAGGTGGATATTCTTCTACTAGCACCAAAACAGCTAATAATGCCTTTGAAACTGCTCCTAAAGCTAAACCTGTACTAGATTATCCCCCACAGGAAAAATTACGCTTAGAAAAAGAATTATTAGGATTTTATGTGTCCGACCATCCCTTAAAATCTTTAAGGTCAGTAGCACCACTTTTAACACCAATTAATCTTTCACAACTAGGAGAACAACGAGAAGACACAAGATTGTGTGTGATTGTCATGCTTAACGGTGTAAAAAAAGTCATGACAAAGAAAGGCGATGCAATGGCAATTTTGCAACTTGAAGACTTAACATCTCAATCAGAAGCAGTAGTTTTTCCGAAAACTTATGAGCGCATTAGTTTCTTACTTCAAGTAGATGCCAGATTAATTATTTGGGGTAAAGTAGACCGACGAGACGAACAAACTCAATTAATTGTAGAAGATGCAGAGCCAGTAGAAACTGTACAAATGGTGATGGTAGAACTTCAGCCTCAACAAGCAGCCAATATTGAAGAACTACACCGCTTAAAAACAATTTTGCAAGAACAATGTGGAGATAAAGAAAAAGCCAAAATGCCCATAATTGGAATTGTGCAATCTGAGAATTCTCGGCGATTAGTGCGCTTAGGTTGGCAATTTTGTGTTCAAGATGCTCGAATTACCGTGCAAGCATTACAAAATGCGAGATTTCCAGCACAACTTAAACCTCTGATTGGTGGTTCGTGAGGAGATGAAATAGGAAGTGAGAAGAAGCAATACTTCTCTGCGTTCTTGAGTGTGTCGTAGGCTCAGTAACAAGGTGTAGGGGAAAGAATATCTTACTCAGTACTCAGTATTACTGAGAAATAATCATATTAGTTAAACTACTACGTCAACAGTATATTGACATAGTAATTCTTGGGCTTCACAGTTTTTTTCGTTACTTATGCGGATGATGTTTTTCTGTAGTAAGTGGTATCTTTTTATGCCATGAGGATTTGGGCAAGAGCTAGGGGAAGGAGTTAATATTTTGATGATTGCAAATGATTTGAGTAAGTTTGTTTCCTATTGTAAAAAAATTCAACCCCAAACTCAGGAGGACATCAAGCAGTTTTTTGAAGGGGTGATTGCCTTTCCTTATGATAAGGAACTTCTTTTGCAGGCTTATTTATTTTTAAATATTCAAAACTTGTTCCCTTCATGTTATGAATTGCTCTTGTTTGAAAAGTCCCCAATTGCCGATTATACAGACCTGGGTAAATGTGATTTTGTTTACCTGACATTTCAAGGTAATCTGTTTTTAATTGAGACAAAATTTATTGATACAGAAGCAACAGGCGCAACAGAAAGAAAACGCAGAAATAAACATAGAAATAAGGTATTTGAACAAGTAATTACCTTAAAAAGTCGGTTTGGTGAATATTGGGACATACGCTCTGAACAGTTGGAATGTGGGGTTTTTACCACGGATTCGGATATTGATTGGCGAGGAAATAGTATAAATGTTACGACTAAATCTATATCGATAGATAGCCTAGAAAAGTGGCGTAGAACCTATAAGCAAATTAATCAAACTTAGTTATTTTTAATATTCTTAAATATTGTATGATTTTGGGCGATCGCTGATATTTTCTATAGTTCGGAATAGCATTCTATATCTTTAAAAATTTCCCTTCAATAAACTTAATATATTAAAAGGATGTTAGGGACAGTATAGCAATCTGCCCCTATTTGTATGTAATTTTGTTTGTCGCCTACAATACATTTTGATTAACACACAGAGGAGCGAAGGATATCCTTGCACAGCGATTAGTGATTTTTTTAATTGCAAGTCCCCAAACTGACGAACTCAATTTACCGCTTTATAGTACAATTGTACTTAAGTTATAAAAATACCATGCAAACTCAGTAGGAGGGCGATAACATTTATGAAACAAATCGAACCTAGCTACAAGACTACTATTTCCCTGCCATTAATGTTGCCACAGGTAACAGTAAATAAAGTCATAGTGCCTCTACAACCCCAATCGGAAAGTCTGAGCAGTGGATGGGAGAGTTTGATTACCGTTGTGCAACATATCAACCAGATGGCAATAGAGTTAGAGGCAAAGATATTAGAACTCAAGACAATAGCTAGTACGATTAATAGTCAAATTAATTATTTAACAGAAAATAGCGATCGCCCATATATCAATATTTGCCAGTATTCACCTGTGAGTGTCCCTTTGGTGAAACAACAGCCCGATCAATCATTTATTCTGACAACCCGAAAAGTTGATTTATTTCGAGCCGAGCGAGAAGCGGCACAACTAGCGCAACAACTCCGCCAGCACACACAAAAGAAAAAATCTCCACCCATGAGGAATTGAAGGCAGGGGGAAAAGAAAATTATGAGCAACTGACTATTGACTAATTAGTATGTTTACCCGTTGGGCTGTAACAGTTATGCTGAAGGAAGTCATATCTTGACACTCCCAGGCACTTCGCGTTGCTACGTGCGGGGATTCTTAGGCTAATCACGGGCATTAAACCAGATGAAAAGCAACTGACGAATGACAACTGACAACTGACACACGCAGTGCAAATAAAAAGAGGTTAAGAGAAGGTGTTAAGAACACTTTTAGTAATTGTCATTGGTTTCTTACCGTCCATGTTCTCCTTGTGGGTAATCCGTAAAACCCAATTACGGACACGCTCACGCCTCAGACAAGCAGCTACAAATATTGCTAGGGTGCGGATACAGCAAAATATTAGACCTTTAGAAAGCGATCGCTATTATTTAGAAGGGGTAGGTTACTTAATTGGTGACATCAGTTGCAAATTCAACGCACGTTCTGGCTATCTCCGTTGTGCTGTGAATCCCAGCGGCCCTTGTCAGGGTTGCCGCTATTATGAATGCCCTATGAGTGATGAAAACTCAACAGGGTATAGGGGTATAGGGGTATAGGGGTATGGGGGTATGGGGGTATAGGGGTTTATGGGTATGGGGGTATAGGGGTATGGGGGTATGGGGGTATAGGGGTATAGGGGTTTATGGGTATGGGGGTATAGGGGTATGGGGGTATGGGGGCTAAGAGAAGAACAGTATTTATAAGGTATCTTGATTTCATTATTAGTTGTTTCCCTCACACCCTTACACCCTTACACCCCTAAACCCTCACACCCCTAAACCCTCACACCCCTACACCCCTACACCCCTACACCCCTAAACCCTCACACCCTCACACCCTCACACCCCTACACCCTTACACCCTTACACCCCTAAACCCTTACACCCCCGCAGCTTCGTTTAATTTGGTGCGTAAGTCTGTCCATGTCACCCCTGCAAGACTGGGGAGGACTACATGAGCTGCACCTACACGCTCGACGGGGCCAAGTCCTACCGCCCACATTCCCCCAGCTAAAGCGGCTTCCACACCTGCGGCGGCATCTTCCACGACTACACATTGTTTTGGTTCTAGTCCTAACTGATGGGCAGCGAAGAGGAATAAATCTGGTGCTGGCTTGGGTTTTTGGACACTGTAACCATCAGCGATCGCATCTACTTTATCAGCAAGCCCTAGCCTTTCGATCACTGTGTGAGCATTTTTACTAGCTGAACCGATACCTAGTTTAATTCCCGCTTGCCGTAGTTCATCTAAAAGAGCGATCGCTCCTGGTAATAAATCTTTAGGTGTAATGTGTTCAATTAGTTCTACATAGTAGCGATTTTTACGCTCCATCATCTCTTGAATTTGCGCTTCTGAATAAGGTCTATCCCCAATAATCCGCATCAAGGACTCACGACGAGACACCCCCCGCAAGGCTTCGTTAGCCTTTCTATTAAAAGGAATCCCTTCCTCATCAGCTAGCCTCTGCCACCCTAAATAATGATATTCTGCCGTATCAGTTAATACACCATCTAAATCAAAAATAAATCCTCGAATGTCTGGGGATTGGAGAGTTAATACTTCTTCCTCTGCTCCCGTTCGCGTAGCGTCCCGTAGGGAAGTTCGCCCGGAGGGAAACCCTCCTTGCGACTTCTCTTCCTGCCCCCTGCCCCCTGCCTCCTGTCCCCCAGGCAAATCAAACGGATACCACTGCCCACGCCAATGTAGTTGAAACTTCAGACGTGTCCAATTTGGGGGTAAATGGGGGTTGGCGATGGGGCCTTGTTCTGTGAGTTGGATTCCACCAAAACCGAAAATTACTGCCTGCCAAATGCCGCCAGCGCTGGCTCCGTGAATACCGTCATTGGTGTTACCTCGGCTATCTTCTAAATCAACCATGAGTGCCTGCATAAACCGTTCGTAGGCTGTGGCTGATTTCCCCAAATCTGAGGCTAAGATGGCGTGAATTGCCGGGCCTAGTGATGAACCGTAGGTAATATCCGTCCGGGGTGCGTAATAATCCCAATTACTTTTTAAAGCTTTTTCGTTGTAGGGAAACTCTGCTGATGGGCGCATCAGGTACAGCAGCATCAAGACATCTGGTTGCTTGAGGACTTGGTGTTGGTTAGTGGTTTCTATGCCTAAGATGGCTTGCATAGAACGCTGGCGTGGTTCGTAGTCTGCCAAGTTGATATCTTTCAATTGGAAAAATCCCTCAAATTGTTCGATTAATCCGGTTGAGGAGTCGTAAAAAATGCAAATTTTCTTGATGATGTCTTGCCAGTGAGTTTCTAACTCTGGAGTAAGTTGCAGTTTATCTTCTAGTGCTTTGGCTCCTTCGGGGAAGGTATGACGCAACCAGTCAGCAACTTTCAGCGCCTTTTCCAGATGCCATTGCACCATTCGGTTAGTGAAAGTGTTGTTGTGTACAAACTCGTGGTATTCATCTGTACCAATCACCCCACGGATTTCATAGCGATCGCCTTGAGAGTTATACTCAACTCGGCTACTCCAGAAAATAGCGGCATCTAAGATAATTTCCGCACCATAATTGCCCATCCAATCATCATCACCAGTGGCTTGCCAGTATTGCCAGACAGCATAGGCAATATCTGCACTATTATGAATTTCGCGATCGCGGCACCAAATACGCACATCTTCGCCATAATAATTATCAGGCAATGCCCAACGCGGCGTAACTTCATCCCCAGTATCCGCACTTTCCCAGGCATACATCGCCCCTTTAAAACCGTAGTGGGTGGCTTTGCGTCGCGCCCCGTTGATGGTGTGGTGGCGGTAGCTGAGTAGGTTCCGGGCTAAAGCTGGTTGGGTGAAGGTGAAAAAGGGCAGGATAAAAATTTCTGTATCCCAGAAAATATGCCCCCGGTAGCCAAAGCCGGAAAGGGTTTTAGCGGGAATACTGACTTTTTCATCATGGGATGGGGCAGCAATTAGCAACTGAAACAGGTTGTAGCGGACAGCAAAAGCGGCTGTAGGGTCTCCTTCTATGTATATATCGCTTTTTTGCCACACTTCGTCCCAGGCTTGCTTATTCGCCGTGAGTAGAGTTGTGTAGTCTGGTAGTTGTGCCAGCTTTTCTTGAGCGGCGGTAACTGGTTTATTGACTTCCCTTGAGGTAAAAACTGTCACTAGCTTTTCCACAGTGATAGTTTGTTGAGATTTAGCTAAAAAACTGGCGCTGATAGTGGGATATCCAGGGACGATGCTCACTTGTAAAGCTGACTCTACACCTGATATGGCTATTTTGGCTGCCATACCGATTTCAATCTGAGTTCCACGGGTACGACTTTGCAACCAGATACCCGACTCGGTTTTACCTTGGTCTATTCCTTCCCAATGATTGAAGCCTTGATTTTCAACATAGCCGTTGATACTAGCTTGAATTTCAACTAAGCAATCACCATCATGAGCTGTGATTTGGCAACGCTGCCCTAATATATGTTGATCTGCCAGACTAGCAAAGCGTTCAAAGTGGATATCGATGATGCTACCACTGGGACTACGCCAACGCAGAGAACGACTGAGCAGACCTTGACTGACATCAAGCCGACGTTCATATTGTAATACTTCTCCCTGATCCATGCGGAAGCGATCGCCATTAATCGCAATTATCATCGGCAACCAATCAGGACAATTGGCAAGTTCTGTATAAACTACAGGCACATCATCATAGACACCATGAATAAAAGTAGCCGGTAAACCACGGGCGTGACCTTCTTCTAAGCTACCCCTAGTACCTAAGTAACCGTTACCGATAGTAAAGACGGTACTTCTAGAATGCAATTGCTCAGGGTTAAACTTAGTTTCGGTTAATATCCAATCTTGATAAATAAAATCACGAGAAGGACATTTTATGTTCATGGTGAATGACTGTTGACTGTTGACTGTTGACTATATGACTATTGACAACTCATGTGCTTTGCTAGAATTTGCTCGGCTCTGGGTTTATAAATTAGGTGAAATAGGCTTTCCATGTAACGGACTCTGGCTTCGCTGCTTTCTGGGCGGATAAAGTTCCAGAAGCTGTAGATTTTAGTCAGTGCTAGTAATTGACTGGTGTGTAACTGCCAGTTGTATTTTTGATGAATGCGTTGGCTCATCCATTGAGACACTTCTTGCCAATGTTCGGGATGGGTATCGCACTCTTGGAAGAATGCCAAAATTTTTTCGGCTGTTCCTTCTAAGTCGGTGGGATTAATCCGAAATCCATTATTTTGATCTTCTAGAATTTCTAAAGAACCACCAAATTTAGTAGCAAAGGTGGGTAAGCCAGAAATCATGGCTTCTAAAATACTGCGTCCAAAGGCTTCAAACCGGGCAAAGTGAAGATAAATTCCCCGATAATCTGCCACTAAGCGATAAGCTTCACCGACTTCTTGGTTAGGAAGTCGTAGCCCTAGCCAGCGAATATGGCCATGTAGCTGATATTGGTTAATAATGTTGTGAAGTTTTTCAATTTCCCTGGCTTCTTCGGGATTGGTAGTTTCATCTATGTTTAACTTACTGGTGAGCAGAATCAGGTTAGAGTGTGCTTGTAATTCTTGACTTCTGCCGAAGCATTCAGCCAAGCCAGTCAGATTTTTGATGGAAGTAATAGGGGCAACTGCAAAGATGGGTGGCTTTTGGGGTTGCTCTAAATAACCGAAGATTTGGGAGTCTTGACGATGAAATAGTAAGTCGTTGACGTTTTGACTCAGATTAGAGTCTCTATCTGCTGTTTGGCTATAAGGGAAAAAGACTTGCTCATTTACCCCTGGCGGAACCATGTTGAATTTAGGACTAAACAGGTCGACACCATCGACTACATGATATAGATGGGGCATGGTAAAGAACTTGTAGGACTCGTACTGTCCCACACTTTCAGGTGTGCCGAAAATTTCTTGGTAGGATGAGGTGATGATAAAGTCAGCCGCATTCATCGTAATTAAATCGGCGGTAAATTGTACTGAGAAGTGATATTTTTCCTCAGAGTTTTGCCAATATAAGTTACTAAATAAATTTTTCGGCTTTTCTAACGAGTGGGCAATGTTGCAATGGGTGACTTTGAGGCGACGGGCGAGGAGAAAAGCAACCAAGTTACCATCGCTGTAGTTACCTACAATTAAATTCGGTTTGCCTTGGAATTGGGCTAGTAGTTGTTTTTCGGCATCTAAAGCAAAGGTTTCTAGATAAGGCCAAATCTCAAATTTAGATATCCAGTTGTTGGTAATTGCTGGATTAAATTCCCCGAAAGGAACCCGCAAAATCCAAGCATTCTCTGTGTTATGTAACTTTTCTAAGCGCAGGTTACAGTATGTACCTTCACAGTGAGGAATCAGCCTGGTGAGAATAATGATGTGGGGTTGAATACCTAACACTTCCAGCCCAGCCAGCTTGATTTCCTGCTGTAGTTTGTTTTCTAAACTGCGTGCTTGCTCTAGAACATAGATAACTTGACCTAAGGTTTCATCCCGTCCCATAACATCTTCTTGAGCTACCCAACCGTGAATCGAAACTAGAACCACCCGAAAGACCGCAGGTACACGGGCTACAAATGCTTCTAAGACAGCAGGTTGGGGAGAATCAATCAATCTATCCAGCAGTGTAATAGTTTCCAGAATACGCTCGGCTGTATTACCCCATCCTGGCTCAAAGCCGAGTGCTTGTAGTTCAATGTAGAATTTTTCGTATGGTTCTTCTGGGGGTAGGGCCGAAAGAAATTTAATCGCTGCGTGAATTTGTTTAGCTAGGTGGATACCTGAGGGAATAGCATCCCCAATCATCAAGTTAATCCCATCGTATTGCAGTCCCCGTAAGGCTAAATACACTAACTCGACCCAATATTGGGGGTCAGTCGCTATCTGACTGCATAGATAACGATTGAGGAAGGCTAAACCTTGACCAATATTTCTAGGATCGCTAATACTGGGGGAAGCTTCGTAAAAAGAACTGAGGTCAATTTCTAAGATGTTGGGTTCGTAGGCATTAACTAGGCGATCGCTCACATCTAAAAAAGCATCAATTGGCATAGAATCAAACTTAGCTAGGTCTGATGTCAGTCGCCAAACTTCTTGGCTAGCAATCCTTGGACGCACCACAAACCATGTACTGTCCTCTGCTAAAACGATTTCATGGGTATATTGAATCAGTTTACCTACGGATGAAGAATAGTAAAAATATGTGGGCTTTTGGGCTTGCTGACAGTATTGGGAAAAAGTATGCAGAATCTCATTTCTCAGGAAGTAACGTTTACCTGAGGAATCTAAGGCAATTATCAACTGTTGTAGGGCAGCTTTTTCCTGACCATCAGCAAAAATAGGGTGAAATAGTTCGTGCATGACGATTTCCAGAACTCTAGCCAGGTCACGACCTCATTTTTGTCTCCTCAACAAATGTAATTTTCGTATAAAGTTCGTTTAAATACGCGTAATTGGTAATTGGTGATTGGTAATGTAAAAAATCATTATCAAAATTGGCTATTACGGATCAAGACCAACCATCTTCTGTGTAATTAAATAAACTTGATACTTAGTAATCGGCTTAGAGGTACATTGCCTTTGTTGACCTTTGTATAGTAGATAGTCCTTCAGTGTCTTGCCTTCTAGCTCTGGTATGAATGGTCATTGGTCAGTTGTCAGTGGTTCTTCCCCCTGCTCCAGGCTGGCGGGCCTAATCAAACCAATGCCTCCTGCCTCTTAAGAGTTCTTAGCCGAGTCGCTACGTCAGTATATTTTAAATATTTAAATAAACTTCTTATTTCCAAAGGCATAATCCAGTAGTTTTTGTTATGCTGGACTAGACAATTTAAGTTTTTTTTAAGCGGTAATTATACCGCAATAAAATTTAATTTGCAAGTTGAATTTTCTATACAATTAGTCTTGTTTTGTACATAAAGATTAATTAGGCGATCGCTCTCAAAAGTTGATATTTTTTTTAATGTAGAGGGTCAACGAGCTGAGCAACTAATTGTCTAGCTGTGTTGGATCAAAACTTTGCTCATTTTCAATTTTTTTATGAGTCATCATCTACCCGACACCAAGATACCTGCTCCGTGTATTGTGAACACGGGCATCATTGTGAACAAGCTCGACATGAAGCGTTTATTGGCTGATTTAGGTCGAGTCCACTACATCTACACCCAAGAAGGCCAATTACAGAGCGAGGGTGAAGGGGATGTGATGGAAGTTTTTGCTAACCCACGAAGGTCTACCTTAGTGGCTAACAGTACTCTCTATCTCAATGTTGCTAGCTTTGACTATCTCGAATTGAAACAATCACCCCAAAAAGAAACTTTCTTTGATTTGATGCAGGAAGGTGCTTGCTTACGGTTGATTCCTTTATCGACACCTATCCAAGAACGTCGTGAACGGACTTGGAATGTCAGCGCTATCGAGGCGATGATGGAGGAAGTCCTAGCAGCTAGATGGGATGCAGAAATTGATGATGACTGTTGTGATGGCTTTTAAATAGTAATTTAATATCTTATACTCATAAAATTTGAAAATTGGTAATAGATAAGCGGTAAAGGATGATGACTAATCAGTTACTGTTTATTTATTACCAATTATTTTGGGTGAGTGCTGAGTAAGAAGCAACTACTTCTTAATTATTTTTGTCCATATACTTAAACAAGCTGAATCTTACCTTGAGTGCTATATTTTCTTTTCAATCCCTAGCTCGTTGTAGCCAAACGAAAGCCAGAGCCGGGGTATTTTTAACTCCCCACGGTGTTGTAGAAACTCCGAGGTTTATGCCGGTGGGAACCCTAGCTAATGTCAAAACTGTCACCCCAGCCCAGCTGAAGGAGACTGGGGCGCAGATGGTTCTCTCTAATACTTATCATCTCCATCTCCAACCAGGAGAAGCCATTGTGGCTGGTGGTGGTGGATTGCATAAATTCATGGGCTGGAATGGGCCGATGCTCACCGATTCTGGTGGGTTTCAGGTTTTCAGCTTGAGCGAAATGAGAAAAATTACGGAAGAAGGTGTTACTTTTCGCTCACCTCATGATGGACAAATTATTAAATTAACGCCGGAACGCTCTATAGAGATTCAAAATATTTTAGGGGCTGATGTTATCATGGCGTTCGATGAATGTCCCCCCTACCCAGCTACTCGCCAGGAAGTAGAAGCGGCGACTGAGCGCACTTACCGTTGGTTGGAACGCTGTATTACGGCTCATCAACGCCAGGATCAAGCGCTGTTTGGTATTGTTCAAGGTGGGGTATATCTGGATTTACGGGCTAAAGCTGCCAATACTTTAACAGAGTTAGATTTACCTGGTTATGCCATTGGTGGGGTGAGTGTGGGGGAACCACCAGAAATGATGGCGCAAATTGTCCAAGCTACAGCACCACTTTTACCAGCACACAAGCCGCGTTACTTGATGGGCGTGGGAACTTATCGAGAAATGGTAATTGCGATCGCCTCTGGTATAGACTTATTTGATTGCGTCATTCCCACCCGTTGGGCGAGACACGGTACAGCAATGGTCAAAGGCGAACGTTGGAACTTAAAAAATGCTAAGTTCCGTGAAGATTTTGCCCCAATAGATGAAACTTGCCCTTGTTATGCTTGTCAAAATTTCAGCCGTGCCTATATTTCTCATTTAGTGCGATCGCAAGAAATCCTAGCCTACACTTTATTAAGCATTCACAATATTACCGAACTCATTCGCTTTACTCAAAAAATTCGTGAAGCAATATTAAGCGATCGTTTTTTGGAAGAATTTGGTCACTGGTTAAATTCGCCGGAAACTGAAATTGATAATGGGTAATGACGCGATGTGCGACTTATTTTTGAAACCCCTCTCCAAACCTCTCCCCGTTGGCGTTAGCCTGCCGTTAGGCAAGCGGAGAGAGGCTTTGAATCTTGCTCCCCTTCCCTTGCAGGGAAGGGGTTGGGGGTTAGGTTTGAGAGAAAGTTGCACACGGCGTGTAATGGGTATTTTGAATTTTGAATTCCGCTTTGCGGTACTAGACCTTGAGGAACCAGCGTTGGCGGTACAAGAGGACAGCGACAGCCCACCATAATAAGACGGTGACTAGGGCAAATAATAAAGAACCGTTGAAGGTTCCAGCCCAGGAAGCGAAGATATTTTGGTATATCCAGTTAAAGGTGCTGGGGGCTGTTTCCCCTGTGCCTATTTTGGTTCTGACTAAGATTTTAATGAGTAAAACTGATGCAACGAAAAGAGCGATCGCATTTAACCCCATAATTTCAAAAGGCTTACTCCAGCGTTTGATTAACCTCACCTCAATTAGTTCATAACAAGCGGCTAATAACAATAAAGCCCAACCACTGGTAAAAACTACATAAGAACTTGTCCACAGTTTTTTATTAATGGGGAATACCCAACCCCAACCCCAACCAACAATTAAACAACCAATCCCAAATAATGCTAATCCTACACTTGTCCGTGTTTGTACTGGCTGTTTACGTATCCATTCCCCGGTAAAATAACCAGCTAAAACACTCACAATTGCGGGAATTGTGCTGAAAAGTCCCTCTGGGTCTCCCAAATTTTTAAACCCATCCCCCGCATACAGATGAGCTTGAGGTATAATAAGGCGGTCAATATAAGCGCCAAAATTGCCTTCCCTAGTTAACACACCAGCACCATAGTCAGGTACAGGAACATACATCATCGTGAGCCAATAGCCGACGAGTAAAGCCCCAGCTAGTATCCATTGCCCTTTGCGCGGTAGGTTGAGGACTGCCAAGGAAGCAAATAGGTAGCTCAGGCTAATACGCTGCAATACCCCCATGATGCGGATATTACTCAAATCAAACGTCCATATACCCTTATTCCAAAAGCCATTGAGTAACAAACCCAAAACAAAAAGGACGACGGCGCGGCGGAAGATGCGCCAATAAACAGCCGAGTTAGGTTTATTCTCCTGGGTGTATTTGGATAGAGAAAAAGACATTGCCACACCGACAATGAATAAAAAGAAGGGAAATACTAAATCAGTTGGTGTGCAACCATGCCATTCAGCATGAGCTAAGGGAGGATAGACATCATCTGCAACTCCCGCCATATTGACGAGAATCATCCCTGCAATAGTAATACCGCGAAATACATCAAGCGAAGTCAGGCGCATGGACAGAATTTTATACTTGATGAGTATCTAAGCTACCTCGCCTACTGCACGGAATTAATTAATTTTTACAAACTTTTGACCGGAAGAGGCAGGGGGAAGGGAGCAGGGAGCAGGGGGAGCAAGTCCTTTCCCACTGCGTGGAGCGAAGCGGAACACGGGTACAAGCCCCGCCCTTCTAGGGCGCTCTTACTGGGGCGGAGTACAAGCTCCGTCTCGGCTTTCCCCCTTGCCCCCTGCCCCCTGCCCCTTTTCCTCTTCTTGACAACCCCTATAGAACTACTGAATTTTGAAGTTCCATTGCTGTGGCGCTGACCGAGATGATGCGGCGGTTTTTGGTGCAAAATTAAATACTGCTCACTATGTCAACTACCTGCATATATAACTACAAATATAAATTTATTATCAAGCAACTAAGCTGTTATCAAGTGTTTTAATGATGGCTGTTAACTGTGTTAACTTTCCTTGCATTCTTCTGAAAATCGTGAAATATTAGAACCATAAAGTGCGCTGTCGATAAACTTCAAGCGGCTTCCACCAAAGTATTTGTCACGTTGGACATTAAAGCCAGCCACTATATGTGCTGCTGCAATAATATTCTGCCCAAGTCTCATGTCTTGAGGCGATCGCTATTGTGCGCCCGTTGTCTTTTACGTTGACAAAACCTGCACCTGTATCCCGATACATAAAAAATCTTTGTGGTAATTATCACATCATTTTTTATGGAGGATAAAGCTTGCTCATTTGTTATTTTTGTTTCACGGTAGGAGGAAGATATGTTTCTAACAAGACGATTATTCTTAGGCGCTTTGACATTATCTTTAATTAGTTCGACTAGTTATCCATCCAAAAGTTTAGCCAATCCTCAACTATCTACAAAGCCTGTACAAGAATTTTACACTGCAAGCCTATTAAATACTGTTCTAAATCCTCTTCTACACCCTTATAGATGCCCTACCAAATTAAGAGTTATTAACGCTGCGGTTCCTACTGCATCACCAGTTGATGTCATTGTCAACGGTCAAAGAGTTTTGGAGAATGTAAATTTTCGTCAAGCTAGTAGATATGTAAATGTAACACCAGGAAATATTCAGGTACTGTTTGTGACATCCGGTACTAACAGTACAATTGCTTCTAGAACCTTTACAGGAGCGCCTAATAGTGCTTATACAGTCGCAATAACAGGAACACTACAAGGCCCTTCAGGTCAACCATTATTTAATCAATCACCCTTTGTGATTCCAGAGGATTTAACACAGCCTAATCCAGGTAAATTTAAAGGACGTTGGTATCGCTTTTCGGAAACTAGTGCTGTTATAGATTTCCGGATTAGCAAATCCTCTAGCCCAAACGTGGATGAAACTCGTATTACAGACCTGACACCCAAAACTGCTATTCCTTACCCAGAACTTACGGCTGGTACATATAACTTTAATCCAGTTCTACCTGATCAATTTGACCGATTGATCAATAATGCCTTCAACCCACCAATCACAGTAGAAGTTGCCAATCAACAAGTCCCGGCCGGAGTCATTTTTGATGTAATTGCTACAGGTAATGGCTTAGGCCAAGCACCTAACTCACTGCTACTTACAACTGCCTCAACACAAACAGCGCCTCCTGATGCTAATGGGTGTTATCAGATTGTGCAGTAAGTAATATCAATTTAGTGAGGCATTTTTAGCCATAGGAATCTTATTTAATTTTTGAAAAAATCGTATAACTATTGAAGCGGATCTGATTGAATCAGCCGCTTCAATAGTTATTAATGTGACTGCCAACCAATGGCGGCGAGAAGAATAAATGACGTAATAAAGTACACCAAAAAACCAGTCCATCCGTTCTGCCCAGAGTAGCAGCAGAATTGCTTTTAATAATCCTGGGATAAGTTTTTGCAGTTCATTATCCACTGGTGTTTCGTCAGAGTCTGGTAGTTCGTCGGCTGAAGGTAAGTACCTTGGCAAGTTGAAGTTTAGCATGACGGGTTGCCCCAAAATCTTCTACACCAGTGTTTTCGTCAGCATTATAGCGGTTGCTTTGGGGTGGAGTGTGGCTTCACCCCCACACCCCCACACCCCTACACCCTTACACCCCTACACCCACACACCCTTACACCCCTACACCCCTATACCCCCACACCTACACTCTGATATCCTCTAGTACATGGTGTGAGTGAAGATTAAGTTGTTATTAAAACGCAGATTTTTTGCTGAAGTGTAACGAATAAAGTCTAAACTAAAAAGTCTTGTGCAGCAAAACTTGTCACTATAAATGATGTAATCATGTCTAAGGTTCTCGTCTCCGATCCTATTGACCAGGCTGGCATTGACATTCTCTCGCAAGTCGCTACTGTTGATGTCAATACAGGTCTCAAACCAGCAGAATTAATAGAAATTATTGGTCAGTATGACGCGTTAATGATTCGTTCGGGTACGCGCGTCACGCAAGAAATTATTGAAGCAGGTACACAGCTGAAAATCATCGGTCGTGCCGGTGTGGGTGTGGATAATGTAGATGTTCCGGCTGCTACTCGTCGAGGAATTGTTGTGGTCAATTCTCCTGAGGGGAACACCATCGCCGCCGCCGAACACGCCTTGGCAATGATGCTGTCGTTGTCTCGCCACATCCCCGATGCTAACGCTTCCGTGAAACGCGGCGAGTGGGATCGTAAAACTTTCGTAGGTGCGGAAGTTTACAAAAAAACTTTAGGGGTTGTGGGTTTAGGCAAAATTGGTTCCCATGTGGCTACTGTTGCGAAAGCAATGGGAATGAAATTGTTAGCTTACGATCCCTTCATTTCGACTGAACGGGCTGAACAACTTGGTTGTCAGTTGGTAGATTTAGATTTGCTGATGCAGCAATCTGACTATATTACCCTGCACATCCCCAAAACCCCAGAAACCACCCACATCATCAACGCCACCACTCTGGCGAAAATGAAGCCCACCGCCCGGATTATCAACTGCGCCCGTGGGGGAATCATCGATGAAGCAGCTTTAGCAGCAGCCGTTAAAGAAGGGAAAATTGCCGGGGCGGCGCTGGATGTGTTCGAGTCGGAACCACTAGGTGAATCAGACTTAAGGGCGATCGGTAAAGATATTATTCTTACCCCCCACTTGGGTGCATCCACCACAGAAGCCCAGGTGAATGTGGCTATTGACGTAGCCGAACAAATCCGCGATGTGTTGTTAGGTTTACCCGCACGTTCCGCCGTCAACATCCCCGGACTCGGCCCCGATGTGTTGGAAGAACTCAAACCCTATATGCAGCTAGCAGAAACTTTGGGTAAGTTGGTAGGACAGCTAGCCGGTGGGCGGGTAGAACTACTCACCGTCCGCTTACAAGGTGAACTCGCAACTAACAAAAGTCAGCCTTTAGTAATTGCTTCCCTCAAAGGATTACTACACCAAGCCCTACGGGAACGGGTAAACTACGTCAACGCCAATATAGAAGCCAAGGAACGGGGAATCAGAGTTATTGAAACCCGTGACGCTTCCGCCCGTGACTATGCTGGTTCCCTACGCCTGGAAGCGACAGGAACCTTAGGTACTCATTCTGTCACTGGTGCATTGTTAGGCGATAAGGAAATTCACCTCACCGACGTTGACGGCTTCCCGATTAACGTCCCACCAAGCAAATATATGTTGTTTACCTTGCACCGTGATATGCCAGGAATCATTGGCAAACTCGGTTCCTTACTGGGCAGCTTTAATGTCAATATTGCCAGTATGCAGGTAGGGCGCAAAATCGTCCGTGGTGATGCCGTTATGGCTCTCAGCATTGATGATCCCTTACCAGATGGCATTTTGGCGGAAATCACCAAAGTACCCGGCATTCGGGACGCGTATACAGTAACACTATAGGAGTCAGTAATCAGAACTCAGAAGTCAGCAGAAATCATTTCTCCTGACTCCTGAATTCTGGATTCTCAATTTTCAACAATGGCAAACACTTGGTGGGAACTACAGATTTCATGTGAATCGGCGCTGGAAGACTCTGTTTCTTGGCGACTGGAAGATTTTGGTTGTCGTGGTACAGCTAGCGAAAGTAAGGGTGATTCTTGCTTAGTTAAGGGTTATTTGCCGATATTTCAAGCACAGTTATTAGATTTGGCAGCGTTGGGGTTATGGTTGCAGCAAGATGCCCTGTGTATAGGATTATCTTCTCCTACCTTGACTTGGCAACTCATTGATGAGGAAGATTGGGCGAGTAGCTGGAAACAATATTGGCATCCGCAGGAAATAGGCGATCGCTTCCTCATCAATCCCGCATGGCTACCATCACCAGAAAACTCTGATAGGTTAGTCATCCGCCTCGACCCTGGTGTAGCGTTTGGCACAGGAAACCATGCCACCACCCAATTATGTCTAGAATCTCTAGAAATGAGATTGAGCCAGCTTCCCAAATCATTTGTTAGTAAAGATGCAGGTCAAGAATCTGTTATAATTGCGGATATTGGTTGTGGTTCTGGTATCCTTTCGATTGGGGCAGTTCTATTAGGCGCAGCGAAAGTCTATGCAGTAGATACCGACCCCTTAGCCGTGCAGTCAACCTTCAGCAATCGCGCCCTCAACGAAGTAAACCCAGAACGCCTCGTACCAGCAGAAGGTAGCGTAGATATCTTAAAGAAACTGATTGAACGCCCAGTAGATGGTATTGTTTGCAATATTTTGGCTGATGTAATTATTCAATTAGTCCCAGAAATTAGCGAGATATCTAAACCTAGTACTTGGGCTATTTTTAGCGGGATTTTAGTTGAACAATCTACCTCTGTTGTTGAGGCTTTAGAAAAACACGGTTGGGTAGTCGCTACTATGTGGAAACGCAAAGAATGGTGCTGCTTAAATGTCAGGCGTACTTAACTTCCACCTAACTAATTAATAATTAATATGTAGAGATGCAAGAATTTGCATCTCTAACTTAATATTTACTAAACAAAACTTTGCAGACGCTGTACTAAATCGGGCGTTTGCAATACACCTTCAATTCGATCAACTGGTTTACCTTGTTTGAACAATACCAGTGTTGGTAGAGCGTAGATTTGATACTGAGTTGCTAACTCTGTGTATTTTTCCGTGTCAATTTTGACAATTCGTATGCGGTCTTTAAGTTGATTGTTTACTTGTTGTAAAATTGTCGCCATCATCTGACAGGGGCCACACCAGTCAGCATAAAAGTCTACTAAAACAGGTAAATCAGAACCAGATAGCATCTCTTCAAAGCTGTTGAACTGTTTTTTCTCAGTCATGTGACACACACCATTTTTATTGATTGAATCTAATATTAATGTCTGCTTTCTAGAAATGGTGTAACGTTATTTTGTTTTTATTGTTGCTAAATTTAGCATCTCTTTCTTAAGGTATATGTACTGGGGATTAGGGATTGAGAGAGATGGTTATTTTGTAGTCAAATTCCTTTGTGCAATTTGCAATTTTGTCCCATAACCATTAGAGTCGAAGCGAATTTTGAATTTCTGATCAGACCAACGATAGATAAGGAGAAACTAGACACAGCAAGTAGTTCCTCAACGAAAATCTAAAATCCAAAATGGTATGAGCTGTAGGTACAAATCGCCATAAGATAATTAGCGCGGGAATTTTAAACCTAGAGGAATATTTTATGGCGATCTTAAGTGAAAATTTACGAGGACAAGTTGCCGTTGTTACAGGCGCTTCACGGGGTATTGGACGAGCGATCGCCTTAGAATTAGCTAATTATGGTGCTACTGTAGTGGTCAATTACGCTAGTTCTAGCACTGCTGCCGATGAGGTGGTGGCAGAAATTACAGGTGCTGGTGGTGAGGCTGTAGCTCTACAAGCCGATGTTTCCCAAGTTGATCAAGTAGATAATCTGATCAATGGGGCGATCGATAAGTTCAAACGCATCGATATTTTGGTAAATAACGCAGGCATTACCCGCGACACACTGCTACTAAGAATGAAGCCAGAAGACTGGCAAGCAGTCATTGACCTTAACTTAACTGGTGTATTTTTATGCACTCGTGCCGTCAGCAAACTTATGCTTAAGCAACGTTCTGGCAGAATTATTAACATTACTTCTGTAGCTGGACAAATGGGTAATCCCGGTCAGGCGAATTACAGCGCTGCTAAAGCAGGTGTGATTGGCTTTACGAAAACAGTTGCTAAAGAATTAGCTTCTCGCGGCATTACCGTTAACGCCGTCGCCCCTGGTTTCATCGCTACAGACATGACCAGCAACCTCAAATCTGAGGGTATTTTGCAATACATCCCTCTAGGTCGCTATGGTCAACCAGAGGAAATTGCTGGTATGGTACGCTTCCTAGCAGCCGATCCCGCCGCCGCTTATATCACTGGACAAGTCTTTAATGTCGATGGCGGGATGGTAATGGCTTAATGATTGCAGACTGATGTTAGTAGTAGCGGGGAGTTCAGCCCGTGCTGACTGCTAAGTAAAATATTATGCCCCCTGCTCCCTGCTCCCTGCTCCCTGCCCCCTGCTCCCAACCATCAGGACTGCTGACGGATTCTTTGCCAGACTGTAAAGCCAAGCAGCAGAATAATGCTAATGGCGGTGGTAACTATGACCATGATGCTCATCCCTTGGACTCTCATTGCCAGTAAGTTGCACACCAAAGTGATTGACCACAAGGTAAATGCCGCATGACGTTGGGACAACCCCCAAGCCAGTAAACGGTGGTGTAGGTGGTCTTTGCCGGGGGTACTCAAGGGGTTTTTACCTGCTAGCAGCCGTCTGATAAACACTTGGGTTGTATCCAGTACTGGCAACAGCAAAAACAAAACGGTGGGGCCAAGAGCAAATATAGTATTCCTTTGCAGGCTACCTAAAATACTAGTTGCAGCCAGGACATAACCAAAAAAGTATGCTCCAGCATCACCCATGATGATTTTTGAGGGATGGAAGTTATGACGCAGAAAGCCTAATGCCCCACCACCTAAGGCAGCCAAAACTAAGGTAGCCGCAGCCTTATTAGGGAATTGGGCAGATACGCCTAACAAACTCATGGCAGTGATAAAACTAATGCCCCCTGCCAATCCATCCATCCCATCCATCAAGTTGACGGCATTGGTAATACCCACAACCCACAGCACAGTCAGCAACATTGAGAGAACGGAGTCGATGGGTGTGCCGAAATCCACATCAACGACAATGCCATTAGCAACTAGTAATAAAGCTGTGATAATTTGCGTCCACAACCGTACAGAGGGGGGTAATCCGAACTGATCGTCAATAAAGCCGATCAAGACTAGGATCGAACCCCCTAGTAAAATAGTCAATACTTGAGCTAAAACGTTTTGTAGCTCAATGGGTCGCAAGAGGCTAGCTAACACCAATGCGGCAATTACTCCCGCGTAAATGGCTAAACCCCCTGCATTCGGCAACGGTTCTCGATTGAGTCGTCGGGCGTTTGGTTGGTCAGCCCAACCTACCCGCAAGGCAAATTTACGTACCGTGGGAATCAAACGCCACGTTACCAACCAAGCCAACATAAACGTGAATACTACTGCCAACCAGCCGGAACCGCTAGGGTCAGCAATGCCTATAGACCTAAGGGAGTTGTAGATATTCATCTCCCAATTCAACCATTACTGCCAGTATCCTACATGAGCATCAAGTGTATATTAATCAATTTTTTTTACTTCCACACATGATTTAAAGTTTTTCAGGTTCTTAGCACTCTGAGCCTGTGAGTGCTAAATTGTCTAATGGAAGCGCTAGAGAAAGGAAACATGGCAAAAATTATTTCGTTTGATGAAGAATCACGGCGTGCTTTAGAGCGGGGTGTCAATGCCCTGGCTGATGCTGTAAAAATTACCTTGGGGCCCAAGGGTCGCAACGTGCTTTTAGAAAAAAAATATGGCACACCCCAAATTGTGAATGATGGTATCACCGTTGCTAAAGAAATTGAATTAGAAGATCCTTTAGAAAATACTGGTGCCAGATTAATTCAAGAGGTAGCAGCTAAAACCAAGGATGTAGCTGGTGATGGCACAACTACGGCTACTGTTTTAGTACAAGCCCTAATTAAAGAAGGTTTGAAGAACGTCGCGGCTGGTAGCAATCCAGTAAGCTTAAAGCGGGGCATCGATAAAACTACTGAGGCGCTAGTAGCGGAAATTGCTAAAGTCGCCAAGCCTGTAGAAGGTAGTGCGATCGCTCAAGTTGCCACTGTTTCAGCTGGTAACGATGAAGAAGTTGGTGCCATGATTGCCCAAGCAGTGGAAAAAGTCACCAAAGACGGTGTAATCACTGTAGAAGAATCTAAATCCCTGACAACTGAACTAGACGTAGTGGAAGGGATGCAGATTGACAGAGGTTATATTTCCCCCTACTTCATCACCAACAACGAGCGCCAAACGGTGGAGTTAGAAAATGTGCGGATTTTGATTACTGACAAAAAAATCAGCAGTATTCAAGAATTAGTTCCCGTTTTAGAAAAAGTAGCTCGTTTGGGTCAACCCTTACTGATCATTGCTGAAGATGTAGAAGGAGATGCCCTGGCTACTCTAGTTGTGAACAAAGCACGGGGCGTACTTTCTGTGGCGGCAATTAAAGCCCCAGGATTTGGCGAACGTCGTAAAGCATTGTTGCAAGACATCGCTATCCTCACAGATGGTCAACTAATTTCGGAAGAAATTGGCTTAAGCTTAGATACCGCTTCTCTAGAAGCTTTGGGTACGGCGCAGAAAATCACACTGGAAAAAGACAACACCACAATTGTTGCTGGTAGCACCACCAAGCCAGAAATTCAAAAGCGGATTGCTCAAATTCGCAGACAGTTGGAAGAGACTGATTCTGAGTACGATAGCGAGAAATTACAAGAACGCATTGCTAAGTTAGCTGGTGGTATTGCCGTTATCAAAGTCGGTGCAGCAACTGAAACCGAACTTAAAGACCGCAAGCTCAGAATTGAAGACGCACTCAACGCCACCAAAGCTGCTGTTGCTGAAGGTATCGTTCCTGGTGGTGGTAAAACTCTGATTTACTTGGCGGGTAAGGTAGACGAGATTAAGAAAAACTTCGACGAAGAAGAAAAAATCGGCGCTGACATCGTTAAACGAGCTTTAGAAGCTCCTTTACGGCAGATTGCAGATAACGCTGGTGTAGAAGGTTCTGTCATCGTCTCCAGAGTCAAAGACAGCGATTTCAACATCGGTTACAACGCTGCTACCGGAGAATTTGAAGACCTGATTGCGGCTGGTATTATCGACCCTGCAAAAGTCGTCCGTTCAGCATTGCAAAACGCCGCTTCCATTGCCGGTCTAGTTTTAACCACCGAAGCGATCGTTGTGGAAAAACCAGAGAAGAAAGCTGCTGCTCCTGCTGATCCCGGTATGGGCGGTATGGGTGGTATGGGCGGCATGGGTGGTATGGGTGGCATGGGTGGCATGGGTATGTTCTAAGAAGGAGCAGGGAGTAGGGGAGGCAGGGGAAGAACTAACCGCACGATTTTCGCCCAATCCCCAGTCCCCAATCCCCAGTCCCCAGTCCCCAGTCCCCAATAGCCAAACATTAGGGGCAACTTCTCTGCGATCGCCTGCTGCTTTGCAGGTAAACCCAGGGAAGCTGCCCCTTTAAGTTACGAAGATTTACACTAATTCATCAAAATTCAGAAATCTTGAATTTTGTGTTGGTATTACTCAGCAGTAGCTAGTTCGGTAGCGCCGCGTGTGCGCTTGCGAGTCAAGGTGTTGTAAAGCATCATGCCGATCGCCTTGATTAAGTTCCCTTCTAGTTCTTGGAACATTTTCATGTTCATCCCAAAGGCGGCGTTAGCTTCATCAACAATGCGATCTGCTGTCGCTTCATCAATTGCTAACTCATCTAAAGTTTGACGATATTTAGCTTTAAAAGCTTTCTCATCAGTAATATCTGCGAACTCATAAAAGGCGGTTCCTTGCCCGTCATTCAAATTCATCGCTGTCACAGCAATGTTTTTGAGAATTTGTCCCCCGGATAAATCACCTAAATAACGGGTGTAAGAGTGGGCAATCAACAATTCTGGTTCGGTTGCAGAGATTTCCCGAATGCGTTGTACGTAAGCTTCACCTGCTGGCGATAATTGGATTTGTTCGCGCCAGTTAGCGCCGTAATAGTAACTCAGGTCTTGCTCTAGAGTCTGCTTACGATTCAGTTGGGAAAAGTTGATTTTAGAAACAATTGGGTGCTGGCTATGCTTTTCCATCTCCTCTTCCATTGCCGAGTAGATGTAGTAGAAGTTAGCTACTAGCTTCCGATAAGAGTTCTTTTCTACCACTCCTTTCAAAAAGCATTTGACAAAACCTACATTTTCTGCCATTGTGTGGGCTTTTTTCGTACCTACACGTAGTTTGTTTGCTAAATTGCTGCTCATACTAAATTTCTCAACCTTAAAAGGTCAACTGCCAGAGTTTTAAATTACGGACGGCTAAAAAATGCCACTAAAACGTAACATTAGAACTATTTGATGAGAATTTATATTAATATTTTTTAAGTAACTAAAATTTGTACTTTTGTTAAGTAAACAGCAAATCAAGCCAGTAAAAATGCCAATACCAAGAAAAATTTTCGGGGAGAGCCGCATTCAGGGAAATGCGATCGCTGGAGTAAACCGTGGAATTTATGAGACTTCTGTAAAGTTACCAAGTAGTACTGGCGACTATTGAAGTCAGGAGTTAAACTGAAGAGCATTAAAACTCAGTAAATAAAATCTTCATAAAATATTGACAATACCATCTTTTTTTTAAGTAATTTCACTTAAGCAAAACGTGAAAAATAAATTTGTTTTTCAGAAAAAAATAACTATTATAAAAGCAAATCAAAAAAGTCTTGACTCTTAGTTATTGAATCTGACTTTTCACGGGATCTGGGAAACACCTGTCCAAACCTCTCTCCTGTAAGGAGAAGCAACTGCGTTGGGTGGGTTTCCCGACAGTTACGCAAGTGGCGAAGAGGCTTTGATTATTGCTTCCCTTTCCTAGTAGGGAAGGGGTTGGGGGTTAGGTTTCACCGTAACTTTTCCACGTAGCTTGAAAAGTCAGAGTTATTGAATAGAGTGTAAATTTACGTGAGTGCGATAGAAACTGAGGACTGAGAACTGGGTTGTTTACTCAGCACTCAACACTTAAAATCTGTCGAACTGGCGTTAAAGTAATAATTCTTAGTGTGATGTGAGGGGTGTTTAAAATTATGGTTTCATCTATAACTCGGATTCAGAACTACGTAATAGATGGTGCAGCTACATCTGATGGATTAGAAACAGTCCTTGAGAGCAACTTTGCACCTAGTTTAATATCTCTACCAGCAACGCCTCTTTTTGGTACAGATGGTATTCGTGGCAAGGTGGGGGAATTACTTAGTGCGCCGTTGGCGTTGCAAATTGGTTTTTGGGCAGGCGTAGTTTTACGTAGTCACGCTGGTCAATTAAGACCAGTAATCTTAGGGCAGGATTCCCGTAACTCTAGCGATATGTTGGCGATGGCTTTAAGTGCAGGGTTAACCGCCGCCGGGCTAGAAGTTTGGTATTTAGGGTTATGTCCTACTCCTTGCGTGGCTTATTTAACTAGTGTGAGTGAAGCCATTGGTGGTGTGATGATTTCTGCTAGTCACAACCCTCCCGAAGATAACGGGATTAAAATTTTTGGCGCTAATGGTGGGAAGTTATCCCAGGCTTTGCAGGCAGAAATTGAAAAAGGTTTGCGGGGAAATATGCCAATTACCAGTAATGTCAGTAATTGTGGACGGCATTACTCACGCTGGGAATTGGTGAAGGATTACGGCGAAGCTTTAAAACGACCCTGGCAAAATAAAGTGAATCTTCAGGGAATGAAGGTTGTACTGGATTTAGCGTGGGGTGCAGCCGTTGGGTTAGCACCGTCGGTATTTGCAGAGATGGGGGCAGAAGTTATTTCCCTGCATAATGCCGCAGATGGCGATCGCATCAACGTTAACTGCGGTTCCACCCACTTAGAAAGGCTACAAACGGCTGTTCAGGAACACAACGCCGATTTAGGTTTTGCCTTTGATGGCGATGCCGATCGCGTTTTGGCTGTAGATCCTACCGGTCGTCCTGTAAATGGTGATTATATCCTGTACCTGTGGGGATTGCACCTCAAACAACAAAACCAACTCCCAGACAACTTGATTGTTTCTACTGTTATGGCAAACCTGGGCTTTGAGAAAGCTTGGCAGCAACAGGGTGGTAAATTAATTCGCACCGCCGTTGGCGATCAATATGTGCAAGCAGAAATGATCAAAACTGGGGCAATGTTGGGGGGTGAACAATCAGGACACATTCTTTGTAGTCATTATGGGATGACTGGGGATGGCTTGTTAACAGCCTTACACTTGGCAAGTTTGGTCAAACAATCTGGTGTTTCCTTAGCCGAATTGATAGACCAAAGCTTCCAGACCTATCCCCAATTATTGCGGAACGTGCGAGTTGTAGACCGCGATCGCCGCCTGAATTGGCAAAACTGCACACCAGTACAACAGGCGATCGCTCTTGCCGAGAAAGCAATGGGTGATACTGGTAGAATTTTAGTTAGGGCATCCGGTACGGAACCCGTCATCAGAGTCATGGTAGAAGCCGCCAACGCCGAACTAGCTAACTATTGGACAAATGAACTAGTAGCCCAGGTACAACAACACCTAGCGCCTTAACTGAGTTCGACACTTCCCGTCCTTGAGGCAGAGGGGCAGGGGGCAGGGGGCAGGGGGAGAAGTCCCCAATCCCCAATCCCCAATCCCCAGTCCCCAATCCCCAGTCCCCAATCCCCAATCCCCAAAAATTTTGAATTGATTCATTGCCCAAACTACTGAGATGATTGACATTGACGGTTCCTACGGCGAGGGAGGCGGGCAAGTCCTCCGCACTTCCCTGAGTTTAGCCGCCATCACTGGTGAACCCATACGTATTGCCGGGATTCGCGCCGGACGCAGGAAGCCAGGATTAGCAGCACAACACTTAACAGCAGTACGTGCGGCGGCGAGAATTTGTCATGGGGAATTGCAGGGTGATGCTTTAGGTTCGACGATGCTGGAATTTATCCCTGGTGGTGGGGTAAAAGCGGGAAATTATATTTTTGATGTCAGTGAAGTACAGCAAGGTGGTTCTGCTGGGGCGATTACTCTGGTTTTACAAACTATTCTCTTACCTTTAGCGTTAGCTGATGGTGATTCTCATATCACCTTACGGGGTGGGACTCACGTCATTTTTAGCCCCACAGTCACCTACATTGAGCGAGTATATCTGCCAATGTTATGTCGTATGGGAATCAAGGCACAAGTTAAGTTAGGTGCTTGGGGATGGTATCCCAGGGGTGGGGGAGAAGTAAATTTACAGGTGAAGGGAGGCTGTCAACTCTGCGGTCTTAACTTGCTAGAAAGGGGCGAATTAAAGCGGGTACAAGGATTAGCTGTGGCGACAGAATTGCCCGCACATATACCCCAACGTATGGCAAATCGGGCTGAGAATCTATTACGCAAGGCTGGTTTGCGGGTATCTATGCAGGCATTACGTGAAAAAGGTGTTGCGCCAGGGGCGGGTATTTTTTTAACGGCTGAGTATTGTAATAGTTTGACGGGTTTTGGTGGCTTTGGACGTTTGCGGTTGTCCTCTGAGAAAGTAGCCGAGATCGCTTGCGGACAACTATTACAGTTCCATGAAACTGGTGCGCCTGTGGATGAACATCTAGCAGATCAATTACTATTACCTGCGGCTTTAGCTTCCGAGTCCAGTCAGTATAAAGTGGCTGAGGTGAGTACACACTTGACCACTAATGCCGCAGTGATTGAAAAGTTTGGCTTAGGAAAGATTACAGTAAATCAAGCGGAAAGAGTGGTAGCGATCGCCTCTGATAAAACGTAGCTTGTTAATATAATCTCTAATTAATTAGCAGCTATGAGCTAGAGACAGGATAATTCTCAAGGTTAAAAATCTACTTTTCTCAATAAAAAATTTTTCTATCTTTAGACGTATTCCTAATAGTACAACAATCAGTTACTATTCTGTGTTACTCAGTTATTAATTGCTGGGGTCAAGATTTTTCATAACTTGACAAGAGTCTTTTGACTCTCAAAGCTTTATTAGGCAAAACAAATCGAAAAAGTTTATTTAACCTGGATAAGATGATTCTTAACCGTTAATTCCTTCATATTAGTGAAGGTTACAAAAGTGGTAATAAACTTTAAATTGTGTTGCAATAAAAGAATCAATACCTCTATAAAATCTTGAATAAAACTCATAAATATTTCCAAGAAATTGACGGGAAATCTATATAAAAGCATTATAAAAATCCACAAGATATTCATAACTCATTGATGAGATGAGTGTATTAAATATGAATCATGATGAGTATAATCAAGAGTCATTAACAAACGTAAACAAACAAGCTCAAGAAGCACTACAACAGCAAATTGAACGGCAGCGATTGGTAATGGCGATCGCAGTACGTATTCGTGAGAGTTTACGTCTCAATGAAGTTTTAAACACCACTGTGGCGGAAGTACGCCAGTTCCTTCAGGCAGACCGAGTGTTTATTTATCGCTTTGCACCAAATTACAGTGGGTGTGTAGTGGTGGAATCTGTTGGTGATGATTGGCGTGCTGTATTGAATGCCCAAGTGGAAGATACTTACTTCATGGAAACTCACGGAGAAAAATATAGGCAAGGAGGCTTACAGGCGATCGCAGACATTTATACAGAAGATATCAGCGAATGTCACCGGGATTTACTAATTCAATTCCAGGTCAAAGCAAACTTGGTAGTCCCTATTTTGCAGGGGGAAAAGCTATGGGGGTTATTAGTTACCAACCAGTGTGGAACATCAAGACATTGGCAGTCTTGGGAAATCGATTTACTCCAACAATTAGCAACCCAAGTAGGTATCGCCATTCAGCAATCGGAACTATACGAGCAGGTACGTGCTGAACTCAAAGAGCGCAAGCAAGCAGAACAGAAAGTCCGTGAACAAGCAGCCCTATTGGATATTGCGACTGATGCAATTTTAGTCCGAGATTTTCATAGCCAAATCTTGTTTTGGAATAAGGCGGCGGAGCGTTTATATGGTTGGCAAGCTCATGAGGCTATAGGAAAAAATTCTGAGGAACTTTTGTTCAAAGAAAGCTCCGCACAACTGGAATTAGTTCGCAAACACGTCTTTGAGCATGGTTCATGGCAAGGTGAATTAAATAAAATCACAAAATCCGGTAAAGAAATCATTGTAGAAAGCCGTTGGACTCTGATGTTTGATGAATCAGGCCAACCTAAATCTATTCTGACTGTGGACACAGACATCACCGAAAAAAAACAACTGCAAGCTCAATTTCTCCGCGCTCAACGCATGGAAAGTCTGGGTACACTAGCTAGCGGTATTGCCCATGACCTCAACAACATCTTGACACCTATCATGGCTTCTATTCAGTTGTTGGCGCTCAAGTCTTCCAGTACCGATGCCCGTAACCAGCAGTTGCTGAAGATTCTGGAACATAACTCTAAACGTGCAGCCGATTTAGTCAAACAGATTTTAACATTTGCACGGGGTTCAGAAACCAGGGGTGTGACTTTGCAAATCGAACCTTTACTGTTAGAAATTGAACAGATTCTCAACAGCACATTTCCCAAATCTATCAAAATTACTAAGCATCTACCGCCGGAAAGCCTATGGACTATTCAGGCAGATCCTACACAAATACATCAAGTGTTGATGAATCTGTGCGTTAATGCTCGTGATGCGATGCCGGGAAATGGTACCCTCTCCATATTTGCAGAAAATCTCCTGGTAGATAAGAATTTTGCCAAGATGAATTTAGACGCTGAGGTAGGTCCCTATGTAGTCATCACCATTGCGGATACTGGATTTGGCATTCCACCATTAATTTTAGAGCGAATTTTTGAACCCTTTTTCACTACCAAAGAATCAGGTAAAGGTACTGGGCTTGGTCTTTCCACTGTGATTGGTATTGTCAAAAACCACGGCGGTTTTGTGAAGGTGAATAGCGAAATCGGCAAAGGTAGCCAGTTTCAGGTGTTTTTGCCGGCTGTCAAGGATAGAGCAAAACAGCAAGTAGAAGACCTTGACTTGCCTGCTGGTCAAGGAGAATTGATTCTGATTGTAGATGATGAAGCCGCTATTGTAGAAATTACCAAAACTTCCTTAGAAGACTACAACTACAAAACTCTAACTGCCAAAAATGGGATTGAGGCGATCGCTCTTTATGCCCAACATCAAGATAAAATCAGCATGGTGCTGATGGATATAATGATGCCCTCAATGGATGGGTTAACTGCCATTCGGATTCTGCAAGAAATGAATCCACAACTCAAAATTATTGCTATTAGTGGCATCACTGGCAATAACCAACTTGCGGAAGCCGCTAACGCTGGTGTCGATGCCTTTTTGCGAAAGCCTTACAACATCTATGATTTAGTCCACGCTATTCACAACATCTTCCATCAGGTGACACAATAGCCAAACCATCAATTGCCATAGTTATTGGTTTGTACCTTATCCCAAGGATACCAAACACTGAATGCTTGCGTTGCTTTTAGAGAATGCTTGGCTGCAAAGCCGCAAGTTGAAGACTGACAACTGGCACGCGCACCACAGTGAATATAAAATTTAACGGGAGATGAAATTATTCAGAACGGGTGTACGCTACCAAATGGTAGCGCGTCATCAGAGGAAATTACAAATGGGATATGTAATTGCTACAGCAAATATGAAAGGCGGTGTCGGGAAAACTACCCTCACCGTGAACTTAGCCACCTGTTTGGCGAAAAATTATGGCAAACGGGTGCTGGTGCTGGATTTAGATACGCAAATCAGCGCTACACTCAGCTTGATGTCACCTTTAGATTTTGCCAAGCGGCGCAAACAAAGATTAACTTTCAGATATCTAATTGATGATGTGATTAATCCAGACCCCAACGGCAAGCTGACAATCAACGATATTATTCAAACTAACGTCTGTAATCTCCCCGGACTGAATTTATTACCAGGAGATATCGACTTATATGATGAGTTTGTCGTTTCCGAAATGCTGCACAGACAAACAGTAGCTCTGGGTGAACAAGACTTTGAAAATGTTTGGAACCGCTTTGAAAGAGTCTTGATTAATAACATCTTAAAACCAGTGCGTGACGAATATGATTTTATTCTTTTAGATTGCGCCCCTGGTTATAATTTAATGACTCGTAGCGCCCTAGCGGCCAGTGATTTTTATCTATTACCTGCCAAGCCAGAACCCTTATCTGTGGTGGGTATTCAACTTTTAGAAAGACGCATTGGACAATTAAAAGATAGTCATGAACAAGAAGCGAAAATAAATATTAAAATGTTGGGGATTGTCTTTAGTATGTGCAACACTAATCTACTGACTGGTAGATATTACAAACAAGTAATGCACCGAGTTGTGGAAGATTTTGGTGTAGAACAAATTTGTAAAGCACAAATCCCCGTCGATATTAATGTTGCGAAAGCAGTAGATAGTTTTATGCCGGCTGTGTTGAATGCACCCCAGTCAGCCGGTTCTAAGGCGTTTTTGCAGTTGACTCAGGAGTTGTTGCAGAAGTTGTAATATTATGCCGGCTTAAACATTTCTCATAATCTTGGGAGTTGGTAATGGGTAATGGTAAAAAATTATCTATTACCGACTCTAGCAACAAATCATTGGGTGAAGAAGAAGACGCGATTCATCGCGTCTCTACAAATGTTTTATTTGTCGTACTGTTTTTTCAGATTGGTATTATATTATTAATCACTTACCAAATTTGACTTAAATCTAAAACAAATCCTGGTAATATATCTTCGCCGCTTAATGTCGAAGGATTATCTAATTCTTTTACAGATTGATCGGGACGATAAATAAATACTTTACGTTGTTTTCTATCTATTAACCAACCTAATTCTGTACCATTATTTATATATTCCTGCATCTTTTCTTGTAATGTTTGCAAACTATCTGTCTCTGAACGCAATTCCACTACAAATTCAGGACAAATAGGGGCAAATTTCTTTCTTTGTTCTACAGGTATTGCTTCCCATCTTGCTTTTTTAATCCAGGCTGCATCAGGAGAACGCACTGCACCGTTAGGTAAGGTAAAACCACCGCTAGAACCAAAACCTACACCTGTACCATTTTGCTTTGTCCAAATACCTAACTGGACAATTAAATTAAAATTGCGTTCATCCGTTTCCGCGCCTGTTGGTGGCATAATCAATAATTCTCCAAGTTGATTACGTTCAATGCGAAAATCACGGTTTACTTGACAGAAATCAAATAATTGCTCGTCACTAATGATTATGTTTGGTTGCATTTTCAGCACCATTCCTAAGATGTCTGTGGCTACAGGTGATTGCGTGTTCATAATCTTGGAAAATATCAATTCCTACATAAACGTAGAGACGTTTAATCAAACGTCCCTACATTCATGTTAAACCTGTTTTAAAACTCGCCAGCTAAGGCAGGAACGCAGCGTTCACAGAGTAGGGGATGCTCTTGTGATTCTCCCACATGGGTGGAGTAGTTCCAACAGCGATCGCATTTTGTCCCATCTGCATTAACTACACCAATTCCCCAGTTATCAGACTGGGAGGTGTATTTCACATCTTGCAGTTTGTCAGCAGCATCTAATAATTCTACTTGGGATGTCAGGAATAGATAACGCAGTTCATCTACGCTGTTACCAACTTCAGGATTTAACGTGGCGATGGCGTTGCGGGAGTTGGCATCTTTGATATAAATCACAGCTTTCGCCTCTAGGGAAGAACCAATCATTTTTTCTACCCTAGCCTGTTCCAACACCTTGTTAACATCGGTGCGTAACTGGCGTAATTGTTGCCAAAATTCTGCCAACTCTGGATTATGCCATTTTTCCTCTACCTGCACCCAACCAGCTTCAAATACTGATTTGTATGGTGTTTTGTAGGGGAGATATTGCCAGATATCTTCGGCAGTGTGACAGAGTACAGGGGCGATCGCTCGTGCTAAATTTTGTAGTGCAATGTGTATCACTGTCTGACAACTGCGGCGACGGAAAGCATCAGGGGCGCTGATGTATAGTCTATCCTTGGCAACATCTAAGTAGAAGTTGGATAAATCCACCACGCAGAAATTCTGTACCGTTTGGAAAAAGCGGAAGAATTGAAAACTTTCAAAAGCTTCCGTCACTTCTTGAAACACCTCACGGATGCGGTGCAGCATATATCTATCTAACTGCGGCATTTCCTCAAACTGTACAGCGTTTTTTTCCGGGTCAAAGTCATGCAAGCTACCCAGCAAGAACCGCGCCGTATTGCGAATCTTACCTCTGACATCGTTGAGTTGCTTGATGATATTGCCACCCAAACGCACATCACCAGTGTAATCTACAGAAGATGCCCACAACCGCATAACATCTGCACCATATGGGGGTTCTTTCTTCTGGTCTTTACCCCCAGAAATGAGAATTTTTGGATCAACTACATTTCCTTCTGATTTACTCATTTTCCGCCCTTGTTCATCCAAAACAAAGCCATGAGTTAATACAGTTTTGTAAGGTGCAATGCCATTTACCGCCACACTAGTCAACAAACTCGACTGGAACCAACCGCGATGTTGGTCGGAACCTTCCAAATACATATCAGCCGGGTAGCGTAACTCTGGACGCTGCTTGACTACAGAAGCCCAAGAAGAACCAGAATCAAACCATACGTCCATTGTGTCTGTACCTCTGCGGTAAGACCGACTATTATTTCTGTAGGACTCTGGTAATAATTCCTCTACCGACAACTCCCACCAAGCATCGGAACCTTTTTCGGCAATGATGGCTTGTACATAGTTGATAGTTTCCTCATTCAGCAGAGGTTCGCCGGTTTCCTCATCATAGAATACCGGAATTGGCACACCCCAGGAACGCTGACGGGAGATACACCAATCAGAACGTTCAGCTACCATTGGCGTGATGCGATTTTCACCTTGGGCTGGTATCCATTTTACAGTGGCGATCGCCTTTAGCGCCTCATCTCGGAAACCTTCCACCGAAGCAAACCACTGTTCAGTCGCCCGGAAAATTGTCGGCTTTTTCGTCCGCCAGTCGTAAGGATACTTATGTGCATAAGCTTCTTCCTTCAACAGCGAACCCGCAGCCGTCAACGCATCGATGACCGCCTGATTGCCATCACCCAACACATTCAACCCCGCAAACTCACCCGCCTCCTGGGTAAAATCGCCATTGTCGTCCACCGGTGCAAGAATTGGCAACCCATAACGCAGACCTACTACGTAGTCTTCTTGACCGTGACCAGGGGCAGTATGTACTAACCCAGTACCCGACTCAGTTGTGATGTAATCACCACCCACAACCACCGGACTTTCCCGGTCATATAAAGGATGACGGTAAGTAGTATGTTCTAACTCCTTACCCTTAAAAGTAGCCTTCACCGTCAACTGAGCCGAGATAGTCGCCGCCAACCGTTCTACCAAATCGGCCGCCACGATGAGATACTTGAAATTACTTTGCGTCTCTGCGCCTATGCGCGAAACTTCCACCACAGCATAATTCAAGTCGCCATTGACGGCCACAGCCAAATTCCCCGGAATTGTCCAAGGCGTAGTAGTCCAGATAGCCACACCCAAATCAGGCAAATACTCACCCAACAGAGGTTTTGCCGCCTCAGCTAAACTTGTCACAGGAAAAGCCGCATAGATACTCCGGGAAGTATGCCCTTCTGGATATTCTAATTCCGCCTCAGCCAAGGCTGTCTTAGAACTGGGACTCCAGTGAACAGGCTTCAAACCTCGATATATATATCCTTTTAAGACCATCTGCCCAAACACACCAATCTGCGCCGCTTCATATTCAGGCTTCAGGGTCAGATATGGATGATCCCAGTCACCCCAAACACCATAACGTTGAAAATTTTGGCGTTGGTCGTCAACAGTAGCCAAGGCAAACTCTTTAGCCTTTTGCCGCAGTTGTAATGGTGTTAAATTTTGCCGTTCTGCTGACTTAAGATTTTGCAGAACTTTCAACTCAATCGGTAAGCCGTGACAGTCCCAACCAGGCACATATCGCACCTTCCGACCTTGCAGCAGTTGGTAACGATTAATAATATCTTTGAGAATTTTATTTAAGGCATGACCAATATGGAGTGAGCCATTAGCGTAGGGAGGCCCATCGTGCAGTATAAATAATTCACCTGGATTATTTTGCGACAGGCGTTCAAAAATTTTATTTTCTTCCCAAAACTTTTGGATTTCTGGTTCGCGCTTGATGGCGTTCGCCCGCATATCAAAATTAGTCTTGGGTAAATTTACGGTATCTTTGTAGCTTCCAGTTTCTGTCACAGCTTCATGCCTAAGATTATGTATGCAGGTTCTATCAATTATAGAAGATGGCATGAATCCCAAAATTACCTCTTTTGCTCACCCCTTCCTGGCTACTTAAGTAATATCACAATTACTTGGATACAATAGATACGTTAATCTAATTTTTTACTGAGAAAACACCATCACAAATTTAGACAACAAATAAACAAATTTGTATTTGGAACGCAGCCAAAATTTACAAAGCTTGCTGGACGCATAAGTAAACTTGTAATTGGATACAAAAAGAGTATTTATTTGATATCCATATTTGTAATAAAAGGCTGAAATTGTAATTTTTTGAAACAATTACCTCTTCATCATCACGATTGCGGAAACTTAACACTTTTCTCTAAGGGGAAAATCAGGAATTTTACGGATATAAATTAAATTAAAAGTATCTAAAATGATAAGTCAATGAAGATTGATTTAGAGATTGGAGTATTGAAATATAGCAATATTCTCTAAAATGAAAAAACAAGATTGAAGCCGTGGACTGGATGCAGAAGAAAATTCCATGAAATTATATTGCCAATAAATAATATCTTCTGTTACTTCTATCTATTACATTTTAGTTAATTAAGCTATAAGTCAAGAAACTATTATTTGACAAAACTCATTTGTCAAAAATAAGTAGATTACTAGTTGGGGTTTTGAGAAGGCTGATTTTTAAATCACAGGTATCAAGTACAATTTCCCACGGTCTGATGGTATCAAATAACGTACTTAATGAATTTAAAACTTGTACCCAACTCCAATATAATGGACAGTTAATTATTAATAGTCCTAAAGGGCAGCAATGGACTTTCTATTATCGTTTGGGTAGGATAGTTTGGGCAACAGGAGGAACTCATCCTTTTCGTCGCTGGCGCAGACTCATGGCGCAACATTGCCCACAGATTGATGTTGATAAAATGCAGCTGCGCCCGCAAGATATCTCGATGAATTACTGGGATTATCGCCTATTGGAAATTTTGTATAAAAAGCAGAAGATTCAACGGGAGCAAATTCATAATATTGTTGATAATACCATCAACGAACTTTTGTTTGAATTAGCCCAACAAAGTAATTTCGTCTCTATTAGTTGCGAACGTAACCAAAAAGTTATCCTAGAGACACCAATGAGTTTCACGAGTGCAGATGTATCAATGAAACAGATGCTAGAATCGTGGAAAAATTGGTCAGAAGCAGGCCTGGTAAATATTTGTCCTGACTTAGCACCAGTAATTTGCAGACCAGAACAACTCCAGCAACAGGTAAGTCCATCTGTCTATAAAAATTTTGTCACTTTAATTAATGGCAAATCCACATTGCGAGATTTGGCTGCCAAAATGAGGCAGAATGTTTTACCAGTCTCGCGTTCTTTGCTACCCTACGTCCTTAAAGGAATCATCGAATTGGTGGAGTTGCCTGATTTACCTTTAGCTGTGGTAGAAACTCTCAATAAGGCGACCTCTGCACAACCGACAAAATCGAAGGTTCCGGTGATAGCCTGTGTAGATGATAGTCCACAGGTCTGTAAACTTCTGGAAGATATTATCACCGCCAACGGGATGAAATTCATCAAAATTCAAGATGCTGTACAGGCGTTACCACTGCTGATTCAAGAAAAACCAGACTTGATTTTTTTAGATTTAATCATGCCAGTGGCTAGTGGTTATGAAATATGTACGCAATTGCGGCGAATTCCTACTTTTGCTAACACACCAGTAATTATCTTAACAGGCAATGATGGTCTTTTAGATCGAGTACGTGCTAAGGTTGTCGGTTCTACCGACTTTCTCACAAAACCCGTAGCAGCAGATAGGGTGATGAGTGTAGTCCGTAAATACTTACCTATACAACCTACATCTACAGCAAAAACAGGATCTCATTTAGAATTTTGCCAATAATCAGTGTCCATAATTGATGAATAAATCGAATATTTTGATGCTCTAGAGTAATTTACTTTTCAGGATAAATTATTGTTAAATCTGGTACATAATTATTTGCAATAAATAAGTAGATTTCAGTCAAGAAAATCTGAAGTATACGTATTTTTCCTGAGCCATATTTAACAGTAAGATATCAAAATTATAACAAACCGCTAGCCTGTAATTATCAGGATTAAATACACAACTTATCTTTGATATTTTAGCTAAAAACCTACAATTTTACAGAGAATTATCATGAATACTGTGTTAGTTATCGAGGATGGTCTCACCGACCGCGAAATTCTTATTCGTTACTTACAACAAGCTGGCTATTCTGTTATTAGTGCCACAAGCAGTGAAGAAGCCCAAGAAAAATTAGATGTAACTCAACCAGATTTAATATTTCTGGATGTAATTTTACCAGGTAAAAGTGGGTTTGAAATTTGCCGAGAACTGAAAAATAATCCAAAGACTAGCAATATTCCTGTGGTTTTCTGCTCTACCAAAAATAGTGATGTAGATAAAACTTGGGGAAATATGCTAGGGGCAGAAGCTTATCTTTCTAAACCTATCAATCAGGAAGAGTTAACCTTAACTCTCAAGAGACTTTCTAGATAAAATTTTCTAGAAATTAACCGAATACTAAATAAATTAAAGGGTGAAAATTTGGAAAGCCAGCAGAAATTTTTAAGCTTTAATTTGGGAATCAAAGATACAGCAGTGATTTCCTTACAGCATATTACAGAAGTTTTACAAGTATCTTTGGCTGATATATGCGGCGTACCCCAAATGCCAGCTTGTGTTATGGGTGTATACAACTGGCGCGGTGAAATGTTGTGGTTAGTAGATTTAGAAGAAATGCTAGGTTACCCACCACTATCACATACAAGCAACTTTCTGGCAAAAATGATGGCAATTGTGTTGGAGGATGATGGTAAGCATTTAGGGATTATAGTCCGGCAAATGATGGATATTGAGTTTCTAGATAATAATCAAATGAAAGCACCTGCTGCTGAATTATTTTCATCATCCATTACTGATTTTTTGCAGGGATACTTCATTAATAATGATGAGAAAATGATGTTCAATTTAGATGCTAGTGCTATTATTCATTCTCCTATGTGGGTTACTCATAACTAATCATCAATCCAGCGCTATTGATTATAGTTTTTAAAACCTATAATCACCACAATAACTTAGATTTGCTAACAATTACATATCTATTAATACAAGTGTAACATTAATTAGCAAATATCAAATAATAAAACTAAAAAAAATTGAGGTTGATTCAGATGACGATCGCAAAATATAACAGCAAGGAAAATGAGAAAGTTGCCACAGCTTCTCAATTAGAAAATCCTAACTTAGCCAATAACGTCCAGAAAGAAGAAATCGGAGTCAATGAGAGCGCCCAACAAGTAAAAATGTGGCGACAGCAGTTGCAAGATATCATCATGCAGATGCGCCAAGTATCAGAGTGGGATGCAGTTTTAAAAATTACTGTGGCGAAAGTTCGAGAAAAAATTGCTTGCGATCGCGCGTTAATTTATCAGTTTACTTCACCTGAGTCTGGTAAAGTTTTAGCAGAATCAAGAACTCTTGGTTGGACACCAACTATGGGGGAATTTCTTCCAGGGATTACCTTTGGTTTAGACACGAATCAAGACTATATAGAGCCAATAGCTATTAATAATGTTGCTCAAATCCAACTTACTCCCTATCAAAAACAATTATTAGATAAATTCCAAATTAAAGCTAGTTTAAGTTTGCCAATAGTTGCAGATGGTAAAGTATGGGGTTTGCTGGTGGTCACTGGCTGCGTCAATGCTAGAAACTGGCAAGAAACAGAAATTACACTATTAACCCAAGTTAGTACAGAGTTAACCTATAGATTGCAGAATTTTGAATTTCAAACTCAATTACAACTGCAAAATCAGGCTAAACAAGCTGTATCTAAAGTGATGGAGAAAATCTTACGGCTATCAAATACTGATAAGATTTTCCAAAGCACTACTCAAGAAATCCGTCAATTGTTGAAGTGCGATCGCGTCGCTGTTTACCGTTTTAATCCTGATTGGAGTGGGGAATTTGTCGCGGAATCTGTAGGTAGTGGTTGGGTAAAACTAGTAGGCCCTGATATCAAGACTGTTTGGGAAGATACCCACTTACAAGAAACCCAAGGTGGACGTTATCGCCATCAAGAAAGTTTTGTCGTTAACGATATTTATCAAGCTGGTCATTTTTCTTGCCATCTAGAAATTTTAGAACAGTTTGAAATCAAAGCTTACATTATTGTTCCTGTTTTTGCTGCGGAAAAATTATGGGGTTTATTGGCAGCTTATCAAAACTCTGGTACCCGTGAGTGGTTAGAGTGGGAATCTAGTTTTTTGGCTCAAGTAGGGTTGCAATTTGGCATAGCTATTTCTCATGCAGAATATTTAGAACAAACGCGATTGCATTCTGAGCAAATGATGCAGATTGCTGAACAAGAAAAAATCTTCTCTAGAATAGTTAACCGTATTCGCCAAGCTTCAGATGTAGAAACTATTTTTAGAACCACCACTCAAGATGTACGTCAATCATTACGGTGCGATCGCGTCGCTGTTTATCGTTTCAATCCTGATTGGGGTGGCGAGTTTGTCGCTGAGTCAGTTGCTTCTGGATGGACAAAAGTGGTGGGGCCAAATATTAAAACTGTTATAGATGATACCTACCTCCAAGATACTAAAGGTGGACGATATACCAGAGGAGAACATCATATTGTCAATAATATCTATACAGCAGGTTTTGCACCCTGTCATATCGAGACATTAGAGCAGTTTGAAGCTAGAGCTTATATCATTGTGCCTATCTTTTTTGGAGATAAATTATGGGGCTTGCTGGCAGCATACCAAAACTCTAGCTCCCGCGAGTGGCAATCTTGGGAAGTCAACTTTTTAACTCAAATTGCGTTGCAATTTAGCCTGGCTAAATCCCAATTAGACTATCTAGAACAGGTACAAATAAAATCTGAGAAAATAGCTCAGATAGCAGAACAGGAAAAATCCTTTACTAAGATAGTTAACCGCATTCGTCAAGCGGTAGATATCGATGATATTTTCAAAATTACTACCCAAGAAGTCCGGCAATTATTAAGGAGCGATCGCGTCGCTGTTTATCGCTTCAATCCTAATTGGGGTGGTGAATTCGTGGCAGAATCAGTAGGTAATAATTGGGTCAAACTTGTAGGGAATGATATTAAAACTGTTTGGGAAGATACCTACATTCAAGAAACACAAGGTGGTAGATATGCCAAAGGGGAAACCTTTGTTGTCAATGATATTTCTCAAGCTGGTCATTCTCCCTGCCATTTGGAAATTCTAGAACAATTTGAAGTTAAAGCATATGTAATTGTTCCTGTTTTCTGTAATGAACAATTATGGGGATTGCTAGCAGCCTATCAAAATTCTGGCCTCCGTGACTGGGAACAATCCGAAGTCAGCTTATTAGCAAGGGTTGGTGACCAATTAGGATTAGCGCTGCAACAGACAGAATATCTGCAACAACTGCAAGCACAATCAGCACAGTTAGCAGAAGCCGCAGCCAGAGAAAAAGCAGCCAAAGAGTTACTGCAACAGCGTTCTATTCAACTACTAATGGCTGTGCGACCAGCTTTAAATGGTGATTTGACAGTCCGCGCACCAATTACAGAAGACGAACTAGGCACAATCGCCGACGCTTACAATAACACCTTGCAAGCCTTGCGGCAAATTGTCTTACAAGTGCAAACATCTTCTCAACAAGTCGCCCAAACCTCCAGTGATAGCAATGCTTCACTTGCAGGCTTGAATAACTTAGCCAAACAACAATCACTAGAAATTACCACAGCCTTGGGTGAAATTCAACAGATGCTCGACTCTACCCAAGCTGTGGTAACTAGCGCCGAGTTGGTACAAGTGGCGGTACAACAAGCAAACAAAACCGTCGAATCGGGTGATGCAGCGATGAACTTAACAGTTCAAGCCATCCAAGCGATTCGAGAAACGGTAGCGCAAACAAGCAAAAAAATTAAACGCCTGAGTGAATCTTCGCAAAAAATCTCCAAAGTGGTGAACTTGATTAGTAGTTTTGCCACCCAAACAAACGTCTTGGCTTTGAACGCCGCTATTGAAGCCACCCGTGCAGGTGAATATGGTAAAGGTTTCGCAGTTGTAGCCGATGAAGTCCGTTCTTTATCTCGCCAGTCAGCCGCCGCCACAATTGAAATTGAAAAATTAGTCCAAGAAATTCAGACGGAAACTGGAGAAGTAGCGGTGGCGATGGAAACCGGGATTCAGCAGGTAGTAGAAGGAACGAATTTTGTCAGTGAAACAAGGCACAACTTAAATGCGATCGTTTCTGCAACTGCCGAAATTAGCCAACTAATTCAACAAATTACTGATGCAACTCAAAAACAAATGGGGCAATCTGTATTAGTCACAAATTCAATGAAAGATGTGGCAGAAATCGCCAAAAAAACTTTTGCAGAATCACAAGATATTGCCACCGTTTTCCAAGACTTATCAGGTATGGCACAAGATTTGTTAACAACCGCTAGTAAGTTCAAAGTGAATTAATAATTAGGGACTGGGGACTGGAGACTGGGGGCTAGGAACTAGCTAGTAATGTGTCAATTTTTTACTAAAGGTTTTAGTCCTCATACCAATTCTCCATGAATTTGCACCAAATAAATGATGTAGAGACGTTGCATACAACGTCTCTACAGTACTACAGTCCTACCTGCCAACCTTCAAAACTATCTTGACAAAATAACCTACCCAATCGCCAGTATCCAATCCCCAGTACCCAAATTATGATGACTGATACCGAGATTCGTGAACAAGGCTATATTTATTTTTTAGCGGAAGCGCCAGATTTAATTCAAACTATCGAGCAAGAATTATTCAGTCTAGCTGAAAATCATAGTGTAGCTAGAGTTCATAATTTAATGCGGGCTACTCATACAATTAAGGGTGGTGCTGCTACTGTTGGGCTAAAAACAATTCAGATGATAGCTCATTCTTTGGAGGATGTGTTCAAGGCTTTATATAGCCCCAAGGTAATAATAGATGCTGAGTTACAAACTTATTTGTTTCAGTCCTATGAATGTTTGCAATTGGCATTAACATCAGAATTAACAGGCAGCATTATTAACGAAGAAGAACTTTTACAAAGAGCTACTGATATATTTGCTAAACTCCAAGAAAAATTAGGCGATAATTTTGGTGATGATTCTCACATCCCTACATCTGAAGAGTTGGGATTCGATATTGTTCAATCTATATTTGAAGTAGGTGTACAGCAACGTTTAGGCAGTATTATTGAATCTCTTAACAATATAGAAGATGATACAGAATTAATAAATTTTTTTAGTTCCCAATTAGAAGTATTTGTCGGATTGGCAGAATCTTTAAATTTACCTGGCTTTGGCGAAATTGCACAAACAGCTTTGACAGCCCTACAAGCTAATCCTTCTCAAGTGCGCCAAATTACTGAGATTGCCCATGCCGATTTAGAGCAGGCACAACGCAACATCTTAGCAGGCGATCGCACTCATGGTGGTACACCTTCTGCTGCTTTACAGCAATTAACATCAGTTGTGACAAATCAGGCATCTGGGGAAGTTAATTCAGAATTTTTAATTCGACAAGAGGAATTTTATCAGTTTTTAACTACATTAAACAATAATAAAAGCGAATGCCTTCAACCTGTAACTGCTCAATTATATTTGAAGGTAGTTCATTATATTTTTGGCTGGTTTAACCACGAAAGAGAAATACCAGAATCAGCTTTAAAATGGGATTTACTTATCACTAATCATGAGTTTTCTAGTTCAATTGAATATATCGAAAATTGGCTAGGTGAGTTTTTGGAATTTGTGCAGCAGGAAGTAGATAGCAAAGGTCTTTGTCTTTATCGTCAAGGTATTATTTTAATAATACTTTTGGCAGTTGTAAAATTCCAGTATTCAGTTAAAAAAACTGCCGATAGTATTCTCCTTATCCAAGCTATCCAAACTAAAATCGCTTTAGTCGCTCAAGAATATAAGCAATATCCTCCTATTACTGCCCAAGAAAAAAACTGGACTGATAACCCTAAATTACAACAACTTCTCGTTTTTAAAGATATATCAACTTCCTCATCCAACATCAATGATGGACTTTTAGAAGCAATTTGGGGAGGAGAAGCTAATGAAGATGATACTCAAGTTGAGCCACAAATAGAAGTGGACGATATTTCCGAATCTACAACATCTTTAGCTGTAGCCGAAAAATTAAGTACAGAAATTACAGAAACAGCTCTTGATGTTGTTAATGATTCAACAATCGATAAAGTTAAAAATCATCAAGGTAAAAAGGTTCATAAAAGCTCATCTGTACGTGTAGAAGTTGAGGGATTAGAACGCATTAATTATTTAGCTAGTGAACTGCTGATTAACCAAAAAAGACGCACTTTAAATGATGAACAAGTGCAAGAAATTATTGAGCAGTTATTACAACGTCTTAACAAACACCAAGAAACTTTAAATCAACTCCGTGATTTACCACTACAACGGCAAAGTTTAGCAACACAACATACACAAAGCTTTGCCTCAGTTAATTTTGACCCCTTAGAAATGGATGCTTATACAGAATTTCATCTGACATTACACGAAGCCATAGAAGAGACATCACAATTACAAGAGGCAACAGAGTCCATCGATTTCTTATTTAAGCAAGCTACTCAAATTAGTCATAAAAAACAAAATTTAGCTTTCAATTTGATAGATAATTTAGTTGAAGCGAGGATGTTGCCTTTAGAAAATATCCTCAGCCGCTTTCCCCACATGGTAAAAAACCTCAGTACTGTTTACCACAAACGGGTGGATTTAAAATTTACTGGTACAGATGTGCTAGTAGATAAGGCGATCGCTGAAAAGCTGTATGATCCCCTATTACACTTAGTCCGTAATGCTTTCGATCATGGTATTGAATCTCCAGAAGTTCGCCGAGAACGCGGTAAACCAGAACAAGGTGTGATTGAAATCTGGGCTTATCATCAAGGGAGTCAAACAATTATTGAAGTCAGAGATGATGGACAAGGCTTAAAGTTAGATAGCATTCGTAAAAAAGCTATTGAACTGAATTTCATCTCCAACAAAGATCAATCCAAAGGCCATTTATCTCAAGTCAATGATTCTGAACTCTTAGAATTCATGTTCGCACCAGGATTTACTACTGCTGAAAAAGTTAGTGAACTTTCTGGACGCGGGATGGGACTAGATATTGTCCGTTCTCAACTGCAAGCACTCAACGGCTCAATTTCTGTGCAGACTTTGCCTAATCAAGGCACAAAATTTATCCTTAAAATACCCTTTTCTATGACTACCGATCAATTAATGCTGGTACAAGCTGGCGGCGTTGTTTATGCTCTACTATTGGATAGTATTGAAAAAATAGTTATCCCCTCAGCGCAACAAATTCAAGAATTTGAAGGTAAACGCGTTTTACACTGGGATAGTGGTAATGAAGATACTATGCTTAGTCTGCATCAACTCTCAGAGTTGATGTATTACAATGGTAGCTGCTTTAATAATTTGAATACGAGTAATTTATTGCCTGAGCATAATACAGAAGAGATAAATCATCCTGTGTTATTGCTGAGACGAAACCAAGGCATTTTCGCTTTACAAGTTGACCAAATTATTGGTGAACAAGAACTAGTAATTAGACCATTGGGGAATGCGATCGCTCCCCCCAAATATGTTTATGGTTCCAGTAGTTTAGCTAATGGTAACCTTATGCTAGTTATTGATGGTGCTTTACTATTAGAGTCTGTGGAGATGCAGGCAACCCTTGATACCTTGACACTACCAGCAGATGAATATGCCAATCAAAAAGCCTTATCAATATCCCCATCTACTATTCCCTCTCTACCTTTATTATCCGCTACTGTAGAGACTCATCACAAATTATCAAAAGTAATTTTAGTAGTAGATGATGCCATTAGTTTGCGGCAAACCCTATCCTTAACTCTGCAAAAATCTGGTTATCAAGTAATCCAAGCACAAAACGGTGCCGAAGCTTTAGAACAGTTACAACGACACCCAGAAATTCAACTTGTTGTTTCCGATTTAGAAATGCCCCGGATGAATGGCTTTGAATTCTTAAGCCATATGCAACACAATCCTAAATACACCAAACTTCCTGTAATCATTCTCACTTCTCGTAGTGCGGAAAAGCATCGTCAACTCGCCCAAGAATTAGGTGCAAAAGCTTATTTATCAAAACCTTATTTAGAGCATGAGTTGATTAATACTATTGAAAGTTTAATTAATTCAGCAAAAGACAATTTAAATCGATTAATCACAGTTTGAAGAAGGCGGATGATTTTCTTCCTAACTTTGAGTTAATTGTTCTATAAGTTGCAGTAAATGTTTCTCAATTTGCCCAAGGGCTTCGGTTGCAGAGGTTTTATCGATGTCATGAACTAGCCAGTATTCAATTGCATCAACCCATTGAGGAAAGCGCTCATTCATTAGTGGACGGTGTTCTGCTTCATCTAGGGCAATAACCCTGGTAGCTAATTGAAAATCTGGCTCACAGGCTGGCTTGGGAAACCGTTCATCATCAGATATATTCACTAAACGCGCTGCTAAAGCCTCAGCCGCGTATTGGGAAATTGCCCCCACATTGTTTACACCCCGTTCCAGTGCTAATCCTCTGGAATCAGCCTGCCAATTTAACCCCTGTTTGGTAGCCAGCCAATTAAATAGGTGTTCGGCAAAGCGACTGCGGTAGTAGTTACCTGTACATAAGAACAAGATTTTATTCATTTGACTACGCGATTTTGATTAAGCCTACGGGCTTTGTACTGGTAAATGGGTTTATTTGCAAGATATCTAGGCTACTTTTCAATAAATCAGATGGTTGCAATAAAGTGATTTTGTACCAATACGGGAGGGCGATCGCCTAACTACAAAGGATTAGCCTCTGTCACCACTTCAGGCAGTGGAATCGACTCTGTTTCGTCTGGCACAGTAGCAAAGCGACAGTCTCGCCAATCGGCTTTGGCTTTCTCTATTCGCTCTGGTCGGCTAGAGACGAAATTCCACCATTTGTAGCGTGTACCCAATGGCTCTCCACCAATCACAATACACCGAGCAGCGTCAGTAGCAGAAACTTTGACTTCGTGGCCTGACTCTAGGATAGCCAGGCGATATGCCTCTAGAGGTTCGTCATTAATACTTATCCCTTCCGTAACACTGTATACGGCTCTCTCTGAATAATCAGTAGGAATAGTGAAGTGACCATTGGGAGCCAGCACCCCATCTAAATAGAGGATGGGTGAAAAAACTTTCACAGGTGAGGTATAGCCATGTGCTTCTCCAGCAATAAGCTTGATAGTAACATTATTCTCATTCCAGGTGGGAAGGGTTTCAGCTGGATAATGAGTAAACCAAGGATCAGTTTCTTCGTATTCAACAGGCAAAGCAATCCAGGTTTGGATACCGTGAATGGTAGCTTCGTTGAGACGGTCAAAGTCGGGCGATCGCTCTGAATGTACAATCCCCTTTCCCGCCGTCATCCAGTTCACCGCACCCGGTTGAATCTCTTGTACGATACCCAAACTATCGCGGTGCATTATGGAACCATCGAACAAGTAAGTTAGGGTGGCAAGATTGATATGAGGATGTGGTCGTACATCAATACCTTTGTTGGGTGGTAAAACAGATGGGCCAAGATGATCAAAAAAGATAAACGGCCCGACCATTTGACGATGAGGATATGGCAAACTGCGGCGGGCAACAAACCCACCCAAATCTTTAACTTCAGGTTCAATCAGTTGAACTATTGCCATGAGTAGCGGGGGGGTAATTGGTGGATGCTGCAATCATTATAAGTAGATTCACCTGACAAAAAGCTCACCTTTATGAATTATCTATTTGTGCATAGATGAAGATGGAATTAAAAAGTGGGAGTACACAAACACCTATGGAGAAAGCAACATTTGGGGCTGGCTGTTTTTGGGGCGTGGAGGCGGCATTTCGCCAGGTAAAAGGAGTAGTATCAACCTCAGTCGGCTATATGGGAGGGCATTTCCCTAACCCTTGCTACCTTGATGTATTGTCGAGGATAACTGGTCATGCTGAGGTGGTGCAAATAGAATATGACCCTCAACTTGTTAGTTATGAAGATTTGTTAGCAGTTTTTTGGGATATTCATGACCCGACAACCCTAAACCGCCAGGGGCCAGATAAAGGAGAACAGTACAGGTCTGTGATCTTTTTTCACAATGAGCAGCAAGCAGAAGCAGCACGGCAGTCAAAAGCCAAGCTTCAGGTATCGGGCAGATTTGAACGCGATATTGTGACCGAGATTAAGCACAAGAGTGAATATTACTTAGCAACAGAGGAACATCAACAGTATTTTGAGAAGCAGGCAAAACGCTAATTGAAAAAGGCAGTCCCGATGAAGCAAGTTTCACAGTCAAATAAGGTGATACGCACCTAAATCAAATATTCTTGCGTCAGGGCTGTCCATAGTCAAGAGTCCAGAGTCAAAGGCTAGCTTGGACTGTGGACTGTGGACTTTTGACAACCTGAGTGCGAAATATACAATTTAAATGCGTAACAGCTTATGAAAGATGTTTTTTCCCTACACCCCTTTCAATTCATGAGGGCAAATATTTTTAGCAATAATAGTTAGTAAAGCGAGTTGAGATTTAGCTAAGTATGGATAACTCATCTGAAAGCAAGTCTAGCTACCCGGCTGGGGGTGGTTTACCAGTGATTCAGTATTGGGTAGAACAAACTCTCTCACCACAAGGATTACAATTATGGCAAACTCTCAATCATAAAAGTGCGTGTTTATCCTGTGCTTGGGGTACGGGCGGACAAAAAGGGGGATTTGTCAATGAAGCAGGAGAATATTTACAACGCTGTGCTAAAAGTGTAGAGGCGATCGCTGCGGAATTACAACCAGGAATTAAACAAGATTTTTTCCAAGAACATAGCATCAGTGAATTACAAAACCTCACTTCTCAAGAATGCGATCGCTTGGGTAGATTAAGTTATCCTCTGATTCTCAAATCAGGTTCATCCCATTATCAACGTATTAGCTGGGAAGAAGTTTACCAAATTGCTACACAAGCCTTTAATTTACCACCAGCGCGAATTGCTAGTTATAGTTCTGGACGTTCATCTAATGAAGCTGCCTATTTACTACAATTATTCATGCGATCGCTAGGTAGTAATAATCTAGCAGACTGCTCAGATTTGTGTCACGCTCCCTCAACAGTGGGGTTAAAAAAAGTTTTTGGCTCAGGTACATCAATGGTAAGCCTAGAGAGCCTAAAACATAGTGATTGTCTTGTTTTAATTGGTTCTAACGCACCAGCGAACCATCCGCGCTTGATGAACGAATTAATTAAGTTGCGGGAAAGAGGCGGGAAAGTAATTATTATCAACCCACAAGTAGAAATCGGACTAGTTAAATTTGCCTCTCCTGCATTTCCTATCAAATCCTTACTCACAGGCGGTTCAGATATATCCTCCTTATATTTACAACCAATTCCTGGGAGTGATGTGGCATTATTTGTAGGGTTGCAGAAATCACTCATAGAACAAAATTTAATCCAAATAGAATATCTCAAAGCTTATACTCGCAATTGGCAAAAAGTTGTAGATTACGCTAATCATATATCGTGGGATGACATTACTAATACCTGTGGTATATCTCAAGAAGAAATCACAGCTACAGCTTATATAATTGGGAAATCCGCGCGTGTAGTTTTTGCCTGGGCAATGGGCGTAACTCAACAAGCTAACGGCGTAGATAACATTTTTAGTATTGCTAATACAGCCTTAATTACAGGTAACGCTGGTAAAATTGGTGCTGGAACTATGCCCATTCGAGGACATTCTAATGTGCAAGGATTTGGTTCGATGGGTGTGACTGTAAATTTGCGAGAAGAAATCAAACAAGCCTTATCTCAACTATTAGGAAAACCTCTGAACGAAACTCCTGGTTATCATACCCGTGACTTAATAGAAGCAGCAGAAACAGGAAAGATAGATACACTATTCTGCTTAGGGGGAAATCTGTATGCAGCCAACCCAGACTTACAGCAAGCAAAACAGGCATTATCGCAAATAGATACCATTTTTTATGTGGCGACTAAACCGAACTTAGGACATTTTCACGGATTAGCTAAACAGCAAACTCTAATATTACCTGTATTCAATCGTTTTGAGAATCCCCACAAAACTACAACTGAATCAGGCAATAATTTTGTGAGGTTAAATGATGAAGGTAAAAGTCATTTACAACCATCTAATACTGACTTGATTTCAGAAATAGAATTAATTACAGAAATTGCCCATCGTTTACATAGTGAAACACCGATAAATTGGCGTAAACTGCAAGATACAGCTTATACCAGAGAATTAATTGCTAAAACTATTCCTGGTTATGAAAAAATTGCCACAATTGACCAAACTAAACAGGAATTTCTCATTGAAGGGCGGATTTTAGAAGAACCAAAATTTCCTACATCTGATGGTAAGGCGCAAATGTTTGTTACACCTTTACCACAATTATCATTACCAACTAAAGCAGAGTTTGGTGTGGCAGAAAATCAGCCAGGAATTGTGCTAATTTTGGGAACAGGGCGCAGCTATGGTCAACATAATACTGTAGTTTATCGTAGTGAAGATAAATACAGAGGAATGCCTCATCGTCACTGTATTTTAATGAATTATTTTGATGTAAAAAAAGCGGGATTCCAGGAACATCAGCGAGTCATAGTCAAAGGAGATAAGGGAAAGTTAGACAATATTGAAATTATTTGTGGGGCAATTCGTGAGGGTGTAGGTTTTATGTTTTATCCTGAAGCTAATGTTTTATTTCAAGCAAAAATTGATCCACAAAGCGGCACACCTGCTTATAAAAGAGTTCCGGTTTGTATCATAGCTGCCTGATTTAATTAGGACTTACGCACCCAGGTTGTCTGTTGAGACTGGGTGTAAGGGGTTAAGGGAACACCAAAAAATAAATTATTCCAAATTGACAGTTAGTAGGGTGCGTCAGTGCGATAAAATCTAACTGTAACAGGAAATTATTCATACTGACGCACCCCACATTTGGGACATTTTTTTATCTGAAAGTTCCTAAGGGTATAAGGGTGTAAGGGTTTTAAATATTTACACACCTACACCCTTGTCCAGACCCTTGATTTTTCGTCTTCATGCGTAAGTTCTATGAATTAAGAAGTTGAGTATCTGGCAATTAATCATGATAAAGTTATGCAATAACAACTATTGGTTATTACTTGGGAAAAATAATAGTTGTTGTCGCAATAAAAACTAAGGGTAAGTATTTGACTTATAAATGGAGCTAAGCGGGTTCGAACCGCTGACCTCTGCAATGCCATTGCAGCGCTCTACCAACTGAGCTATAACCCCATAATCTTGACTCACTAAGCTTTTTTAATATTTTTAGTGATACATAAGATTATTTCGCTTTACTAGTATGCAGGGTTATGTAGGTTAAGTCAAGATACATATATTAAGTTATGTGAAGATGTGGGGTGATGGTATCGCTATATGGGACGCGAGAGTAGAGTAATTTGATTATTGCTGTTCCCTAAAACATTTACCAAAAGCCAGGTAAAGTTAATGCTTCTTTTAACTTAATTAGCGAGCTAAATGCTGAAATTCTGGTTGATTTTGTTTTTATTTTCATGTATGAAATATTTCGTATAGTACACAAATACTAAAATGTACTATACTCTAGGGTTGTCTAGTATCGCAAAACAACTAATATCAATTCTCCAAAATTCAGTAATAGATCCATTCCTCAGAAACCCTTGTGATATCTGATTTCCTTACTTTTGAATTTGGAATTGTTTATGCCGAAACGCCTGCTAGTGGTTGAATCTCCGGGTAAAGTGAAAAAGCTCAGTCAGATTTTGGGTTCTGAGTGGATTGTCCGTGCTTCTTGTGGACACATTCGGGAACTGAGTGATGAGGGTGAGGATGCTTTGGGGTTCAGCATGGATGGTAGTAGTGTGCAGTGTCACTATGTACCGCGTGACCAACGTTCAAAAGAAACTATCCAGCAGTTAAAGAGTGCAGCGAAGCAGGTGAGTGAAGTTGTGTTGGCGACTGACCCGGATAGGGAAGGCGAAACCATTGCTTGGCATCTCAAGGAAGTACTGGGATTGAGAGAACCGAAACGAGTTGTCTATACAGAGATTACAGCCTCGGCGGTACAGAGTGCGATCGCTCATCCGCGCAAACTGGACTTAAATTTAGTCGGGGCGGGATTGTGTCGAGATTGTTTAGATAAGTTGGTCGGGTATAAGGGTAGTCCTCTGGTTTGGGCGTTAAATAATGGGGCTAAGAGTGTGGGGAGAGTGCAGAGTTCTACACTCCACCTGATTTGTCAACGGGAGAGAGAAATTCAAAGTTTTGTACCTCAAGATTATTGGAGTGTTTGGGTTGATTATGTTGAAGGTTTCCGCGCTTTCTATAAAGGTGCAGTCAACACTCGCTCAGACTCTCCAGAAGCAGAAGTAGAGGTTCATGATGATGCGGCGGGAAATAGCACAACTGCACCTGAGTCTACCCGCGTACTGGCGGAAGCAGAAGCTAATCGTTTAGTAGAAGAAGCACGCCGTCATCCCCACCAAATTGTGCAGTATGAGGGAAAAATTGCCAACCGTCAACCACCCCCACCTTTTATTACTTCCACCTTGCAACAAGCGGCTGGTTCTAAGTTGAAGTTCGCGCCAGAGAAGACGATGCAGCTAGCCCAAAAGTTGTATGAGGCTGGGTTGATTACATATATGCGGACAGACTCGGTAATGTTGAGTCCAGAGTTTTGTGAAAGTGCGCGTCAGTGGTTGGAACAAAATGATCCCCAGAATGTACCGAAGCAGGTTGCAAGACATCGCAGTAGTAAGACAGCCCAACAAGGACACGAAGCGATTCGCCCCACTGATGTGTTTCGTCCTTCCGCCCAGTTGCGAATAGAACTATCCACGGATGAGTTTAACTTGTATGTGATGATTTGGAAACGGGCGATCGCTTCCCAATGTCGTCCAGCCCAACTACGAAAAACGGTGGTAATTACCCAGTCTGGTCAAATTCTCTGGCAAGCAAGAGGACAAGTAGTCGAATTTCTCGGTTATACCCGCTACTGGCCTAATCTCAGCAAGGATACCCTCTTACCCACCTTGCAACAAGGGCAAATGGTAAGTTTAGAAAATGCTGGTCACGAGAAAAAACAAACCCAACCGCCACCACGCTACAGCGAACCCAAGTTAGTGCAACTGATGGAACGTAAAGGTATTGGTCGTCCCAGTACCTATTCTCCCACCATTGCCACCCTGAAGAAGCGAGGTTATATCGAACTGACCAAAGACAACCTACACCCAACAAATCTAGGCTTAGAAGTTGATACTTTCTTACAAAAAGCCCTACCGGATTTACTAGAAGCGGAATTTACTGCCAAAATGGAGAATGCCCTAGATGCGATCGCCGAAGGAAAACAACCTTGGCAGATATACTTAACCACTTGGAATCAGAATTATTTTGCCCCTGCTTTAGCCAAAGCCAAAACCATAGCTGTCGATTCAGGTAATCCGACAAAAACCTTTCCCCCGCGTCAATACGATACTAGCCGGACTCGTTGCCCTGATTGTAATAACTTTCTCAGCAAAATTCCCAGCAGTAAACTGAAGAAAAAATACTTCCTCAAATGCACTAGCGGTTGTGAAAACACAGTCTTATTTTGGAGTGAATTTAGTAAGACTTGGCAAGCACCCCGAACAAAAGATGACAAGATAGCAGAAAATGGGGAAAAGAATCATCTCTCACCGACAACAAAACTTCCCACTCAGTTGACAGCATACCCATGTCCAGTATGTAAAAAACCTTTGGAGGAGTATACTTACACCAAAGATGGACAGAAAAAAACTATGCTGCGTTGCTCTGCATCCTCATCTCGCACTGACAAAAAACATCAAAATGTAGCTTATTTCCAGACTGCTAAAGGTTGGTGGAGTCCTAAGTTTGGGGAATTGAAGAGTTAAATGAATCAATTCAAAATTCAAAATTCAAAATAAAGACCATACCTCTTACCGTAAATAGGGAGTAGTCTAGTTTTACCAATCGTGGGGTATCAACTTTGAATATACTAGAATTTTCTCTACTAGTTTGGCTTGGCTCATTTAGCGCTGGTTTTATAGGTGCGTTAACTGGGTTGGGGGGTGGGGTTGTCATTGTTCCCTTATTAACTTCAGTATTTGGTGTTGATATTAGATATGCTGTTGGCGCTTCCCTGGTATCTGTAATTGCGACATCCCTGGGGGCTGCATCTACTTATATTAAAAAAGGTTATACAAATCTGCGGTTGGGAATGTTTTTAGAAGTTTCCACCACAATTGGGGCGATCGCCGGCGCGATGATTGCTACATTTGTTTCTGTTAAAGCTTTGACTATTGTCCTGGCGATCGTACTGATGTATTCTGCGTATCTTTCACAACGACCCAGACTTGAGCAAATAGAAAATGATACAGCAGATCCTATCGCCAACTACCTGCAACTTAATAGCACCTACCCTAGCACCAATGGATTAATGCCTTATCACGTCCACTCAGTACCAGCCGGGTTTAGCATCATGTTAGTAGCTGGGGTGTTGTCTGGCTTGCTGGGTATTGGTTCGGGAGGATTCAAAGTCTTAGCAATGGATCAAGCCATGCGCCTACCCTTCAAGGTTTCTACCACTACCAGCAATTTTATGATTGGTGTCACAGCCGCCGCATCAGCCGGAGTTTATTTAGCTAGAGGTTACATTGATCCGGGTCTATCAATGCCTGTAATGTTAGGTGTATTACCCGGCGCTTTTTTGGGTGCGAGAGTTTTGATAGGTGCGAAAACGCAGATATTGAGGATTGTTTTCAGTTTGGTGTTAGTAGTAATGGCTTTGAAGATGGTTTACAACAGTCTAATAGGAGGGCTGTAAAATGTATGAATATAATTCTGATATTTGCTGGAACTCAACAGTACACTCAGAAACTGAAGTTGTGGTTACCTCTGTGCAGCTTCAAGAAGCGAATGAGAACCAAAAATTAGAAGAACCACCAATTAGCGCAATCGGGCAAATTACTAGCATTTGTGAAATTGATGTTAGCAGGAATTTTGTTGAATTATCAACTGAACAGCAATTAGAATATTTACTCAGCAATCTTTTAAAATATGGTGTTTTAACAGCTAGTGCAGTTGTCCTACTAGGGGGCATACTCTACTTAATTAATCACGGTACTGAGCCTGCTGATTATCACATTTTTCATGGCACACCATCAGAGTTTCGTTCACCATCTGGTGTATTCCACGCAATATTATCAGGTAGTCGCCGTGCCATCATTCAACTAGGACTATTATTATTAATTGCTATTCCCGTTTTACGTGTCGTTATATCTTTACTCACATTCTTCATAAAACGAGAATTTATTTACGTTGTTATTACCTCTTTAGTGTTAGCCAGTTTAACATATAGTCTGATAGGAGCTTATTAATAAATAAGATCATTACTACTTACTCGTATAAGAAAGATAAGGGATTGCTCATATTTTCTGCAAAACCCAGGATACCGCGATCGCGGTGTTCATAAATTAATGTACCTTGTGAATCAAAGAGAAAAGTTCCTCCGCGCTGGGTCAAATAAGATGAATCTGGTACATAAGTACTCCAGTTGCTCAAAACTTCGGTCATATTTCGCAGGCGCAGGGTTGCTAGTTCAAAGGGACGCTGAAAGCCTGTTCCACCAGCAGCTTTAAAAAATGAACCTTTCATTGGTGGTAAAGGTGTACCCTTCACAACTTCCTCATCAGCAATTAACTGGGGTGCTTTCTTATCACCCTTATAACCCCGAAAAACTTCCTTGAGAGTTCCGGGACTACCAATCCCTGCACACATCAGCATTAAATTCAACCATGCTTTTTGTGAACTTGATAGTATGGGCAATTGTAGCGATAAACCGCGATAAAGCCCCAAAATACTGTGTATTTCCGCTTTTGCGTCCACAAACAACCATTCTGGAGGAAAACCTGTATATTCACAAAACTTGAGTCCAGAATTGCGATCGCCTATTCCAATAGCGCGAATTATAATTCCTCTGGCTGCAATCTGTTCTTTTTGTCTTTGTAGCCACCAAGCATATTCTAAATTGTCAAAATCCCCTAACTGTGACCAAATTAGTACAAGTAACTTGGAAGGAGAGATGCAGCCATCGAAAAGGGATTTAACTTCTCCGTCGCTAACTCGCAAGCGTTGAGTTTGACTCAAAAGCGAATAAATATTTAAGGAATTAGAGCTGGCTTGAATATTCATGCAGGTGGGGGAGACAGTTTTTTAGTAAAATTTTAGCTGGATTCGGACATTTTGTTTTTTGTAGGGGATCTATTTATACCAATTCTCTGTGAAGTTGCGTCAAATAAATGATGTAGAGACGTTGCATGCAACGTCTCTACATCAAGAAACGGCATTACAGCAATTCTGTTAGGGAAAATTGCCGTTGTCGGTCTAGTTCTTGTAGCTTGATTTTTTCGGTGTAGAATGCCTGATAATATGATTGCCATTTTTCTGGTTCAGTTTCAGGATCAGTTTCTTGCCAGAGTTCCAGAAAGTGACGATAACGCTTTTCTGTTAACACTCGTTCCATACAGGCGATCGCTGCTTGTACAACTTGGGGTGTCCGCATAATCTCTTTCTTGGATTTCTCATTGAGATGAAACAGATGAGAAATTCCCCCAAGTTCTTCTGCTAGTTCTAAATATATATCTTGCAGTCGGGAAACTAAATCAACCTGTTCGCCTGTGGACTCTAATATTTGTTGCCACAAAAATCTGTGGTGGGATAGGCTAAACTCTAAACTTCTGCCCTCTAGTTCTTCAATAATCACTCGACGCTGTTCGGGACAATGGAGGTAAATCCGCAGTAGCAGCGCCTCAGCTAGTTCTAGGAGGCTGCGATCGCCATTGAGGGGAGAATTAGGGCTGGGGACTAGGGAAAGGCTTCCATTCGTCCTGGTTGACAGGGGTTTGCTATAAGCGGCGGTGGTTGGGGTGATTTGGGTGAGGAGATTTTCCACTCGCAGGGGAATGAGTCTGGTGTCTCCTAAGCTGAGGATTTCTGCACAGTAAGAAACGTAATAGTTGCGGGTATCGCCGTTAACTATATTTTTGAGTAGTTTGACAAATTGCTGTGTAACTTGCTGAAAATCAGTCGCTTGTTTTAAATCACGGTCTTTGATAATCTGCTGAATCTGCCAGTTCAACCATAATGGCGCATTGGCTAATAATTGCCCATAATCTGCCGGTGTATGGCTACGCAGATATTCATCAGCATCTTTGCCATCGGGAATGTTGAGGATTTTCAGTTGCACTTCGCCTTTGTAAGCTAAATCGGCAATTTCCCCGATCGCCCGTTCGGCGGCGTTGGTTCCGGCTTTATCTGCATCAAAGTTGAGTACCAACTGTTTTGAGTCGGTGTAGCGCAATATCAGCCGCACTTGTTCTAAACTCAAGGCAGTACCCAAGGAAGCCACAGCATGATTAATGCCGGCTGCGTGGAGGGCGATCGCATCAAAATATCCCTCCACTACCACGGCTTGATCAGACTGGGAAATCCCCGTCTTTGCTTGATCGAGGGCGAATAGGGTTTTACCTTTATTAAATAGTTCGGTTTCTGGTGAATTTAAATACTTCGGCTGTTCATCTGTTAAAGTTCGTCCACCAAAAGCAATTACCCGTCCTTGGATATCGCGGATGGGAATCATGAGGCGATCGCGGAACACATCATAATATCCAGCCCCTTCCTTGCGGGGTTTAATCAAACCTGCTTTTTCTACCAGATGGACTGGGTAATGTTTGTCTTCCACCAAATAACGATGGAGAGTTTCCCAGCCGGCGGGTGCATAACCCAAGCCGAACTGTTGGATTGTTGCTTCATTAAATTGGCGATCGCTGCGTAAATACTGCATCGCCCTTTGTCCTTGTGATTGTCTGAGGGCATGCTGATAAAAACTCGCCGCCGAAGCCAGCACCTCATACAACTGTTCCCGCAACGATATCTGACGCTGTAATTCTTGCCGTTGTTCTGGTTCCAGGGTTTGGACTGGGACTTGGTAGCGCCTAGCTAAATCTAATACCACATCAGCAAACGATCGCTTACCCAATTCCATCAAAAACTTAATCGAATTTCCCCCAGCCTGACAACCAAAGCAATAATACATTTGCTTAGTTTGGCTGACAGTAAAACTAGGTGATTTTTCATCGTGGAAAGGACACAAGCCGACAAAATCTTTACCCCGCTTGCGTAAAACCACATATTCCGATACCACATCGACAATATCAGCCCGATGTTTTACTTCATCTATCGTATCTGGATGGAGGCGCGGAATTTGCATTTTTGTCGGTTGCTATTTGTTAGAGACGCGATTAATCGCGTCTGTACAATTGTCAGTTGTCATTACTCATTAATCATTAGTTTTCCCCTGCTACCTACTCCCCTGCTTCTTCCCCTACTCCCCCTGCTCCCTGCTCCCCTGCTTCTTCTCCTCCCCCTCCCCATATAATTATTGTTGCCAAGCCCAAAATAGTGTATAGAATTGCTTACGCTTAATTTTATCAGAGGAAATACGGGAGATGGGGCGTATTTTTATTTCGGCAGCCCACGGAGGCAAAGAAGCGGGAGGAGTAGATCCAGGCTCAATCGCTGGGGGGACGACGGAAGCCAGAGAGATGATTCTGCTACGAGATTTAATTGTGACAGAATTGCGATCGCGGAGTTTTGAAGTTTTGTCTGTTCCTGACGATTTGAGTGCGGCTGATACTATCGCCTGGATCAATGCTCGTGGTCGTCGGGGTGATGTATCCCTAGAAGTCCATGCGGATTCAGCGAGTAGCCCATCTGTACGGGGTGCTAGTGTGTTCTATATTGCCAGTAATAATGAACGTAAAAGCAACGGGGAATTGCTGTTAGTTGGACTGTTACGCCGTGTACCCCAGTTACCAAATCGGGGAGTTAAGCCAGATACAGACAGTGGCTTAGGTAGATTGGCCTTTTGTCGGCAGATTGCGATCGCTTCTTTACTCATGCAGGTGGCTTTTATTAGCAGTCCAGAGGATCGGGCTTTGCTGCAAAATCGTCGGCGCGATTTCGCTTTGGGTATTGCTGATGGTTTGGCTTCATGGAGTCGAGTGATTGATCCTAACCCCGGAACTCCCGCAGACTCCAATTATCCACCCATCAATATCAATATTAACGGGCAGAATTATGCAGAGCAAGGCATCTTAGTGAATGGTAACGCTTACATTCCCATTGATTTAGTCGATCGCCTGCGGATTGATTTATCAAAAGCACCAAATGTCAATCGCATTACCTATCGGCGAATTGTCTATGTCAAAGCCGTGGAACTACGAGATTTTAATGTGGCCGTTAGCTGGGATGCAGCAACACGCACCGTCACCTTACGTTCCAATTTGGTAGTGTGTCCTGGTCAAATTGACAGGATCATGTCCAATGGAACTACCTCAGAAGTGCAAATGCAACTATTCTTGAGAAACAATAACGAGAATGCCTTAGCCCAATTTCCTGACTTACCTAAACTCTATCGAGAAGAAGCCAGCGCCGAGGGCGTAAATTATGACATTGCCTTCTGTCAAATGTGTGTAGAAACAGGATTTTTACGCTTCGGTGGTGACATTAAAGCAGAACAAAATAACTTTGCTGGTTTAGGTTCCATTGGTGGCGGTACAGAAGCGGCTGCTTTTCCTAGTGCCAGAATCGGTGTCAGGGCGCACATCCAGCACCTCAAAGCCTACGCTAGTCTCGAACCCCTAGTCAATGAAGTAGTAGATCCCAGATTTCGCTTCGTCACCCGTGGCGTGGCGACAAAAATTGATGAACTTTCAGGACGCTGGTCAGCCGATTTAGATTATGGGTCAAAAATCACAGCTATGGTAAAACGTTTATACGAGTCCGCCGGTTTCTTTTAATAGTGAATCCGGTTTAAGCAAAGCCCAAAACTCTAACATTTTTGATACCTCATCCCTGGTAGCTGCGAAACTATACCCATCAATTCCAACTGTAATAAAGCACTGGAAACTGAACCAGCATTCATACCTGTTTGCTGAATAATCAAATCGAAGGGTAAAGCATCAAAGCTAATAGCATCAAGTACCCGTTGTAGTTCTGGTGATAACGTGGGTAAACTCAACTGTTCTGGTACTGATGATTTATCCACCACATCCAGTTGTGGTATCGCTCCCAGCATTTGTAAAAGTTCGTCGATTTCTCGGATAATTAAAGAAGCCCCTTGGCTAAGTAATTTTAAACAGCCTTGGGATGGATGATCATCAACTCTGCCGGGGAGTGCATAAACATCCCTACCGAAATCATTGGCGTAAGTAGCCGTAATTAATGCACCAGACTTGATTGGTGCTTCCATTACCAAAATGGCGCGACTTAACCCTGCAATAATTCTATTACGAAGAGGAAAGTGAGTGCGATCGGGTGGGGTTTTGGCAGGATATTCACTCACAACCAATCCATTTTTCAAAATCTGCTGGTACAAATCCCGATTTTTATGAGGATAGACAACATCTACACCTGTACCTAAAACCGCAATAGTTCGTCCACCAGCTTTTATAGTCGCACTGTGGCTGACTGTGTCGATTCCTTCCGCCATACCAGAAACCACAGTGAAGCCATTTTTAGCTAAAGCAGTACTAATTTGCCGAGTCCAGCGTATGCCATACTCTGAGGGTTGACGCGTCCCGACAATGCCCACTAAGGGTTTGTTTCCCCAATTTTCTTGTAAATCTACCTCACCCTGATAGTACAACATGGGCGGCGGGCTGGGAGTTTCTAACAACAACCGGGGGTAGTTTGTATCGGCTGGTGTCCAGAAGTGGGGGTTTTCTTGCTCATGCTGGATGAGTAATTGTTCTGGGTAAAGACGCGATCGCTGTTTTACCACTTTTTCTAAAGTCTGTAAACCAAAGCCCTCAACTTCCCCTAACTGCGCCTGAGTAGCATTCCAAGCTGCTGCTAATGTACCGAAATGCTGCTGTAGTCGTCGCAGCAAAACAGGCCCAACCCCAGAAATTTGCGCCCAAGCTAACCAATAAGCTCGTTCTTCTCCCACATTCCCATCCTCACACCCACTGGGTTGAGTATTCCCAAATTTGGGGGGTTGGGTATCGGGGATTGGGGACTGGGAAAGCTTCTTATTCTCAGGACTTACGCACAGAGGTTATTTTTTCAGAAGGGGTGTAAGGGTATGAGGGTGTAGGGGTGTAAGGGTTTTGAACACCTACACCCCTACACCCCTATACCCCTATACCCTCGCCCAAACCCTTGATTCTTCGTATCACTGCGTAAGTCCTAATTCTGTCTCTTCAACTTTGACTGAGTTTTTATCTTTGAGGTAGGCAAATACGGATTTATCACCAATATCGGGGGGAATGGCTTGTATTACTTTACGCACAGCAAAGATTAAGAATAAAATTGCCCAAGTTCCTAATAAAACTTGTTCCCATTGAATTGGTAAAACTCCTACCAAATGTCCTAATAAAAGTGTGGGTACTAGAAAAGTTAGGACTTTGGTTTCTAAACGATGAAAGCAAAACGCTTCTTTGAAATAAATCCCCGTCAAAGCTGCGAAGGTAAAACCAATTCCCAATATGGTCAAAGGTTGATTGTATACAGTCACAGCAAAAGGTTGACTGTCGGAATGTCCGAAGATAAACGCAGCAATGCTACCAATTATCCAAAAAACCTGTAATAGTCTGTGCAATGGTGCGAGATAAATATGAATCGTCAATAAACTCACTCCCAGTGCCAAACTGAAGCAAGTGTATAAGGGAGTTAGGGCTTGAATAGCAATGGGATTATTGGTGAATAATACTAAAGCAGTACCAATGGCAAAACTCAAGGCTGCTACCATTAAACCAGAACGGTAAATAATCACACCATTGCGATCGCTCTGATTAATCGTAAACTCCCCAAATTGACCTTGATAAACTTCCGGTGCAGATATTGTTGATGTAGTCATTAGTTACTAGTCCATAGTCATTGGTCAACAGTCAACGGTTCTCATCTTGCCTTTATGTACTAGTCTAATAACTAATGACTTCTAGAGGATCTTGCAAGTTAATCTGCAACTGTGAATGTGCATCACCGCTATTGATGGCAATTTCTACCCAGCCATGACTGCCGATTAAAGCTGTAGCCTCTCCCAGTTTCACATCACTATAGGTATCACACCCCGGAATCATCAAGCCACTAACTTGCACACACCATTTTTTGCCTTGTAGACAATCACCAGGAATATTACTAACTAAATTACCAAAGTAATCTATATATTGAATACAACCAGACCAGCCTGTTGCTGTCTGAGTGCAGTTTTTCATGTTCATCTGTACCAAACTGGCTGGTGCAATTTCTTGTCCCAGGTGTTGGAGAGATACGCCACTAGCTAGATGAGCGCCAATTGGGGCAAAAATATCTCTACCATGAAAAGTTTTGCTAGGTTCAGGAGTACACCAATACTGGGAATTAGTGAGTTCCACAACTGCGATAGCTGGACTTTGAGCTAGTACACCGCTAAATATGCCATTATCAGGCCCCACGAGAAACCCATCTGCAAATTCTACTGCGATCGCCCGTCTTTTACTACCCACCCCCGGATCTACCACAGCTATATGTACAGTCCCCTCTGGAAAGTAAGGATAGGCATTCATCAAACAAAACCTAGCAGCAGCAATATTTTGCGGTGGTATTTGATGGGTTAAATCCACTACCTGTAATTTAGGGTTAATTTGGGCAATTACTCCTTTCATTACAGCTACATACACATCGCGATCGCCAAAATCACTCAGTAAAGTCAATAGAGGCTGATTAGACCAATTTTTTGGCATAACAAATAAACATATCTATATTAAATTATTTTTTTCTGTAACATACACTACGAAAATTGTGCTATGTTAGGAAGAACAGACATAAAGTAGAAAAATTAAGAGGTTAATCCTATGAGCCAAACTAGATTTAAGGCGAATAGCACTGCCAAGGAAGTACACAGACAAAATATTCAAAGAAACATACAGCACCGCCTAGAAGTAGCTAGAGCGAAAGGTGATGAAAGACTAATTCGGCAACTAGAAGCTGAATTAAGACAATTTGCCTAAATTTCAGTACTCATTGTTCATAGTTTTGTTGTGTTCATCCCGCTCAGGCGGGTTTTTTGTTGGAAAATTACATTAACCATTAATATTCCTCCTTCCCAACTCCTGCATAAAAACTAAAACCTCAACGTGTAACTCAGCAAGAGGTTGAAAGGCTAAGGCCAGACTTCAATACACGAAAAACGAGGTTTATTGTTTTTTCTACAGGGGATATAAAATAAAAAAGATTAATGCCACAAAGGCAATTAAAACAGTATTTCTCACTAGCTGCGCTATGTTTGGTTTGCTAGCGCCATTTAGTACACAGATGCAATCTGACTTTTCACGTTATGTGGAAAAGCTAACGCGAAACCTAACCCCCTAACCCCCTTCCCTAGTAGGGAAGGGGGAAAAGTTAAAGCCTCTCTCCTTGCAGGGGAGAGGTTTGGAGAGGGGTTTTCCAGATCCCGTGAAAAGTCAGAGATGCAATATGGTTTAGAACAATCCAAGTGAAGCCAAAACTGGACTCATCTGGAATCCGTGGCGTGATATTTTCAATCGTTCAATCTAACATCCTCGTGGGTCGATGTGTTTCAAGAGCTACAGCACGACCTTAAACGCAAAATGGAACAATAGTGGCAACTAATCAGCTGTGATACTAAGTTTCTCAAATAAACATCAAAGAAAAATCCGAAAAGTCTCATAACTGATGGGTAGATATGAACATAGATTTTACTCCATAAGATTAGTATTTGATTTTTTTGAGCTATGTAGGCAATGCCCATCAAAACCTTGATGTGGCGAGTATTTGTCACCCTACAAATACCAAAAATTGTAACAATAATCAAATCGGATTTTTATATCTGTTTTGATTCAATCTAAATCGTTCCGTGAAGTATAAATCTATCAAATTAATAGACTGAACATGAACATTTATCCTCAAAAACAAATGAAGTCTTTGTTATTCATCTTAGCTACAACTTTAGGCACAGCCTTATCATTTACTGGTAGTGTTAATTCTGCTATTGCCTCAGAACTAACAGCTAATAAGAATTCAGCAGTAAATAGCGGAAATATAGCTAGTGTACGCACTTGTCCCAAATATGCAGGAGGTGGAAGATTATCAGCCAGAATTGAAACTCCTAATTTTATTATTCATCTTTGCGAGCGACGGAAAAAGCTGTTTTATACAGGCATTTCTAAGCATACAGGTAAAGGAATTTATTCTTTGCCAGCTTATGTGGAAGAAGGTACAGGATATGTCGCTAAAAATGGCAAATATGAATATATCGTTACTGGTGCCAGTCTAGATATTATCAAAAATGGCAAGGTTATACAGTCGGAAACTGTAACTAAATTTACCAGTGGTTATGTCAATTAAGCACATCTAAATATCTAAAAATATCTGTGGGGGTTGGTAATTGATAATGGCAAAGCGTAATTAACATTCAGCAACCCTAATAAGGTGAGCAATTCTCACCTTAATTAACCCTAAGAGGTTATTTATAAAGCAAAAATAAAATTATTGTAGGGTGTGTTAGGCGCTCATTTCCCTGATGATTGGTCACAAAATAACTATCCTCGCGCCTAACGCACCGCCGGATGGTGCGTTACGGCTAAATTTTCTTGTCTCTGAGTCCCAAATCCTTTCATAGCCGTAACACACCCTACTTAATATTTACTTTATAAATAGTCTCTAATATCTAAGTTTTTATCATCCCCATTGTCTGTCAATGGGGATTTTTGACGCAATATTGTTTTTTGGCGTTGCTGAATCCCGATATGATGGGACTCAACTGCAAACCGCTATATATTGAGAATGCAGAGAATCAACTCTACAACCCAACACTCAATATCAAGACGACCATGACCTATTTAGAAACAGCCGCACAATTTTATAGCGAAGTTGCCCAAACGCCGCAAGTGGGTCTGTGCTGTGTTCAAAGTACACCTCTACAACTACCAGGGCTAAAAATTCCTTTATCCATGCAGGAAATGAACTATGGTTGTGGAACCACTGTTCATCCTACGGAACTTGGCAAGCAACCTACCGTCTTGTATGTTGGTGTGGGTGGTGGTTTAGAAGCACTGCAATTTGCTTATTTTTCTCGTCGCCCTGGTGCTGTAATTGCAGTTGACCCAGTTGCCGCAATGCGAGAAGCAGCCGCACGTAACCTAGAAATGGCTTTAACAGACAACCCGTGGTTTGAAAGTAGTTTTGTAGAGATTCGTGAAGGTGATGCCTTTAATTTACCTGTGGCAGATGGGTCAGTTGATATCGTAGCTCAAAATTGTTTGTTTAACATTTTCGAGCCTGAAGACTTAACCCGTGCGCTCAAGGAAGCGTATCGGGTGTTAAAGTGTGGTGGACGGTTGCAAATGAGTGACCCTATTGCCACCAGTCCCATCCCGGCACATTTACAACAAGATGAACGGTTACGCGCTATGTGTTTGTCTGGCGCACTGACCTACGAAGAGTACACCCAGCGTATTATCGATGCTGGCTTTGGTCAGATTGAAATCCGGGCGCGTCGTCCTTATCGTTTACTGGATTCCCAAACTTACAACTTAGAAACCCATTTACTTTTAGAAAGTCTCGATTCAGTCTCATTCAAAGTGCCTATCCCAGAAGATGGCGCTTGCATTTTTACTGGTAAAACGGCAATTTATGCTGGTTGCGAAGAATTTTTTGATGACAAAGCCGGACATATCCTACAACGTGGCATTCCGGCAACCGTATGCGATAAAACTGCTGCTAAACTAGCAACGGTAAAGCCAAAAGAAGTAATAATTACTGATTCTACTTGGCATTATAACGGTGGTGGTTGCTGTTAATTTATACTGCTCAAAATGTTGTTAATTAGTTTGTTTATTGCTACCCTGTTCCTGGCTTATGCTAATGGAGCTAATGACAACTTTAAGGGTGTAGCGACGCTGTTTGGTAGTCGGACAACAAGCTACCAAACAGCAATTTTGTGGGCAACTTTTACGACTTTTGCAGGTTCTTTGACTGCTACTTATTTAGGTAGAACAATAGTTAAAGAGTTTACTGGTAAGGGTATTTTACCAGATGCGATCGCCAATGCACCAGAGTTTCACTTAGCCGTGGCGATCGCCTCTGGCTTGACGGTACTACTGGCTACTACGATGGGATTTCCCATTTCCACATCCCACAGTTTAATCGGTGCAATGTTTGGTGCTGGACTGGTAGCGTTTGGACTCCAGGTAAATTTTGCCATTTTAGGAATCTATTTCATTTTCCCCCTATTATTAAGTCCTATTATTGCTATTGCCTTCAGTGCAGGAATTTACAGTTTAATTAATTACTTAAGTATTAGGCTGAATTGGCAGTTAAATCATAAAATAATTGATACTCTTCATTATATCAGTGCTGGTATATTCAGCTTTGCTAGAGGACTTAATGATACTAGCAAAATTGTCTCTATAGTCCTAATTATCGATTATTTCTCACTTTCTGGGGCAATGATTACCATCGCAATGGCTATGGGTCTTGGTGGTTTACTCAATTCTCAAAAAATTGCTGAAACCATGAGTACAAAAATTACCTCCATGAATCGTATCCAGGGAGTATCGGCCAATATGATTACTAGTATTCTAGTGATTCTTGCTAGTAATTTTGGGTTACCTGTATCTACAACTCATGTCGCAGTATCTTCTATTTTTGGTGTAGGATTAGTTGGTAGTAAAGCCAATAAATATATTTTTTACCAAATTTTATTAGTCTGGTTGGTCAACTTACCTATTGCCACCATTATTGGTGGTATCACCTATAGACTATTACAAGGTTAGCAACATCTTCAATATCTTAACTTATATCCAGGAATAGTCATCAATGACAACTACACCAAGCACTACCATAAATACAAAAATAATTCCTTTTAATTCTCAGTTAAATGCTCCCTTAACCAAACAAGAAATCAATGTTTTACAAATTAATTTAGGTAAACGCTGTAATCTTGCTTGTACACACTGTCATGTTGAAGCTAGTCCCAAACGTACAGAAGAGTTATCAGCAGAAATCTGCGAACAATTAATCGAGGTAATTCATCGATTTCCGCAAATTAAAATTGTCGATTTAACTGGCGGCGCACCAGAGATGAACTATGGATTTCAGCCATTAGTAGAAGCCGCACGTCAACATAATAAACAGGTAATTGTCCGTTCTAATTTAACTATTTATTTTGTGGAGGGCTTTAAATATTTACCTGAATATTTTGCTGCCAACAAAATCAGAATTGTAGCATCCATGCCTTGTTACCTAGCGGATAATGTCGATAAGATGCGTGGTGTAGGTGTATTTGATGATTCAATTAAAGCTTTACAATGGCTAAATCAAGTTGGTTATGGAATAGACCCCAGTTTAGTTTTGGATTTGGTTTATAATCCCCAACTACCTACAAGTGAAAAATTTTCCCTAACTCCTGAACAAAGTAAATTAGAGCGAGATTACAAAACTTTCTTACAAAAACATTTCAATATTGAATTTAATAACCTATTCACTATTACTAATTTACCAGTTGGTAGAACCAAACTCTATTTAGAACGGAAAAAATTAGATACCAGTTATTTGCACTTTTTAGAATCGCATTTCAATCCTCATACGGTAGGAAATTTAATGTGTCGCAATCAATTATCTGTAGACTATCTAGGTAATATATATGATTGTGATTTTAATCAGATGATGAATTTACCAGCGAAAACTCTTAATGGTGAAACTCTGACTGTTGCTAAATTAATTGAGGTTGGTAGTCTGGATCTGATTAATGAAATTCAAACTGCAAACTATTGCTATGGTTGTACTGCTGGTTGTGGTTCTAGTTGCGGTGGCGCTTTGGTGTGACAGGTAAGACTAAGCCACAGATAATCGCTCTATGTCAGCAAATGTTAATTTTGTTACAAACAGTGTTATTTCGCCTTGAGAATAGCTGAGATTCGTTTATGATGTATTTAGTTTAAATCTCCTCACACCACATTAAAAAAACCGTGGATTACTCAATGTTTCTACGGTTTTTATTTTTTGATTAAAGATAAAAATATTACTCTTGACCAAGTATTTAATCCAACGCACAACATATCTAATACCAAATTGATATGAAGCTGCGCCAAATAAATGATGTAGAGACGTTGCATGCAACGTCTCTACGGTACTACGCCAGGCAAGCTACATCAAAAAACGGTATGAGCGCCAATTATTAATTTCTTCCCAAAAAATCCTGTTACCAAAATTGTTACGAGTGTATCACTACCGGGCGGTTGCCCTATGATGGTCTTTAGTTAAGCTCCTCACACCACACGAAAAGCCGCGAAACTATATTGTTTTGCGGTTTTTTCTATAGTTGTTCTATAGATGAGTGCTGAGTAAGATATGGGACTTACACAACTGCCATATTTTTTATGTAGGGGAGGTAAAAAGCGGTGTGGATTTTCCTCCCGCTTTATTGCCGTTGTGTGACGCTACGAACTCAGCATCTATGGTGACACTTGCATCAGTCCTGAGATATTCTTCCTCCTACTTCATCTCTACCAAATGCAAACAACCGTTAAACTTCATTGCGAAGTAAGAAGCCAAGTGAAACAACGTGATAAGTTTTGATGATGTGACGCAATCGCACCAGAGGATAAGGAGAATACGGTGGCAATCGAATCAAACTTATTAAAAGGCACAGTTCTACCAAAGGAAGAAATTAGCGAATATGTTGCCAACCTCCAGCTACACATGACTTTGCAAGCACGTAATTTAGTTCCACCTTTAAGGCAGACTCAGACTATAGAAGATAGTAGACAACAATTGCTGCATCAAACCCAAGCTAATTTTGAGATGCAGGCTTCTCGGCAAAGATTATAATATAAAAAGACATAAAATAACAGAAAAACAAATAAAATAAAAGCAGATATTGTTGGTTCCACACCAAAAGTGTTACCCTCAAGTCTGCTTTTTCCATTTTTTGTAGTCTTCAGTTACGAAAATCACCCTTTGGGAGCAATAGCAAAGAGCGGAAAGCCGTTAAAATTATTGCAGCAGTTCCTCTGATCCAATCCGTTAAGGCTAAATGGCAGCTCAAATCAACATGACTTCATTACTTCCTCGAAATCTTAGCGTTGTCATCCGGCCAGTCTATTATCGGGACTTGGACGGAATTGAGCGAATATCGCAAGAATCATTCGCAGCTCATACCCCCCAAGGAGCTAGTTCTATTGCGAATAGAATGCAATGGTTACGTCGCTGGTATGGGTTACTCAAGTTTTTGAGTTGGTTCCCTAACCCGCTACAATACCGCTTTTGCGCCTATGTAGCCGAGCAGGGGCGGATGCTCTTAGGGATGATTCAAGTTTCGCCGTTTAACCGGACACGCAGCACTTGGCGAGTTGATCGGGTGATTTTGGATCGGGCTGTTGATAAGCAGGGAATTGGTTCACAGCTACTACGCCACTGTTTTGAAGGGATTTTAGAAGCTCGTACTTGGTTGTTAGAAGTTAATGTCAATGATACAGATGCACTAGCGCTTTATCGGCAAAATGGATTTCAGCGTTTGGCAGAAATGACATATTGGGAAATTGATCCCGAATTATTAAGTGAATTAGCGCAAGCCGAGCCAGATTTGCCCAATCTTTTACCAGTCAGCAATGCTGATGCTCAGTTGTTGTATCAATTAGATACAGCGTCAATGCCACCGTTGGTACGTCAAGTATTCGATCGCAATACCCGCGATTTTAAAACCAGTTTGTTCGGCGCTTTAAGAGATGCAGTCAAACAATGGGTGACAAAAATTGAAGTTGTAAGCGGCTATGTGTTTGAACCACAACGCAAAGCCGCAATCGGTTATTTCCAGTTACAGCTAGACCGCAAAGGCGAAACTCCCCACGTTGCCACCTTGACAGTCCACCCTGCTTATACTTGGCTATACCCAGAATTATTATCTCAACTGGCACGAATTGCCCAAGATTTTCCCCAACAAGGTTTACAACTAGCTTCCTCTGATTACCAACCAGAGCGAGAAGAATATTTAGAACGCATTGGTGCCAAGCGCATAGAACACACGCTGATCATGTCTCGTTCAGTCTGGCACAAACTGCGGGAGTCAAAATTTGTCTCTCTAGAAGGAATTCAATGGACTGATGTTCTCCAAGGACTGCAACCCGCACGCAAACCCATCCCTGGGGGAATGTCCTGGGTACACACCAGACAGCAATCATCCCCAGATATTCCAGTACCCAGTTCATCAGAACCAATGGCCTTTGGGATTAAAGAACTACCCAATCAGCCAGATTCAGAAGAAGGGGGGATTGGGGAGTAGGAAGTAGGGGAAGTAGAGGGGCAGAGGGGGCAGAGGGAGCAGGGGGAGCAGGGGAAGACAACTGACTATTGACAACTGACAACTGACTAATGACTAATGACTAATGACTAATGACTAAATACATTTCAGCCTTGGGATTGGATGTGGGGCGTAAGCGTGTTGGTGTGGCTGGATGCGATCGCACTGGGTTGATTGCTACGGGAATCACCACCGTTGAGCGTACATCTTTTGACCGGGATGTCCAGCAAATACAAAATATAGTGAATGAACGCCAGGTACAAGTTTTGGTGGTGGGTTTGCCATATTCAATGGACGGTTCTTTAGGATTTCAAGCTCGTCAAGTGCAGAAATTTACAGCAAGGCTGGCGAAAGCTTTGCAGTTACCTGTGGAATATGTTGATGAGCGACTGACTTCTTTTCAAGCGGAACAAATGCTCATCGCTGAAAATGTTTCCCCATCACGGAATAAAGGTTTAATTGATCGCAAGGCAGCAGCTTTGATTTTGCAGCAGTGGTTGGATATTAGACGAACTAATGCTCAGAGTTCAGTGGCAGTAGAGTATTGATACCTTTGAACATGATATTCTGAAAGCTGTTACACAGCAGTTGTATCTAAGATTAAAGCTATTTGCTTGACATAATTTGTCATTCAAGAGCAAAGCTTTGTTTACATCTGTTGGTACTTATAAAGTCTCACACCTTGGCTATGTTTTCCTCTCCATTTTCCGAAGATAACGACAATGCTCCTAATGGTTCCATCACCTTAACCGATGAAAAAGGGCGATCGCTTGAATGTTATGTAGAACATTCGCTTTCGGTAGATGGACAAGAATATGTTTTGCTACTTCCTGTCGATTCACCCATAGAAATTTTTGCTTGGGAAGGTGAAGACGAAGACGAAGAAGCAGTCCTAGTAGAATTTGATGATGCGATTATTGACGAAATCTTTGCCACTGCTCAGGCTGTCCTAGCAGAACAAAACTTGGTACTCAAACAGACTGCTTATGCTTTGACGGTGGCTGGTGATTTACCACCAGTGGAAGAATCAGAGCTATTTACTCTAGAAATTGAAGAAGAAGAAGCAGCAGATTTAGAACCGGAGCAACTCCAGCTACTTGCTAACTTCTATCACGATGAACAGGAGTACGCAATTTATACGCCTCTTGATCCCCTGCTATTTTTTGCCAAAATTACAAAGACTGGTCAGCCTGTGCTACTCTCCCCAGAAGAGTTTCGTAAAGTGCAACCCCTGTTAGAAGAACAACTTTTTAATGAAGTTGAATAATATCAAAAGTGTTCAGTTAAAAATTAAAAGATGACATTTTTAATTTTCAATTGAGGATTCCCAATCATAGTTAGTTGCACCATAGGAAAATTTGATCCCCAAGGTCAAGCCGTTTTAGTAGCTATCGGTTGGCTAACTTTGTTATTACGTCACCACGGTAATCAATATAAATCTACACAGAATGTCAAAATCTCAAGATATGTGGGTTTTGGCATTTTAAATTTTGTAGGTGTAGTATTGCCTTGGGCAATTTCACATTTTAAGTTAAGCGCAAGGATAGAGTATGACTTGGCACAAGTTTTTACAGCCTGATTTAATTTTGGCGGGTTCAGTGTTGAACCTCACACCAGATATTATTCAACACCACCAGCTCAAGGGGTTGGTTTTGGATGTAGATGAAACCTTAGTACCAATTACAGTAGGATCAGCTTCACCAGAACTGAGAGAGTGGGTAGAGCAGATTCGCAGCGTCACGGCGCTGTGGTTGGTGAGCAATAACATGAGTGAAGCCCGCATTGGGGGAATTGCCCGTTCTTTGAACTTACCTTATTATTTAGGTGCAGCCAAGCCCTCACGCCGCAAAATTAGGGCGGCACTGCAAGAAATGAATTTACCAGTTGAGCAGGTAGGAATGGTAGGCGATCGCTTATTTACTGATGTTTTAGCTGGTAATCGCTTGGGTATGTTTACCATTCTGGTAGAGCCAATTATCCATCCTGATGCAGCTTTGCGCTCTCATCCTATCCGCAATTTTGAAGTTTGGTTCTCAGAGATTTTAGGAGCTTCTATTAACCCTGAGCATACAAAAAGTTACAAAAATTGACATTTTGTTAAATAACTAAAATCTAAAGAAATAATTAAAGAAATCCATGAACAGCAAAAAATCGGGGATCATAAGTATTAATAACATCGGGTCAGCAATAAAAGACCCTAGTACATAACAAGTAACTATAAATCAGTAAAGCGTCAGCCTTCACTTATAGAGGGACTGGCGCTTTACTATTGAGTAGTTAGTCCAGAGTCCAGAGTCAATAGTCCAAAGTCAATAGTCCAGAGTAAAAACTATTGACCATTGACTATTGACCATTGACTATTGACCATTGACCAATGACCATTGACCAATGACCAAAACAATTGTCGTCAAAATCGGCACATCTAGCCTCACCCAACCAGAAACCGGACAACTAGCCCTCTCCACCATTGCAACTTTGGCGGAAACACTCTCTTATTTAAGACAGCAAGGTAATCAGGTGATTTTAGTCTCCTCTGGGGCTGTGGGAGTCGGTTGTGCGCGGTTGGGTTTAACCGAACGTCCCAAAGCGATCGCCCTCAAACAAGCGGTAGCCGCAGTGGGTCAAGGTCGATTAATGCGCGTATATGACGACTTATTTACTACCTTACAACAGCCGATCGCCCAAGTTTTGCTAACTCGTAGCGATTTGGTACAACGTAGCCGTTATCTCAACGTATACAACACCTTTCGGGAATTACTCGCCTTGGGGGTAATTCCTGTAGTCAACGAGAATGATACCGTTGCGGTGGATGAACTGAAATTTGGTGATAATGATACCCTTTCAGCTTTAGTTGCTAGTCTTGTAGAGGCAGACTGGCTATTTTTACTCACAGACGTAGACCGATTATACTCAGCCGATCCCCGTTCTGTCCCCGATGCCCGACCGATATCTTTAGTGACAAGCATCAAAGAATTAGCAGACTTACAAGTACAAACAGGTTCTCAAGGTTCTCAATGGGGTACTGGGGGAATGATGACAAAAATTTCGGCGGCGAGAATTGCGATCGCGGCGGGAGTGCGTACTGTGATTACTCAAGGACGATACCCCCGCAATATCGAAAAAATTATCCAAGGGGAACTGATTGGAACTCATTTTCAACCCCAACCAGAACCAACTTCCGCCCGTAAACGTTGGATTGCTTACGGTTTAGTCCCGACAGGTAAATTATACTTAGATTCTGGTGCGATCGCCGCCATAGTTAAAGCAGGTAAATCGTTATTGCCAGCAGGAGTTAAAACCGTTGAAGGTGAATTTGAGCCTCAAGATGCAGTACAACTATTAGATCCTCAAGGTAACGAAATTGCTAGAGGACTAGTTAACTATAGCAGCAAAGACTTACAGCAAATTTGTGGTCGTCACTCTAAAGAAATTTCGACTATTTTGGGTTATGTAGGTGCAGAAACCGTGATCCATCGAGATAACTTAGTATTGACGTAGGGGTGTAGGGAAAAGAGATGTTCTCTTGATTAGCTGACTTAAAAGAGAAAAACCCCGATACCTAACGGGGTTAATCTTACTTTAGCCACAAAATTTACCATAAAAAAGTATCAACTAGCACCCTGAAAAATAGGTAAAAGGTAGGAGAACCCACCTTTGTACAGAGCTTATCTTTTAGCCTGGGTTTAATATTACATAAGCATTTGACAAAAATATTACAATCTTATGAAATTTGTGTGTAGATGAACCGAGCGATCGCCTAACTAAACTTATCCTTGAATAATGTCGGTTAATTCAGTATGGTTGCGTCTTACTTCCGACCAAAAAGCTAGCCAAAAAATAACTAACATCAATATAGGCATTCCTATTAATAATGCAGCCATATGACTAGGCATAATATCCGTGACAGTTGTAGGAACGATCGCACTATACCAAAACCAAAGCCAAAACCCTAAAAATGCCATTGCACCAGTATTTACGCTCATCTGCACATGAATTAGGGTTTGGTCGGATTGCTCTTCAAAACGTCCTCGAATCACTGGGAAAAATGAGTGGCGGTAATTAATTATACGAATAATTTGAAAACCCTCTTCAGATATGCTTCCTTGATAGGTAGTGTGTTTCCTGGACAATCTCAACGCTTTCGGGGGTTCAATGTTTGCCTTCAGCCGTTGCAAAACTATCGGCAATGAGTCAGGTGTCACGATTGTCAAGGTCTCGTATGGTAATATTTTCATGGTGCTTTAAGCTACTTGCTGAAAATAAACCCTGATCATCTGCGGAAAACGTCAGCATCAAATTTTTCATTACAGGGTCTTGTTTTGAGTTTTCCCCTAGTCAAGACTTCTCTAACAAGTAGTTAAATGCTATTATTCTGTTCGGAAAACTGCTAGCGATGGGTAGGAGATCGCTTCACCTAACGAGATGCTATCATGGCTAAAGGAAACTATGTATCAGCAGTTTCCTAATTGAATAAATATCTGGAGAGGTGTCCGAGTGGTTGATGGTGACGCACTCGAAATGCGTTTTGGGGAAACCCAACGGGGGTTCAAATCCCCCCCTCTCCGTTTTTTTTACACCATTCTCAATAAGTCAATCACCTCAGTTAGATGATTCTTAGCCTTGTACAGCGCCAGTAGTCTCTCTTGCTGGTATCTATTGGGGGAATTAATCTGTCTACCTTCAAAGAATTACTGAAAACTTCCCGATGAATAAAGAATTAACTCAAGCGATCGCCTTTGGGCATTGTAACCAAATATTTTATCTAAATTACTTAACTACTTGTATTTTGCTCAAGCCAAGTAACTAAATCAGATACATTGGAAAAACTTAAAAATTCTTCTCCCAATGCTTCTAATTCTTCAGTAGATAATGTTTTGATACGCTCCACTATTGATGAATCTATCTCATCAAAGCGTCGATTTAACAGTCGATTTAAAAAACGAAAAGCTTCCTTCTGCTCACCCTTCTGCAAAATATCTTGATAAATAACTGATTCCTGCATAATATCCTCACTTAATAACCGACGAATCAAACCCTTCTCAAACCGCAAACCAGCTAAAATCTCGGTATAGGCTGCTGTATTTTGCCTATGATTACTTAACTACTTATATTTTGCTCAAGCCAAGTAACTAAATCAGATAAAACTGAGAAATCTAGTAATGCTTCTGCCAAAATATCTAGTTTTTCAATAGGCAACAGTTTAATCTGATCAATTAATGACGAATCTATTTCACCAAAACGCCGACTAAGCTGACGTATGATTGTACGTTCCTCACCTCGTTTATCACCCTTCTGCAAAATATCTTGATAAATAACTGATTCCTGCATAATATCCTCGCTTAATAACTGACGAATCAAACCCTTCTCAAACCGCAAACCAGCTAAAATTTCGGTGTAGGCTGCTGTATTTTGCCTTGTCTCTCTATCTGAAATTCTAGCGACTTCCTGAGCAATCTGCGATAATAAATCCCGTGGTGAGTCAGTTTGACACAAAGGTGCTAACGGTAACAATGCCAAATTACCCAAAAATAAGCTAGAATCTTGCTCCCACATTCTGACTGCACGATAGCGATGTATAGTTGTCTCATTCACATACTCTTCAGTAAAAGCAATTTCATCATCTGTCTCCTGCAAAAATATTACTACCTGTACAATTCGACATTTGTACTGACGTTTTAATCTCACAGAATAATCCAGCATTCGGAAAGGAATCGCGGGATTAGACTGTGTTAAAGTCTGAAATTCAATATGCAAAATCAGATTGCCAGTTTGTAAAAAAATCACAGAATCTGCGCGAATAGGCTCTAAACTTAATTCAGTTTTTAAAACCTTAACATTGGTAGATTCTTCACCAATTAACCATCGAATAAAATCTTTTGGATATTTCTCCGCAAGCACCTTACAAACATTATCAAAACTCACAATAAGAACCAAGTTAATATCATGATTATATTATTATTAAATGGGGCTATAGTAGTTCCTGAGTTGGTGAGGTATATTTTCAACTTTACTAACCTTGTTTAATAAGATTTGTGTGTATCTCAGTTGCTTGGTCTTACTGAATCATAGTGTCAGGTTACCGACAAAATCGAAGAGATGGTGAGCTAGTTGCAATTTAGAACAAGATGGGATTGTCACTTGTCTGTCTTGATTATCTAAGAAGATAGCTTGATTATTATCACTACCAAAACCGCTATCTGCTTTGTCGATTGGGTTTGCAACGATCGCATCTAATTTTTTACTATATAACTTTTCTCTAGCTGGTGTAACTATATCCCCTGTCTGGGCAGCAAAACCAATTAAACGCTGATGGGGTTGTTTGAGTTTGCCTAGTTGAGCAACGATATCGGGTACAGGTTCTAAAGGTAAAGACTGGGGGAGCGATCGCTTGGGTAATTTCTCCGTACTATAATCTTGAGGTTTGACATCAGCCACAGCCGCAGACATAACGATGATATCTGCGTTGGGTAAATATTCCAGCATTACCTGTTGCATTTCTTCCGCACTGATAATGGGAATTGCTTGCACACCCAAAGGGACATCCCAACTCGCCACCCCATGCACCAATGTCACCTTTGCGCCACGGTGTAAAGCAGCTTGGGCTAAAGCCAGTCCCATTTTACCTGTGGAAGGATTACCAATAAACCTTACCGGGTCAAGATACTCCCTTGTACCCCCCGCACTAATCAAAATTCGCTTCCCAACTAAATCTCTTTTACCTTGAGTATGTAATAGGGATTGAGTGTAAGCCAAAATTTCTGGAGGTTCGGCCATTCTACCAGCACCGACGCGATCGCACGCTAATAATCCCGATGCTGTACCAATACCATGATATCTGCTATCTGTTAACAACTGCTGCCAATTACGCTGCACCGTTAACTGTTCCCACATATCAGTATTCATCGCCGGCGCTAACAATACGGGACAAGTGGAAGCTAACACCGTATTGGTAAGTAAATTATCAGCCAGCCCGTAAGTTAATTTAGCTAAGGTATTAGCTGTGAGGGGAGCAATTAGCAACAAATCCGCCCACTCACCCAACTCGATATGCAACGGACGAGAGTGAGTAGGCTGCCAAAAATCATCATCTGTATAAGCAGGGTGACGGGAGAGGGTGGATAAAGTCAAAGGCGTAATAAATTCCCGCGCGGAACGAGTCACAATAACTCGGACTTCCACCCCAGATTTAAATAAACTTGAAACGACCTCACAAACTTTGTAGGCTGCAATACCGCCACCCACAGCAACGATAACTCTACCTTTTCGATTGTCGGCTTGCGGTTGAGGATGAGCCATAACAAAAACCGAATATTAAGGAGTTAGGTATAATTCTTAGTTACGAATTATTTCTAACTCCTGATTATCAAAATACCTATGCTTCGTCGTAGGGTTCCAAATCTAACAGATGGATGTAAGATTCTACCAACTCTGGACGCTGAAAAGCGATCGCCCGCAGTAGATGCCAGTCATTTAAACCATCAAAAGCATTGCTGTAATTGTCCATCTCTAGACGAGTAGCCAGTTCCTCCACCTCTGCTGCGGTCATGGCAGCAATTTCTTTTTTGGAAATGCTTAAAGTTTTCATAATGCTTGCCCCTCCCTTATGCAGCATTTGCACCCAGCACGGGTTAAGTGGCGCTGTAAAGTGCCACTCAATCTATCTTACTCACTAGATGGCATGGAATTCCTAAAATTTTTCAGGATTTATACCATATTTTGTAAAAAAATTGTAACTCAGACTAAACAAGTGCATTCACAATGAAATTTCTGGCTACATTTAACATTTCTAAATTGATTTCATGCCCTGTATCAAATTCATGATATTGGACGGGAACACCTAGTGATTCTACGGTTGTGCGTGCTTTGATAGCAGCTTGCAGGGGGACAACTTCATCCCTTGTACCATGTAGGATCAGAGTTGAAGGGATATTAGTATTATCTGGGCTAATAGCTTCAGGATGTAAATACCCGCTCATTACCACCAAACCAGCTAAAGGTAATTTTGAGCCGACATCAAAAGTCATCGCCCCGCCTTGAGAAAATCCACTTAAGATAGTGCGGGATAAAGGCACACCAGTACTACTTTCTAAAGAAAGCACAAAATCTTTCAGCAGTTCCCGACTTTCTGCCAATCCCTCATACATATTTTCTTGTCTTAGGTCATACCATGACCTACCAAGGGGAGTATAAGGATATGGATAAGGTGCATTGGGAAAGACAAACTGGTAATCAGGCAAATTGAAATAGGGCAATAAAGATGCCACATCCTCAGCATTAGCACCCCAACCATGCAAAGTCACAACTAAGCCGGCGGGTGTTTGAGAGTTAGCTGGGGGAACGGTAGTGAATTGCAAAGACAGAGGTTTGCTCCTAAAATCTGATACTCCTCATAAATCCTATCTCTTTTGGAATACTGGTTATAGTGGGTTTCTATCTTCGTCAAATTTATCTTTAAAGAATTTACTCAAAAATATAGTTCACATGAATTTCACATTATATCCGTATTTTTATTGATTTCTTTTTAAAAAAGCATACTGTGATTATGATAAATTTGCTGTGGTTTTACTAATTCTTTACCAAAAGTTAATAGGCAATAATTGGTGATTTCCGTACCCAAATTATCTTGCGGAGATAAAAACCTTAAATCCCTAATCGGCGTTTTCAGTATATACCTACGGAGAAAAAAAATTATAAAAGAGTGTGCAACGATGATTCATGATTTGAAAAAGTTTGCTGTGGCTATTTTGTTAGTAGAATCAGGATTAATATTTCTTTCAGGACGACCTGCGATAGCTTTTAAGTTAACCCGCGATGGTCATTTAGGAATTACTTCGGATGCAGTTAAACCAATATCTGTAACGATAGATGGCAAGACACTCAAATTCTCTGACAAAGCACTTGACCAAATCATAGAAGCCAATAAAGATACAGACAGTGTCATATTTCCCAACAATCAAGCTAGGGCTGACTTTCACTTTGATGATGAATCTTTTTTAGCTGCTACAACACGCATACTTAACTTAAAACAAGAGGTCATTGATAACATTATAAAAGCTCAACCAGATGGTTCTGCTGCACGTCAAGCATTAGGTGGAGCTTTGCATACAATTCAAGATTTCTATGCTCATACTAATTGGGTAGAACTAGGCAATACTACTATTGATACTCGACTTGGAAGATCAACATTTGCTGGATTACCTTTAACTACACCAACTTCTCCTCTTGGCGATCCATCTACTCTTTTACCTGGATTAACAGACCTGACATCAGGCTATTTTGTATCGGGTGGAATAACTAGTCCAGCACCTTGTGCCGCACCACCAGGGAAAACTAATCATGGTGCCATTCCAATAGCCTGTCCTGAAGGTCTTAATAAAGATGATTCCAGCCGCCCTGGTTTCCCTCAAGCTAGGAATTTAGCCGTTCAAGCAAGTTCAGATTTTATTAATCAGATTTTGCAAGCACCAGGGGTCAAAAATGAATTTAAACCTATACAGGCATTAATGGGTTTAACAGGCACTCTTGGTTTCGTTATAGATACCACTGGTAGCATGGGATCTGTAATCGGACAAGTGAAAAACCAAGTTACAAGAGCTGTTAACAGTATTCAAGATAAAACTGAAGTACCTGAATATTTGCTGCAAACTTTTAATGATCCTAGTGTTGGTACTCCTTTTGTAACCCAAGATCCTAAAACGCTGCTTGCAGCAGTCAACAGCCTTAGTGTTGGAGGAGGAGGTGATTGTCCTGAATTATCAATGACAGGAACTTTGCGAGCAGTAGAAGCTAGTTTACCCAACTCTAATCTTTTTGTATTTACCGATGCTACTTCTAAAGATGGAAGTTTAAGTTCTCAGGTTGCTACCAAAGCAGGTGCGAAGAATACAAAAGTTAATTTTCTTTTAAATGGCTCTTGTTCTCCTATTGATCCTGCATACATAGAAGTTGCTCAAAAAACAGGAGGTCAACTATTTTCTCTCAATACCTTTGAAATTGGCTCTGCTTTTAATTTAATCGAACCTTACTTGTCAAGCAATTTAACATGGTGACACGATTAAACTAATAGACCTGCTAGGAGGAGATCCAGAAGCCACAGACTATGAATTTGTGGGAAAATTTAAAATTCCTACTACTCCTTTTAAGCTGGCTGTTAGTGGTTTAGACAATAACGATAAATTTTACCAGCGAGTTCTGCCACGTATATTTACTGCTTCTACTCAAAGCGTTCCTGAATCTTCTTCAACTCTAGGATTACTGATTTTTGGTGGTGTCAGTATAGCTCATTTAAAGTTGAGATTAAAGCGTAATTAATCTCATAGGAAGCCTATACTCGGTCAGCAAATGCAAATTAGCTAATTGTTGATCATAATTTTGCTGATTTTACAAGAAAGCAGGGGATAAAGATAATTAAAACAATCTTTATCTCTTTTTTGTTTGCCCTACTTTATCTTTCCACAGGTAATCCCTAAAGACTTGAAGAAGTTTGCAGTCTATCTCTAAAAAGTGAGAATGGTCTTGAAGTGAACCCTGGGTTATGTAAGAATTGGAGTCTTTCGCATCTAAGGAATTGAGACATGGCGCGTCTAGCACTGCTGAGTGTATCTAATAAAACTGGTTTAATTGACCTAGCTCGTCGCTTGGTGGAAGAATTTGAATTTGATTTAATCAGCAGTGGGGGGACAGCCCAAGCCCTTAAGGATGCGGGAATACCTGTAACGAAGGTTTCAGAATATACGGATTCGCCAGAGATTTTGGGTGGACGGGTGAAAACTCTTCATCCCCGGATTCATGGGGGGATTTTAGCCCGGCGGGATGTAGCTAGTGATTTGACAGATTTGGAAAATAACCAAATTCGCCCGATTGATTTGGTGGTGGTGAATCTTTATCCCTTTGAGGAAACTATTGCTAAACCAGGGGTGACGTTGGCGGAAGCCGTGGAACAAATTGATATTGGCGGCCCGGCAATGTTACGGGCATCATCAAAGAATTTTGCCCATCTGACGGTATTATGTGATCCGGCGCAGTATGATGAATATCTGCAAGAATTACGGCAAAATAACGGGGAAGTTTCCTTAGAATTTCGTCAAAAGGCGGCGTTGAAGGGGTTTTTGCATACGGCGAGTTATGATAGCGCGATCGCCTCTTACCTCGCAGGTACACAACAGCACACCCTAAGCGGGACTGAATTACAATCTCTGCGTTACGGTGAGAATCCCCATCAGCCAGCAGCTTGGTATCAAACTGGGACTACGCCAACAGGGTGGACAGCAGCCAAGAAACTGCAAGGAAAAGAACTCAGTTACAATAATTTAGTTGACTTAGAAGCTGCCCGACGAATTATTGCAGAGTTCACTGATACACCAGCCGCTACCATCATCAAACATACTAATCCTTGCGGTACGGCATTGGCGGATACCATTGTGGAAGCTTATCAAAAAGCTTTTAATGCTGATGCTACTTCGGCCTTTGGGGGAATTGTCGCCCTGAATCGTCCCATTGATGCAGCGACAGCCAGCGAATTAACTAAGACGTTTTTAGAATGTGTCGTTGCGCCTGATTGCGATGCAGAAGCCCAAAAAATCCTCTCCAAGAAATCTAATGTGCGGGTGTTGACTTTGGCTGATTTGATTACCGGGCCTAAAACTTTAGTCAAACAAATTTCTGGGGGTTTCCTTGTGCAGGCTGCGGATGATATTGTTGCTGATACAAGTCAATGGCAAGTAGTCACAGAACGCCAACCTACACCCGATGAATTAGCAGAATTGCTGTTTGCATGGAAAGTTTGCAAACACGTTAAATCTAACGCTATTGTTGTGACAAGCGATCGCACTACTCTAGGTGTAGGTGCAGGACAAATGAACCGCATTGGTTCAACGAAAATTGCCTTAGAACAAGCTGGAGACAAAGCTAAAGGTGCAATCCTCGCCAGCGATGGATTTTTCCCCTTTGATGATACCGTGAGAACCGCCGCCGCCGCCGGCATTAGCGCCATTGTCCAGCCAGGGGGAAGTCTGCGGGATCAAGATTCTGTCAAGGCTGCCAATGAACTCGGTTTGTTGATGGTGTTGACTGGGGTGCGTCACTTTTTACATTAGGAGACAAGGGGATAACTTACTTTAATATTTTCGCTCAGTCCCCAGTCCCCAGTCCCCAGTCCCCAATCCCTCACAATGGTGCAGTTAGGAAAGTGTCACTGATAACATTAGCTTTGGTTTCAAGGCGGTGTTATCTTCTAATAGTGTGAGGAGCAAGTTGAAATTAAGAGCGCTTAGAGTGGAAACACGGTAACACTTCTGGGCGCTTTTTAATTGAAATACTAGATGGCAAAATTACGAATAATACCAATTCAATTAATGATTGCAACACATCCTTGGGTGAAGACGCGATTCATCGCGTCTCTACAGATGGTTTATTTGTCGGATGCTTTTTTCAAATTGGTATTACTTTGAATTAGATTGGCTATGACTGTGGCTAGTTCCGATGGTTCTACAGGCTTGGTTAGATGCCTTTGGAAGCCAGCAGACATAATCTTTTGAAAGTTGGTTTCGCCAGCAAAGGCGGTGAGGGCGATCGCTGGTAGTTTTGTGCCTAATGCTACTTCCATACTTCTGATTTGCTTAATCAGCATATAGCCGTCAACTTCTGGCATTCCAATATCACTTAATAATAAATCTGGTTTGCTTTGGGCGATCGCCTCCAATGCTTCATTTGCTGAATTGACTGCCTTAACTTCCACTCCATACTGTTCCAAAATAAAACTCAGTAGTTCTAAAGTATCAGCATCATCGTCTACAACTACCATTTGCAAGCCTTGTAGATTTGGGGTGGTGTCAGCCACAAAATGCTCTTCGTAGATTTGCGAAACAGCAATTAGGGGTAGTTTGACGGTAAATGTTGTGCCTAATCCTTCACCTGGGCTTGTTACCTGGACAGAACCACCGTGGAGTTCTACAAGATGACGGACTATGGCTAACCCTAACCCTAATCCACCGAATTTTCTCGTTGTCACCTCGTCGGCTTGGCGGAAGCGTTCAAACACATAGGGGAGAAAGTCGAGACTAATACCTTTTCCTGTATCCCTGACTTGAATGTGGGCTAAAGAACCAACTCTTTCTAGCTTGACTTCTATCTCACCACCTTCCGGTGTAAATTTTACGGCGTTACTCAGTAGATTCCACACAACTTGTTGTAAACGGTTGGGATCGCCTTCAACTCTACACACACTGGCAGTCAAATCCGTTTGGATGTGAATCGATTTACTTTCAGCCGTTAAGCGTACAGTTTCCAATGCTGCTTCGATGGTGGTTACCAAGTCAACAGTGCAGACATTCAAACTCAGCTTACCGCGTAAAATTCGGGAAACATCGAGTAAATCGTCGATTAACCGGGCTTGTAATTTGGCATTGCGTTCGATAACTTCTAGGGCTTGATTAGTCTTGAGTGTATCCAGTTTGCGACTCTTGAGGAGTTTTGCCCAACCGAGAATAGGGTTGAGAGGCGATCGCAACTCGTGAGAGACTATTGCCAAGAAATCATCTTTCATCCGGTTGGCTCGTTCTAATTCTATCCTGGCGGCACGTTCCTGTTCCCACGCCTGAGCGCGTTCTTCAATTGCTAGCTTTTGGTCGTGAATATCTGTGCAGGAACCAAACCATTTCACCATTCGATCATTTTCATCTCTTAGTGGAAAGGCTCTACCTAAATGCCAACGATATTCCCCGTCAGCAGCACGACGCAAACGATACTCAATATCATAGTTTTTGCCAGTATAGAGGCTATCTTGCCATTGTTCTATGGTGCGTTGCACATCATCGGGATGGAGAATCTTTTGCCACCCTTCGCCTTGGGTTTGTTCTAACGTTGTTCCTGTATAGTCATACCAACGTTGATTGAAATACTCATGGTAGCCATTAGGCTGGGTAATCCAAAACATTTGCGGCATGGTGTCCGCTAATGTGCGGAACATCAATTCACTTTGTTGTAATGCTGCTTCTGCTTGTTTGCGAGCAGTTAAATCGAGAATAAAGCACACCCATGTTAAAGGAGTGGAACTTAATCGGGCAGCACCTAATAAAATAGGAACACGAGAGCCGTCTTTACGGATATATTCTTTCTCAAAGGGAATGCAGAACCCAGCGTTGATGACTTCTTGTACCTTGGCTTGATCCAGTTCACTGTATTCTAGTGGAGTCATGTCTTGCCAACGCAACTTTCCTGTGAGCAAGTCTTCCTGGGTATAGCCCACAATTTTCAGGAAGGCATCGTTAGCAAAATTAATTCGCTCTGAATCTGCCTCAATAATGCCAATAATGCTCGATTGCAATAACTGTTTTAGTCGAGCCTCGCTTTGCTGTAGCGCTGCTTCTGCCTGTTTGCGCTCAGTCACATCGATATTCACTCCCACCATCCGTAATGGCTGACCATGATCATCATAGAAAACTCTGGCTCTCGACTGTAGCCAACAAAGGCTTCCATCCTGACGAATGATGCGAAAATCACTAAAAAATTCCTTCGAGCCTGTGTTCAACAATTCCTGTAATTCCACTTTTACCCTAGCTAAATCATCGGGATGAACGCATTTTGCCCAATCTTCAAAAGTACCGCCAAACTCACCAGGCTGCAAACCATAAATTTCTTCTAACTCTTGTGACCAAATATTGATATTACTAGCCAATTTCCAGTCAAAACTGCCAATTTTTCCAGACTTCTGTGCTAAATCGAGCCATTCTTGTTTTTGTTGTAACAAAGACATTAACTGTTGGCGTTCAGTGACATCCAAAAATGCCCCAATCACTCCCCGGACATTACCATCTGGATCGCACAAGGGGGTAGCCTTACCGTAAATATGCCGTACATCCTCCGGGCTGAAGACAAATTCAACCTCCGCCTCCACTTCTTGCCCAGTCAGTCCGGCTTGCTGCATTGCCAACTCATTCAGAGGAACATCTTGACCATTTTTTTGGATTTTAAAAGGAAAGGGATATCCTCCACTGGCCGGGGTTGCGGTCATCACAGAACCTGCTGGTACTCGCATCATTTCATAAGCAGCACGATTGACACTCATGGAATGGCAATGAGGATCATGTGCAATCCAGACAGCAGCCGGCACAGTCTCCATAATCGTTTCGAGTTCTTCTGCCCGTGCTTTCGCTAGTGCTTCACTTTGCCTTAAAGCGGCTTCTACCCGTTTACGCTCAGTAATATCTACATTCACTGTGATTGCATTCACTATCGTTCCAGTGGCATCACAGATGGGTACGGCAGAGTTGAGGATGGTTTTCCGCTCGCCATTAAATGTTTCAATATCAATCTCTTCCCCAATTATCGCCTCACCCGTAGCTAGGGTACGGGCTAGAGTCCATTCTTCTGCTGCCAGGGGTTGACCTGTATCCGGCCACCATCCTTTATATTGATGATATTGGCTAGTATTGTCGAGCAATGGCGCATCTTCTCCCCAAATCGCTTTTGCCCCAGGATTAATTTCTAAAAGCTGTCCTTTAGCGTCGGAAATCACTACTCCCATTGGCAGAATATCAAGAATGGCGCGTAGGCGTTGGCGTTCGAGGTCAGGTTTTGCTTGTTTCTGCTTATGCTCTGTAATATCAGTCAGTATGGCAATGGCACTAGAAAATTGTCCGTGCTTATCCAGTATGGAACTAAGCGAAACAATTACCCAAAGTGATGCTCCATCATGGCGTTGTAAACGTACATCAAACTGCTGTTTAGTTTGTTGATAATACTTTTGCTGTTGCTCTAGCCATTGCTCAATTTCCAAACGCGCCTGGGGTTCCAGAAAACTGAAAATTGAGCATTTGCTGATTTGTTCAACGCTGTAACCAAGCATTTGGGCTAGCTGATGGTTGACATATTCTGTCTTTCCTTCACTGTCAAATATCCAAATACCTTCATTGGCTGTCTCTAACAAGTGGCGATAATTTACTTTCAACTTAGCCAGTTGTACCTCAGACATTTCCCTTGCAGTACGCAATTGCAAATTTAATGAACTAATTAATACTGCTACAGAAGCAAACACGATTAAATTGAGTAAATCATTACCTTGGCTAACTGCTATTGAGTTGAATGGTGTATTAAAAAAGTAATTCTTAACTAAAAGAGCCAAGACTGTAGCAACTAAACCTGGTACTAATCCGCCGTACCAACTACTAAAGACTACAGATGCAAAAAACAGTGGTGAAATCTCTATTAAATATCTTCCCAGCGTTAAACCTAGCAACAGCGACAATAATACCGACACAATAGAGATACAGTAACGCTGCAAATGAGAGCGCTGGATATTTGACATACTGCGATTAATCCTTGGCAGTAGAGTTTTTATGAGAAATCAAGTTTTTTTTGCAAGAGGCAACAATCTTGAGATATATATTGCAGATTGATTAGTCTAAAATTTTACTTTTGAAGTAGGGGACAGGGAAATAGGTAACTTTTATAACTTGGTGTTTTACAAAGTTCATACATACAACTTCATCTCTTCCAGAGCTTTGTTTGGCAGTTTAGTTAATGTTGCCTTTAAAATTATAGCTTTGTTGGATTCACATACTGTTTCGCTAAAATCAGCCTAATGGGGGAACAAGTGAGCTATATGTTAAGAATCTTTACTCAGTTATTACCGATCCCAATATTTTGTTTAAAGAATTCATAAAGAGTCACACATTATACTTGTCTTCTCAAAGAATAAGTGATACCTTCTAGTTGTGTGTGAGGAGCAAGTTAAAAATAGAAAGCGCCTGGGGTGGAAACACGGCAACACTCCCAGGCGCTTTTTTATGGTGCTGTGCGTATTCAGTTGTCCCCCTGGATAGGAATGTTCAAATTTCAGCAAAATACTCCTATTTTGTGCAGATAGCAAACTGTCACAGGATAGATTTACTATTGATGATCGCAAGTGCTATTGTTTATTTGTGTGTGAGGAGCAAGTTAAAAATAAAAAGCGCCTGGGGTGGAAACACGGCAACACTCCCAGGCGCTTTTTAATTGAGGCTACCCTGAGACTTTTCTGTGCAGTTGGCAAAGTGTCATGCAATATACTTGCTAAATAAAATAACAAGTGATATCTTCTAGTTGTGTGTGAGGAGCAAGTTAAAAATAAAAAGCATCTGGGGTGGAAACACGGCAACACTCCCAGGTGCTTTTTAGTTATTGGCAAATTGTTAATTTTTAACGAAAGTCCACTCTAGCACCTTGATGGGAGCGGTTTGTAGTGCTTGAGTTAGTTTGGCGTTACTGGCAAATTGAACCTTTTGTAAGTCGCAAGCTTCGACATTGACCGTAAACTTATCGTCTTCAAAGGGCCAGGGTTTGACTGTTACCAAATTATCGCTGCGTTGCATAATGTCATAGCGTTGACCATCAGGCCCTTGACTAATTTCTAAAAACCGTTCATCGGCAGGTAGTTCTTTTTGACATAAGATGAGAGATAGGCGATCGCACCACTGCATGAACGCATACGCTCCATCTACCTCATCTTCTTCTATCCCCAGTTCTTCACGCCAACGCTGTTGATTTTCTAGTTGTTCATCTAAAAAAGCGTCTAACTCGGCCGACTGGCCGCGTTTTGGTTCCGTCAAGCGGCTAATGTGCATAGAAATTAATAAAGTTACCCATCGTCCCCGGTAACGCGCATTTTTAATGAGACTCGCCAATTTTTCCACAGAAGCTTCTTTGTTCATCATGAAATCCATTGGCGCGCCTGCTTCAGTCAAATTATCTTCCTCCCATTCTTTCTCTAAATCATCATGATGAGAAATTGCGGCTAAGGTTTCGTATATTCTGGTTGGAGCGTTTTTCCGTTGCCATTGTCCTGCTATTTGCGCTGCTAACAAGGCGTGGGAACGATGATAAATCACTTCCCATCCGGTTGGTGTTGCATTCACAATCACAAAATCATCTCCTAAAGTTTAAATTGTGATTTTTCAAATAAATTCAAATATATTTGGGAGGTAAAAAACTAGGATTTACAGGTTAGTGTTTGCATCGTTTAATTGGTAGCTACTATATTACCAGCTACCCTATTTAATAAATTAGTTACCCAACGTAGAAATACATCCGTCGGGTAACTCTATTGATAGACCTTTTTGCACCCCAAACCTAACTAAACTTTAACCACGACATATTGAATTAGGAATGTTTTTCTAGTGGGTTAGCAACATATTTGAATGTTGGCTCAGAGTTCCAAGGGCCACGTTCGTCATGACCGTTTCCATTGGATGATAAGTTATAGTAGAGCGCCACTGTTTCGTCGGGTTGGACATTACCAAAGAATGGATCTGTCAATTTACCCAGTGAATCTAAAGCTTTCATAAACATCTGGGTATGAGAGATTTCTCGTGTGAGGAGATGAACTAGAGTTTGCTTAGTTCCTTCATCTGGTGATAGTTTGATTAGCTCTTCGTAGGTTTGACGCGCGCCAGCTTCAGCTGCAATGTTCGCTCTCAAATCCCGAACTACGTCTCCACCTTCATTGAGGTAACTTGCTGTCCAAGCATTACCTTGACTATCTAAGAAGTGAGGTCCAATACCCCTTACAGCAAAGAGAGTACTTTTATAAGCCTCTGTTTGATCCACGTTTTTCGTATGAGCTTCGATGAGTTTGCCAACCATCTCTAAATGGCTAAATTCTTCGATGGCAATATCTTGCAGCATATCTTTAATTCCCGCGTTTTCAACGTGGAATGATTGCACCCAGTATTGTAAAGCTGCTGATAGTTCTCCTGTCGCTCCGCCAAATTGCTCTAAGAGTAATTGAGCAAAACGAGGATTTGCTTCACCGATATTTACAACGTGAATCGGTTCTTTCTTGTGAAAAAACATGAATTGCCCCTGTGATTATTTTCAACAAAGAGAAGACTAACCAAACATTCAGTTGCTAGCCATGTATTTAAACTATTCTAGGAAGGCAAAAGTATTTAACTATTCAGAGTCAGTCAAATCAGAAACTTAATATTTAAGTAAATCTTGATTTCCCCTTTTGCCTATTAAATTTATACACTTCTGCTTCTGCTAAGTAGTCCCCACAAATAAATAGCAACCATTGCACCAAGGACTGCAATTAACAGGCCAGGAAGACTCAGACTAGTGGCTGTCAACTGTAAAGTTCCCGTTGCGAATAGGCTATATAAACTACCGCCGATAAACGCACCGATGATACCCAAAATCATTGTGGAGAGGATACCACCGCCTTGTGTACCTGGATAAATGGCTTTGGCGATCGCACCAGCTAATAAACCTAATACTACCCATGCAATAATATTCATAGTTACCTCAAAAAATTAACTCGCATCTGTATTAAGATTACTAAGTCTGCTTTATAATTGTTTCTCCCAAATGAGATAAATACAAAATCCAGAAGGTAGATATAAAATCTTTAAAGTAATGGAATACAGACATATTTATATTCCAGCTTCTTACCACTAATTATTTAATAAATAGACTTTCTCAAAAGACTTTTATTAAAAAGATAATCCACGAAGACAAAACTATAAAACAGAAATATTGGCTATCTTTCTAGAGAAAGATATTTAATTACTAGTTTGTCGGGCTACGCCCCGCTAACGCTAACACGCATACCGCAAGCGGAACCCGCAGGTAGACACATTCGCGTCTCCGAAGGGGAAGGGTAGAATCAACATTTGGTTTTGTATAAAAGTCTCAATTCATCTCGCATTTATGCAATGCCATCGAGATTAGTCTATTGCGGCCTGTTCCGCCTCTGTTCGCATAAGCGCATCCTCAGTTCTGAAGTCACCCCAACGCCGCAGCCCAAAATAAGCTAAAATTCAAGCAGATTAAGCATTTCGCCCTCAGTAATCCCCCATGCTAGAGACTCTGCAAACCCAAATTTACCAACTAGAAAAATTTGCTAACACCCTTGTCTCTTACCAACTGACACACCTGAGTTTGCTGAGTATTGGGATCATTTTTGCCGCAGGGTTACTCACTAGCCTCACACCCTGTATGCTTTCCATGTTGCCAATTACTATTGGCTACATCGGTGGTTATGAAGCCAAAAGTCGTTGGCAAGCAGCAGCCCAATCAACTTGGTTTGCTTTGGGATTGGCGACTACCCTAGCAGGACTAGGCGTGGTAGCTGCTTTGGTTGGCAAAGTCTACGGTCAGATAGGTATTGGTTTACCGATTATTGTCAGTATCATTGCTATCTTGATGGGGCTAAACTTACTAGAAGCTTTACCTCTGCAACTTCCATCCTTTGGTGATACTAATTGGATTCCCCAAGACTTGCCTTCAGGGGTGCGTTCCTACGGTATTGGCTTAACTTTCGGCTTGGTCGCCTCCCCCTGTAGTACTCCTGTGTTAGCCAGTCTACTAGGTTGGGTTGCCAACACACAAGATTTAATTTTAGGCGCTGTTTTGTTGATTTCTTATACAGCAGGCTATGTAACTCCCTTGATTTTGGCGGGTACTTTCACAGCATCAATTAAAAAGTTGCTGGAATTGCGTCGCTGGTCTGGTTGGATAAATCCAGTTAGCGGTGCATTATTGGTAGGATTTGGCGTATTTTCTCTAATTTCTCGGATTCCTCTAGGCAGTTTTTAAGCAATGACTACAGACAATTCAGCCCCCACCGCATCCCCTTGGTGGTCGCTACCAGGAAAATTTTTGCGACGAGAGTTTTTACCTGTACTGACAGATTTACGTTTAGCGATCGCTCTGTTATTAATCATTGCTCTCTTCAGTATCTCTGGTACTGTGATTGAGCAAGGGCAATCACCAGCATTTTATCAGGCTAACTACCCAGAACACCCCGCATTATTCGGTTTCCTCACTTGGAAGGTGATCCAAGTGGTGGGGTTAGATCATGTTTATCGGACTTGGTGGTTTCTCTCCTTATTAGTTTTATTCGGGACTAGTCTCACCGCTTGTACTTTTACCCGTCAGTTACCAGCCTTAAAAACTGCCCAACGCTGGAAATATTACGAAGAACCACGCCAATTTCAAAAACTCGCTTTAAGTGCAGAACTAGACGCTGGTTGTGTCAATTCCTTAAGCCAAATATTACAAAATCGCCGTTATAAAATTTTTCAAGAAAAAGACGATATTCTCTACGCCCGTAAAGGAATAGTCGGGCGTATCGGCCCTATCATCGTCCATATAGGTATCGTTACCATCCTCTTAGGGTCAATTTGGGGCGCAATGACGGGATTTATTGCCCAAGAAATGGTTCCTAGTGGCGAAACCTTCCAGGTGAAAAATATTATCGATGCAGGGCCATTAGCAGCCGGACAATTTCCCCAAGACTGGTCTGTACGTGTTAATCGTTTTTGGATTGACTACACCCCGAAAGGTGGCATTGACCAATTTTACTCAGATATGTCTGTCTTGGATAATCAGGGAAAGGAAGTTGACCACAAAAAGATTTTTGTCAACCAACCTCTGCGTTATCATGGCGTAACTTTTTACCAAACTGATTGGGGCATTTCCGGTGTGCGTGTCCGCCTCAACAAAAGCCCCATCTTTCAGTTACCAATGGCACTTTTGAATACCAACGGACAAGGGCGGATTTGGGGAACATGGATTCCCACCAAACCAGATTTAAGTGAGGGTGTTTCCCTGTTGGCGAAAGACTTGCAAGGTATGGTGTTAATTTATGATGCCCAGGGTAAGTTGGTGGATACTGTACGTGCGGGAATGTCTACTCAAGTAAATGGTGTCACACTCAAAGTTTTAGATGTAGTTGGTAGTACTGGCTTACAAATTAAAGCTGATCCCGGTATTCCCATCGTTTACACTGGCTTTGGTATCCTGATGCTGGGTGTGGTGATGAGTTACTTTTCGCACTCACAAATCTGGGCATTACAAAAAGGCGATCGCTTATATGTTGGTGGTAAAACCAATCGCGCCCAGGTGGCTTTTGAACAAGAGGTTCTGGAAATTTTAGAACGCTTGAGTTCACAATCTGCGACAGCAAGTAATTAGCAGTCCTAAATACGATGGGGAAGGAGGTAATTATTATTCTTTCCCCATTTCTTCCATCTCTGATACAACCTGCATAAATTATACTCAGCTTAGGCGACACCATAATCTGTATACTGACGTTTATAAGGAGCTTGCAAACCCAGGACAATATCTTCCCGTGGTACTCCCATCATCACTAATTCCTCTGCTGGATTGCGATCAGTTAAATTCTGTTGTAGCCATATTTTTCCATCTTTAATATCAAAATGAATCACGCATCGATAAATACGATTCAATCCTTGCCAACCTACATTCATCCATTGATAATGATTACGTTCTGTGTCTAAAATTAGTTGAACCTCAACATCTTGGTCTGAGACATCATCACTGGCGTAGTTAGTCAACAATTTTTTAACTAATTCTTGATATTTTACTAATTTATCCATTGTACAATAGCCTCCTTTTCCGGATCATAAATAATTAACAACACCTGATACTGTTTAATTGCTGTTTTCGTAAATTCAAGTTGAAAAAATATTTTGTAAGTATCTAACGGAACTGCTAAATATAATACTCGCTCTGGTTCATATCCTGCTAATGCTAGACGGTAACTCAGGAATTGTCCTAAAGCAGAGTAAAAATCTGTAATAGGAGAAGGGTTTAAAAAGCTTTTGATTTCAATTGCTATTTTTTTATTTCCTTTTTCTGCGGCAATTATCTTCTCCGCTCCTAAATCAATTTGGAAATTGACTTCTCCGAATTTAAATTTTAACGGATCGCTTGTAATAATCCATTCTTCTTTTTGTAAGGCTTTTTTAACTGATTCATGAAAAATATCTTTTGCAGACACAAGTAAAAATAAATATCTTTTTTATAAATTTTAACGCACTGGATGTGATTCTCTGACAGCTAGACTTTCACTATTAGTTTTTATCGTCAATAGACCTTTCAAAGTGGTATGGATATTTTAGTCTAGAAAATACTGTATCCATGTGGTAATAAGTAATTCTTTTAACTAATGTAATACTGGGATACATAGAGAAGATCAAAAATTTTGTTGCCAGAATTGATGCTTTTATTAGCCACCTTGAAAGTGCTGAGTCGCCATTTCCTCCTGTTGTGTGCAGTTCATGATGCGTATTTACTTTATTACGTGAGATTAAGGGAAATATAAAAAAATATTAATAGCCATATAGTTATACAATCATTAATAGTTAAATGATTTTGGGGCTAAAAATAGTCTGGATCTATCTGGGCAGTGGTAATTGCCAGACAGATGAATGCACAGCCTCTCTAAACCTAGAATAACAATCCTCACAACTCTGGCAGCCAACCAAAGTTGATGAATTTGACTGCCTAAAAATCTGGCGTTTGAATAACAAGGAAGCAAAAATGAGTAGCAATCTAGCTGTTAAACTGCGCGCTGGCACTCAACAAGCTCACACAGCAGCAGAAAACGTGGGGTTCATGAAATGTTTTTTGAAAGGCGTTGTCGATAGAGAAAGCTTCGCCAAATTTTTAAGCAACTTGTATTTTGTCTACAGTGAACTAGAAACTGCGATTCAAAGCCATGCCAACAATCCAGCGATCGCCCCGATTTACTTCCCCGAACTAAATCGCCTAGCCTCTTTAGAAAAAGACATGGTATTTTACTATGGTAGTGAATGGCGTAGCCTCATCGCTCCCTCAGCTAGCGCTCAAGCTTATATCAAGCATATTCGAGAGCTTTCTGCCACCGCACCCGCTTTATTAATTGGTCATAGCTACACCCGCTATATGGGCGACCTTTCCGGCGGTCAGATGTTGCAAAAAATTGCTCAGTCAACCTTAAAGCTGTCTGGCTACGAAGGTACATCCTTCTATAACTTTGAGCAAATCCCTGACAAAAAAGCCTTCAAAGACCAGTATCGTCAGGCATTAGACTCAGTACCAGTTGACGATGCCACAGCCGATAGAATTGTTGCAGAAGCCAATCGGGCCTTCCAGTTCAATATGCAAATGGCTACAGACCTAGAAGGTAATTTAATTAAAGCTCTCGGTCAAGTAGTATTTAATAGCTTGACTAGCACCCGTAACCCAGGCAGCACTGAAGCAGCAGTATCTTGAATCAGCCAAGAAATGGGGGAGAAAGTGAGAGAAAAATTTCCCCCAACCCCTAATCCCTTCATTTAGTTCAATTAACACATCATGGTCTAGCGTTGATATCTAAACTAAGAAGCAGCTAGAGCATAAAGCTTTTATTAGCAATTTGCTGTGCGTCGAAAAACAAATTGCTTGTCCCCTATACCCATATAACCGACCACTAGTCAGTTATGACGGAAATCAAAATATCATTAGGCAAAATTCCCATGACTCAGTCGATAGGTGTTATTGAATTTTGTAGCCCTTGGGCTTTCCGTAGGGTATTTTGACTTCCACGTAGCGGCATGGTGTGGTTGCAGTACCTTGGAGGTTTTGATGGTTTTTGTCTTACCTGGTGTCAAGTTTGATCTAGACATGATCAAAAAATATGACACTCCTGCACCTAGATATACCAGTTATCCACCCGCTACACAGTTAACTGAAGAATTTAGCGCCACCGATTATCAAAGTGCGATCGCCGCCTCAAATCACAGAAAATCGCCCATATCGTTGTATTTCCACATTCCCTTTTGTCAAAGTTCCTGTTACTTTTGCGGCTGTAATACGGTTATTTCCAACAACAAAAATATTGCTAAACCATACTTAGAGCATCTGGTAAAAGAAATCAAGCATACAAGTAACTTGATTGATCCAGACAGAAAAGTATTACAAGTTCACTGGGGTGGTGGGACACCGAATTACTTAGATTGTGATCAAGTAGAATTTTTGTGGAAACATATTCATCGCCACTTCAATATTGATCCACAGGCAGAAATATCCATTGAGATTAATCCCCGCTACGTTGATCAAAACTACATCTCCTTTTTGCGTGAGATTGGTTTTAACCGAATTAGTTTTGGCATTCAGGATTTTAATAGCCAAGTACAAACAGCTGTCAACCGCATCCAACCGGAAGAATTGCTAGTTAATGTTATGAGTTGGATTAAAGCCGCTAAGTTTGATAGTGTAAATGTAGACCTAATTTATGGTTTACCCCATCAAACCTTGCAAACATTTCGGGAGACGGTGAAAAAAACCGTGGCATTAGACCCCGATCGCATTGTAGTTTTTAATTTTGCCTACGTTCCTTGGTTGAAGCCAGCCCAGAAAAATATTCCCCTGGAGGCGTTACCCCAACCGCAAGAAAAGCTGGAAATTTTAAAAATGACTATTGAGGAACTGACTAATAGCCAGTACCTATTTATTGGGATGGATCATTTTGCCAAGCATAACGATGAGTTAGCGATCGCCCAACGTAACCACACCCTCCAGCGCAACTTCCAGGGCTACACCACCCACGCTGGTACAGAACTTTTCGGCTTTGGTGCGACATCTATTAGTATGCTGCATGACGCTTATGTGCAGAATCACAAGCAGTTAAAAGAATATTATCAAGCTGTTGCTAGTGATGCTTTACCTGTGAGCAAGGGTATCAAACTCACAACCGATGATATTCTCAGACGGGATGTGATTATGTGTATCATGTCTAACTTTTATCTGCATAAGCAAGAGATTGAGGACAAATATCACATCAATTTTGATGAGTATTTCTCTCAAGAAATTGCAGCTTTAAAACCATTAGCGGCTGATGGATTAGTTAGTCTCTCTAGCAAACACATTCAAGTAACAGAAATCGGTAGATTACTAGTAAGGAATATCGCTGTTGTCTTTGATATTTATCACCACAATCAAGACAAACAATTCTCTAGGACTATTTAATTCACAGGGGCGTGGGGCTGAGGTATGGGAGAAAAATTTACCTAGTCTCCAATCCTCAGTTTTTTATAGTCCCCTGATTGGCGCTAGTTTCTGGCTTGATGAACTTCAGGGTCATGCGATCGCAACTGATTAATTTACTGAGTCAGATCCAAAGGCTTCCTTTAGTTCGCTCCAAGTGAATTGTTATACGGCTATTCACCTCCACAGCCTCCACCTCCACAGCCTCCGCAACCTCCCCCTCCGCAATCACTGCCGCCATCATTGCCATCAGACTCACTAGAACTATGACCACTAGAATCGCCCCATCCCCATCCACTACCCCAACCCCCGCAGCCAGCAGATCCACAACCACTGCCGCCCCAACCTCCTCTGATACGAGGGGGTGAAGGATTTTTCATCAAATCTACTATCCCTACAAGAAATCGTATAACGCCAAATGCTGCCGTAACACAAATAACGGCGAGTATAGCCCCTGTAAATGGATCGATATTGTTTTTAAAGTTGCCTATATAACAACCGCTTAATATCAAAGTGAAAAGAATAGCGGTACTTGTTGTTGCTGCTTTTTGAACTTGCAGCTTTGGCAATACCCAATTTTGTTGAGTGTTGACTCGCACAAAATATAAATCGCGTCCAAAACGATCCTTTGGTGTAGACCAAATCTCTAATGGAGGTTTTACTTCAAAAAATCGTTCGTAGCTCTCCAAAGTCTTGCTATACCAATCATCAAATTTTTGATTTTCAGCCTCTCCGCCAAGAGTTGGATCATGATACAACGGTGTTTGCAAAACCTGTGAGCAGAACTCTTCCCAATACGATCGCGTATAAGTCAAATGCAGATGCCAAACTTGGTCTACTTGGTCTGAAGGGGTAACTGGATGCCCTGCTGCTACAGCCAAAAAAGCGAACTTCTTGTACTCCTCAATGGTTTGCCGAGCGTACTGCAATGACCAGCCATTATCTCTTGCCAGTCGTTTGCTAAATGATAACGGAGCATCTGGTTTGTCTAACGAAAATGCTTGAATTCGCTCATATAACTCTATTTGCTCAGTATTCATTGCTTGAACACCCATGCTAGCTAACCCTTCAGAGTTCACCATCTTTTTTACTGAATTTGGATAAACTTTACTCAGAATTTAACATCGCCTTTAACATTCGTCGAACGCTCGTTGAGAAGCGATTCATCAAGGTTAAGGGTAACTTGCATAAATATGGATATTGGATTCAAGCAGGGATGATTATTCTTTTTGCATTTTAACCAAAATAAATGATGCTGTGAGAAAAAAGTGCTGTGAAAATTATTAGTTTACTTGGTCTTTCACCTGATATTTATAGCAATCTTGTGGATAATTCCTCTTAGTCGAATTCTATTCCGCGAACGGTGAGATTTTTGGTAAAATAATAGATAAATTACCAAAATTTTGGCTTATGTCTGACTCCATGAACTTCCTACCCACTTTGAGTCAGACAATCTGCCACGATTGTGCTTTTCACACCAAAGTAGAAGGAGCGATCGCCTGTGTTCACCCAGAAGAGTTAGGGGTAAACTGTGCTGTTGTCATTTTCTGCAATTCCTTCCAGCCATCCCAAGAAATTGATAGTCCTTGCGTGACTTTCGGTAGCGATGACGCGGAATAGCCTAGTTAGTAGCGGAGGGTAGGGTGCAGCCAGAGGAAGTATTGACAACTGACAACTGACTAATGACTAATGACTAATGACGAGATGATAGTTAACTATTGAACTTACCTTGAGCAAAATCCAGTTTAAACTGCTCCAAACAGCCTTCTAATCGGGATAACATTTCTTCAATCTGAGCATCGCTGCTTAGGTGAGGTTTGGCTATTTTGACTAAACTAGACAGTTCCTTTGCGGTTTTTTGCTGTCTTAGCCAGTCCTGCAACTTTCTGGCTGGAGTCAGGAGATTATCTAACTTATTAGTAGTTTTGTTCTTAGCCCATCCACCTGTGGAAGAACGGGGTTGATAAAAGTGACTCAGGGAGTAAGATTGATACTCAAGTTTCATAGAAGCACACCAATCTTGCCACTTCAGGGGCAGAATCGAAGGATGGGTGCTAACCGGAATCCACGGTACTCGTAGGGTATCTGCAACAATCGCTCCGTGCATGGCTTCACACACTAGAACTTCTGTTTGACGAATGCGTGTCAAAATATCTTCAATTTCCCAAGCTGGACTGATATAACCAAAACCCAATTGATCACAAACTCTCTGCCAACCATCTCCTGCAAAATTATAGTGAGGCATATAGGAGAATTTATATTTTTTGGGAATGGAACTGTGATCTATTAATTTACGTAGCAACAGTGCGCCATCTGTAACCGCTAAATCCCTACTCAACCCCAGTTTTTCTGCTGAGATTGGCCCCCGTACACAGTAGATATGGTAAGATTCATCAATTACAGGGGTAGCTTTTTCATAACCTGCGCCTGTGCTAAAAATAACCCGTAATTTTGCCTGAGGGGTACGGCGTGGGAGTGCGTCGTTAATCAGAGTTCCAATTCCCACAAAGGCACAATTGGGATCATCATCTAAGATTCCAGGAATTAGCTTCTCCCACAACCAAGGATTCAGCGCATCTCCAAAATTTTGCCTACCTTCTGGATACTTGCAATAGTAAAGTTTCATAGTTAACTAAATATAACTTTCATGAGCATAGGGACTAGAAATTATATCGTGTCCGGTTGAACACCTATCATACCCGTGACCTTGGTAATTAGTAACCAGTAATAAGCTGTTACGCATTTAAATTGTATATTTCGTACTCAGGTTGTTAAAAGTATAAAGTCCACAGTCTAAGCTAGCCTTTGACTCTGGACTCTTGACTATGGACAGCCCTGACGCAAGAATATTTGATTTAGGTGCGTATCCGCTAGTTACCCATGACAATTTAAACCAACCATATTGTAAGTAATTGACCGGACTTGAATAGTATTTTTTTCACATATCAGTAAAGATTTATAAACCTGGCAAGATAGCCAAATTTGCGAAATATATCAATGAAAAACCCGTTTCTAACCTTTAAGTAGCTGTCTAGCAAAGGCGATCGCAGCTTCTGTTGTTGTCACTTTACCTTCAATTCTGGCGATCGCAATTTCTGTTAGGAGTTCTCCTACTAGTGGCGAGGGGGGAATATCGAGTGCTATCATTAGATTTTTACCACTTACTAGCTGAGTGGGATGAGCGACCAGATCATCAGGGTTAAGGTAGCGGGTGATCAATGGAGAATAAACGGATAGCCGATTGTCGCCAGACATCGCCTCTACCAGAGTATCTTGTACTAAAGCTAAAACAGCGATCGCTGCAAATACCATACCTGCTTCTTGGAACACAAAGTACTGTTCTCGCTGGGTATTAGCTGTTTTTAGCTGGGGAAATAGTTTCAGAGCCGTAGTGACAGCGCGAATCTCGGCGCGACTGTAGGTGAGTTTTTGCAGCTCGATTTCGGCAACACTTGGATCAGGGTGGACTAGACAAGCGAGTTTGGCAATACCTAGCCAAGTAGTCTTTACTGTTTCCCGGACGTATCCTTGCAGTTCCACACCTAGTTGCGGCCAATGCTTTGCCAGTAAATCAGCAACTTCATCAACTACCGCTAGTTTATGAAAGCTTTTAGCTGTGGTATTTGGGAAGAACTGCTTGAGTAAACCATCATTTTCAGCAATTGCCATCCAAGTATGACCTTGAGGACTAGCAAGTAAATAGCCCATTTCTACTCGCACTCGTTCGGCGGCGACTTGACACAGATGTGATGCTAAATCACGAATAGCAGCTTGGGTGGCTGGTTCAATAGTAAAGCCTAGTTGAGCAGCTTGACGGTAACCTCGTAATAGACGTAAAGGATCATCTTTAAGGTTAGCTTTGGCTATCATCCGCAACACACCCGCCTGTAAATCAGCACAACCGTTGAGGGGGTCGATGATTTCTTGGGTGTGGGGATTGTAGGCGATCGCATTCACTGTAAAATCCCTTCTATGGAGGTCAGTCTCTAAACTATCCCCTTCCTGTTGGGCAAAGTCGGCTGTAGCCTGGGGAAATACCACCCGCGCAATTCGCCGCACCGGATCGAGTAAAACAAAACCAGCTTGATAACGATGAGCGATCGTTCTAGCTACTTTCACAGCGTCCGATGGTATCACAAAATCTAAATCCAGATATTCTCGACTTCTACCCAACATCGCATCCCGCACCGCACCACCAACCATGTAAGCAGGTTGTGGCAAACATTCCAGGCTAAAAGGCCAATTTTCAGGCGCTAGGGTAGAAGGAACAAATCCAGACATTGTAATAAAACTCTAACCAGTAACTGGTGCTGAATGCTTTAGCTTAAGTTAGATTAACAATAAAGGACTTGGAGTTGGTTCTATTATGTGTATTTGCGTAAACTGCCACTATGTAGACCGTTGTGTAACTTATAATGCCGTAGAAGCACAACACCAACAACCCCATTTAACTGAAACACCAGATTTCGACCCCAATGAACCCTCCATCAACGTTAATATTCGCACCAAAGATGATGTGATTGAAATGGAATGGGATGTTGTTGGTTGTCTCAGCTTTAAGCGAGAAATGGGCAAGTGGTCGAAGTTGCGTCCGGGTGAATTAGTCCCGACTTGATTAATTTGTCATTCGTAATACAAATATGCGGAAGCCTTCGTAGGCATTGCCCACCAAAATCATGATAAGTTGGGCATTGCCCACCCTACAGAGACTCAGATTTGTTCAATAATCAAATCGGATTTCTATAGTAGTTCTATATCAATTTACTTTGACTACGCCAATAGCAGACCGCAAATCAACAAAATACGGTTTATCCCTCCACACTACTACCCCAGAATTGGGGCTAGCAATTAGTAATTTTGCTGGCGAAACTCGCTCTCAGGTTTGGAATTTAGGGCGGGATTTATCTAGTTATATACATCAATATTTAGTAGAATTTATCGCACCCCAAACTTGGGCAAACTTGGCTTTTATTGCAGTTGCCAAAGGGCCTGGAGGTTATACAGGAACTCGTATTGGTGTTGTCCTGGCGCGCACTTTAGGGCAACAGTTAAATATTCCTGTGTTTGCAATTTCTACCTTAGCCGCAGTAGCTTGGGCAGAAGTCGGTAAAAATCAACAAACAAAAGCTCTTGCTGTGGAAATGGCGGCTCAAAGAGGTCAGATTTTCGGGGCGATTTATCAGCCTTCTCCTCATGGTACTGAATTAACAACTTTATTACCTGATACAGTATTTACACCAGAAGCATGGCAGGAGACGTTAGCTAACTGGCAAAGTGATTACCAGTTAGTAGAAGCCAAAGTCGATTTAGCGGCAACGGTGACAAGTATTTTAGAGCTTGCTAATTTAGAATGGCAACAAGGTAAGCGCCCTAACTGGTCGGAGGCTTTACCGTATTATGGACAACATCCTGTAGATGTATAAAGCAGGCAGGGAGCAGGGAGGTTATAAAAGTAATGACTGTTAAGTGTTGACTGTTGACGAATCATTAATTTTGAATTTTGAATTTTGAATTTTGAATTGATTCATGACCATAATCTTAACTAACGATGACGGTATTGATGCGCCGGGAATTAAAGCCTTAGCTCAAGCCGTCAGTGGCAAAAACTTTATTGTTGCTGCACCAAGAGACCATCAATCAGGTTGTGGTCATCAAGTTACTACTACTCGCCCAATTAATCTCCAGAGACGTTCTGATAGTGAATATGCGATCGCTGGTACTCCTGCCGATTGTGTCAGAATTGCAATTACACAAATTTCACAGGATGTCAAGTTTGTTTTGTCAGGTATCAACGCTGGTGGTAACTTGGGGGTTGATGCTTACATTTCTGGCACTGTTGCGGCTGTGCGAGAAGCTGCTATGCACGGTATTGCCGGAGTTGCTATTTCCCATTATCGTAAAGCCAAGCAAAATTTTGACTGGGAACTAGCTGCTAAATGGACGGCAGAAGTTTTAGAGGAATTACTGCACCGCCCTTTAGAACCGGGATACTTTTGGAATGTCAATTTACCCCATTTACAGCCAGGGGAAACCCAACCAGAGTTGGTGTTTTGTCAGCCTTGCACTAAGCCTCTACCAGCCAACTATCGCATTGATGGCGACGATTTTTATTATGTGGGTGAATATGGCAAGCGTGAACGCACACCAGGAAGTGATGTGGATGTTTGTTTTACAGGTAACATTGCCATTACACAATTAAGAGTGTGAACTCAATCCCAATACCTTTGTGACAGGTATAAAGATAAAACTTACAAATCATCGTCACAATCTGGTTGTATCCCCGTCATATCCGACTGCTAAGTTAAAAATACACAGCCGACACCTTCACTACGGAGGCTTTGTAGATAGTTGGTATGTTTACTTTTGTTCTGGCTACATTTTTGGTGAGTTTACTCACTGCATCTGGTTGGGCGGCGATCGCCTACCTGTTTCCTCAGAATCATTCCCAAGATTAATGATCATCCATAACTCTTTTACCCAAGCGTCAGTACATGACGCTTGCTTTTTTTTGATTTTAAGTCCAAATGAGCGTTAAATTGCATTTAACTTGCATTTTTTCTGGTGTAGGTGGTAGATTTCGTGAAGTTCAAGGCTAGTACTTTAGGGTTAGTATTTTTACCCAGCGCTCATTTCAGATTTTAACCGAATCCATTTCGTGAATAGGTATTTATATTTGCTGTTAATTTTTGATTTTTTTGCTATTAAATCCGTTGTGTAATTAATTCGACCAAGTTATTTTGGAGGAATAATTAAATTTGTTTTCCAGAGGCTTGATTATGAATCAAATACAATTAACTCTGTTGATTAGTTACTTACTCATGACTTGCTATTTCTTTAGCAATTGGGTAAGATTTTCTCTTCGCCATCCTACTTCTTCCCCAGAAGATAAGTTTTTAACTCTTGTTATGTGTTTAATTACAACTGTTTTCTGGCCTTTAATTGTACCAGTGTCATTAATGGAAATCATTAAGCACAGAAAAATAGAGGTTAGCACTATCATTCCTGTTTTGTTAGTGATATTCGCTGTAACTATTTCTTACCTTATATCAGAGTTATCTGCCTAATCCAAGAATTTATCTGTAATTTGCAACGCTATTAAATTTAAATTTCTTAACACAGCTAGAAATATGAGCGTTATTCTATGTATAAAATTTTGACTCAGTGATTAAAAATAAAACTAGAGGCGCTGAATGTGACAATTTTGTCACAATTTAGGGAAATTTAGGCAAAGTTTTTCAAAGTTCCCCCTGGTTATAAATTAAACCTGAGATAATAAGGAGCTAGAGCCAGGATTGGCTATTTAATTCGTGGTGCTGGATGTGTCATTTATTTTTGAGCTAGTTTAATGCCATCCTTGTGGGTGGATATTCTTCACAATTAATGACATCTCCTACCTGTACATAAGCTTATGCCAGATGCAACTCCCAAAAATCCAGTTGTTATGCTCCACGGTTACTCTGATACGGGGAACTCTTTTCAAGCGTGGATAAAAAAGTTTGAAGAAAACAATTATGATGTCAAAATTATTCATATTTGTAAATATGTATCCCTATCTAATGAGATTAACATTGAGGATATTGCTGAAGGATTAGATCAAGCTTTAGCGGAGAAATTAGGTAATAACAGAACCTTCGATGCGATCGTTCACTCAACTGGAATGTTGGTGATTCGTGCTTGGTTGGCGAAATACTCTAGCCAAGGTTATTATCGACTCCAGCACTTGATTGGATTAGCACCAGCCACTTTTGGTTCTCCTATCGCCCACAAAGGCCGCAGTTTTTTAGGTGCGCTGTTTAAAGGAAACAGAGAGTGGGGGCCAGACTTTCTAGAAGCAGGAACTCGCATATTAGATGCGTTGGAATTAGGAAGTAAGTTTAGTTGGGATTTGGCGCATAAAGATTTACTAGGCGAAACCACATTTTACGGTTCAGGTAGTGATACACCTTTTGTATTTACCTTCTGTGGAACACAACAGTTTTTTCAATCACCATTACTAAATAACTTTGTCGGAAGAATCACAAATAGAGTTGGTGTACCGCTTGATGGTACAGATGGTGTTGTCAGGTGGGCTGGATGTGAACTGAGAACACGTAAAATAACTATAGATTTTACTAAACAGCAACCTGAAGATAAATTATCTATTTCACCCTGGAAAAATAGTGGTATTGCTCATGCAGTCAGAGTTAAGGATCATAACCACGGCAAAATTATGGGTGATCCTAGTTTAGACTTGGTAGAGTCGGTATTTCAGGCATTAAAATTTACATCTGAACAAGATATTAATCTTTGGCATCAGACAGCCTTAAAGAGGCTATCACCAAATGATTCTGAGAATGCAGAATGGCAACAGTTTATTATTCGGGCGATAGATGATAATGATGAGCCAATTCCTGATTACTATATTGAATTGGCAACATCACAAAACAATCAGTGGAAACGAATTGAAGATTTTGGTGTAGATGTTCACGTCTATGCACAAGATAAAAGCCTACGCTGTTTTCATGTAGACATCACTAAGACTAAAAATTTGCAAGATTTGCAGATACGTATTGTTGCGTCATCAAATTCCGAGTATGTGCGTTATGCTGGGTATGCTTCTAGTGCAGAAAATTCTGATTCTATTACCGATTTAGAGCTAGATATTTCTCATATTTTGCAGCAAAAAGATATCAGATTTTTCTATCCATTCACCACAACTCTAGTGGAAATAAGACTTAAGCGGCAAACAAGAAAACAATTATTGCAGTTTATGGCTTTCACTAAATCAAAATTTTGATTTTCTGGGTATTGGGGACTGGGTACTGGGGGAAAAGTCTTGTTGTGTCTAGGTCATATCATTTATTGATGTCCTAAAACTACTGGCAACAGCTATATCTTCAGACGATTCCACCATTCACGCGGATGTTTTGCCCAGTAATCCAGCGTGCCTCGTCACTGGCGAGAAATGCCACCACATCGGCAATTTCTTGGACATCGCCCAATCTACCAAAGGCTGCCATTTGGGATAGATGGTTAATTTGTTCTTCGGTTTTCCCTTCTCGAAACAGTTCCGTATCAGTGGGGCCCGGAGAAACCACATTAACTGCAATGCCTTTGCTCCCCAATTCCTTAGCCAATACTCGCGTTATCTGTTCTACTGCGCCTTTTGTGGCGACATAAGCGCTATAAGTAGGTAGCATCATTGCTGTGGTAGACGAAGAGAAATTAATAATTCTGCCACCTCCGGTCATGTGGTGTGCAGCTTGTTGGCAAGCAAAATAGGTACCTTTGACGTTGATGGCATAAATTTTATCAAATTCTGCTTCACTAACTGCAACGATTGGTTTATACATGGCTATTCCGGCATTGTTTACCAAAATATCCACTTTGCCAAATTGGGCAATTGTTTGTTCAAAAAGCTGCTGGATGTCAGCTACCCGACTGATATCTGCTTGTATGGGAATAGCTTTGACTCCTAGCTTTTCAATCTCTGTCACAACTTCCTGGGCTTTGTCTAGTCTCCCGGCATAATTAACAACTACAGATATTCCTTTATCTGCTAATTTTAGGGCGATCGCTCGTCCAATTCCCCGCGATGCACCTGTGACAATCGCCACTTTGCCTGGCTTCGCTTCCATAGATTTCTCCTAGAATTGATATGAGTGCTGTTAGTGGTGGGTGTAGTCGTTGATGAGTAAGGATACCTCTGTTCCCATTCCCCTATGGCTTATCTATGACTAGTCGAGGGAATTTTGTCATCATGGGTAGAATCTAGTGGTATGTGTGGGGGTTTTGGTCTAAAGCGATCGCGGATTTTACTAATTACGATGTAGAGAATGGGGACAACAAATAGACTCAACACAGTTGAGACAATCATTCCCCCTGCCACGGCTGTACCGAGGGATTTTCTACTCGCTGCACCTGCTCCTATAGGATTAATCAATGGCCAGACACCAAGAATAAAGGATAGGGAAGTCATGAGAATAGGTCGCAACCTTTCTTGCGATGCTTGCACTGTGGCTTTAATAATTGGCAAGCCCCGTTCGCGCAATTGATTGGCAAATTCCACAATCAAAATGGCGTTTTTACTAGCCAAGCCAATCAACATGACTAAACCTACTTGGCAAAAGACATCATTACTCAGACCCCGCAGCCACTGAGCGGATAAGGCTCCTAAAATAGCTAGGGGAACTGACAGCATAATAATTAATGGGTCAACGTAGTTCTCATATTGAGCTGCCAACACGAGAAAAACAAAGACTAACCCTAATCCAAAAATTACAGGTGCTTGACCTCCTGATTCTTGTTCTTCCGCAGTTATCCCCGACCATTCGTAACCCATACTGGCGGGTAAAACTTCTTTTGCTAATTTCTCCATCGCCGTAGTTGCTTGACCAGAGCTGTAACCAGGCGCAGCCGCACCGTTGATGGTAATTGAGCGGAATAGGTTGTAGTGGTTGATTGTTTGCGCTCCAGTCGCCGGAGTAATTGTCACTAGGTTACTCAGGGAAATCATTTGATCGTTGGCAGAGCGGACATATAACTTACCGATATCCTCAGGGTTAGAGCGAAATGGCGCATCTGCTTGCACGTAAACCCGGTAAGTTCTTTGTTGGAAATTAAAATCGTTGACGTACCTAGAACCCAAGTAAGATTGCAGGGTGTTGAACACGTCATCTACATTAACTTGTAAGGCTTTGGCTTTGTTGCGATCGATGTCTATTAACATCTGGGGTGTGTTAGCACTAAAAGTACTAAATACACCTTGCAAACCAGGAGTCTGATTTCCCTTCATCATGATCTGACCCATGACTTGCAGCAGATTATCTAAGCCACTGTTACCTGCTCTATCTTGCAGTTCAAATTGAAAACCGCCGAAGTTGCCTAAACCATTAATGGGTGGAGGACTAACGGGGAAAATTCTGGCTTCGGTGATGTTGGCGAAGACTCCTGCCAACTTGCCAATAATTTCTGGTGCGGATTGTCCTGGTTGTTGGCGCTCATCCCAAGGCTGGAGGGTAGTAAAAATTACCCCACTGTTGGCACTGTTACCACTAAAACTAAAGCCACCAATGGCAAAGGTTCCTGTAACTTCTGGTAATTTGAGGATTTCTTTTTCCACCTGAGCCATGACATTGCTGGTGTAGTTGAGGGAAACTCCTTCTGGCCCTTGGATGATGGTGATGAAATAGCCTTGGTCTTCGTCAGGGATAAATGCTGTGGGTACGCTGAGATAAACCCAGCCTGTTAAGGCGATGGAAGCGAGGAATAATAAGACAACGATCGCCCTAACCTTCACCAGAATATTGAGCGATCGCTCATATCCCCGGCGCATCCAATCTAAAAACCTATTAATCTGGTCGAAAATCTTGCCTAACCAACCACGGGGGCGCTGTCCCCGACGTAATAATAAGGCTGAAAGGGAAGGTGTGAGTGTCAGAGCCAAAAAGGTGGAAATGGCCATCGAAAAGGCGATGGTCAGGGCAAATTGTTTATAAATCTGTCCTGTAGTACCTGGGAAAAAGGCAACAGGAACAAATACCGCCATCAACACTAAGGAAGTGGCAATTACAGCCCCAAATAGTTCCCGCATGGACTCGGATGCAGCCTGACGGGGCGACATTCCCTCTTCCTCAATTAACCGGGAGATGTTTTCCACCACAATAATCGCATCGTCTACCACCAACCCCGTAGCCAATGTCAAACCAAACAAAGTTAAGGTGTTAATGGAAAATCCAAAGACTTTGATAAAGGCAAAAGTCCCAATTAAAGTTAAGGGAATGGTAATTACCGGAATCAGGGTTGTACGCCAGTCTTGCAAGAAGAGAAAAATCACCAAGACAACCAGAATCAGGGCTTCTATCAGTGTCTTGACCACTTCCGCGAGGGATTCTTCCACAAACAGGGTTGTATCAAACGCCACTTGATATTTCAACCCTGGGGGAAAGCTTTGTGCTAACCGAGCCATTTCGGCTTTTACTGCCTTGGATACTTCCAAAGCATTACTACCAGGGGTAGGAAATATTCCTATACCTACACCCTCATTACCTCGGAATCGCAGAAACGAACTATAATTTTCTGCCCCTAATTCTGCCCGACCCACATCTTTGAGCTTGATGAGTGTACCATCGGTTCCAGTCTTAATCACCATGTCAGCAAATTCCGTTGCTTCGGAAAGTCTGCCGCGAGCCTGTAAGTCTATTTGATACATCTGGTCTGGCAATGACGGCTGCTGACCGATTTGCCCTACCCCTACCTGTATGTTTTGTTCGTTGATGGCATCAATTACATCTTGAGCAGTCAGCTTGCGACTGGTTAGACGATTCGGGTCAAGCCACAATCGCATAGCATAGCGCCGTTCACCAAAAATCCGCGCCTCGCCCACACCATCAAGCCTTTTCAGGGCATCTACTATATATTGGTCGGCGTAGTTACTTAAAAATACGGTGTCATATTCCTGTTGTTCGCTATACAGCCCCATCGCTAACAGGATATTGTTAGACTGTTTGCTGACTGTGACTCCAGTACGTTGTACAGCCTCTGGTAACTGGGGCTGGGCAATAGATACGCGGTTTTGGACATCAACGGCGGCAATATCTTTGTCCCGTGATGGGTCAAAGGTAACGGTAATGGTGCTAGTACCATCGTTACTACTGCTAGATGTCATGTACTTCATACCTTGAACGCCGTTGATTTGGCGCTCCAAGATACTTGTCACCGTATTTTCCACGACTTCCGCGCTAGCCCCAGTGTAGTTAGCATTAACAACAATTTGTGTAGGGCTAATTTCTGGATAGCGATCAGTAGGTAGGGTGGGTATACTGATTGCGCCTACCAGCAAAATGATAATGGCGCAGACACTTGTAAATACAGGTCGCCTGATAAAGAAGTCAACAAACATTGGGGATTGGGGATTAGGGATTGGGGATTGGGGATTGGGGATTGGGGATTAGGGATTGGGGATCGGGGATCGGGGTTTAGGGATTAGGAGATTGGGGTTTATTCTCCCAGTACCCAGTACCTAGTACCCAGTCCCCAGTCCCCAACCCCCAACCCTAAGATTCAGGAACAATAGGAACACCATCACGGAGATTCAGCAGTCCTGAGGTGACAATTGTGTCTGTTGGCTGCAATCCCTTGATGATTTGGTAATTATTACCTCTGATATCACCCAACTGCACCCTTTTTTGCCGTGCAACTAGTTGGGAGGTTCCTTGGGGTGTTTTTTCCGTTTGGGTTACATAGACAAAAGTTTCCCCGGCGATGCGTGTGACTGCTGTAATCGGAATTAAAACGCCTGTGCGTTGATTCCAAATCACTCTAGCTCTCACTAGCTGATCTGCCCTTAGTTGACCATTTGTGTTGTTATATAAGGCTTTCACCAGAATTGATTGGGTTTCATTACTGGCATTAGGAGCAATGAAAAATACCCTACTAGTACCCAGTGTTTGACCTTGGGTGTTCATAATCTCTACTGGCATTCCCTGACGTAATTGGGAACCTCGTTCTAGAGGTACAGAGATATTAACCTCCAAGGGCCGGTTTTGAGTAATGGTTAATAGTGGTGTGGAACTATTGACAAAATCACCAATTTTAATGGGGATATTGCCGACAGTGCCTTCAAAGGGGGCGGTAATTCGATAGAACTGGAGTTGGACTTGTTGTTCGTCAGTGTTAGCCTGGGCTTGCTGCACTGATTTTTGTGCTTGGGCGACGCTAGCTTTTTGGGCTTGAATCCTAGATTCTATCGCGTTGAGATTAGCTCGTGCTGTAGCTAGTCTGTTGGCATACTGATCCTTAGTTTGCCGAGATACAGCGCCTTGGTCAGCCAAAGAAGTATACCTGTCGTACTCTTGCTGATTCAATCGCACATCAGCAACATTAGATAATCTTTCCGCTTCTAAGGATTTGAGGGTAGCATTAGCGTTTTCTAGCTGTGCTTTGCTGGCTTGGGTTGCTGCATCGTTACTGATGACGGCTGCTTGCTGCTGTCTGGGGTCGATTTGAATTACGGCTGCACCAGAGGCGATCGCATCTCCCGATCGCACAAATATTTGGGTCACTTGACCCTGTACTCTCGGTTGGAGAGTGACGGAACGTCGAGACTCTAAGCTAGCCACAAAATCTGTGCTTTCTTCAATAGTTCCGACTTGTACTGGTGATGTTTTTACTCTTACTCCTGGAGGTTGAGCCTCAGCCGTGGCGGGTGGGCGATCGCTTGGAGTCAGTAACCGCCAAACTATAGCTGTTCCACCCCCTAATAATAGGATGGCAGCCAACAATAACCTGAGCCACCGCCGTTGTTTTGGTGGTGGCTCAGGGGGTTCCTGGGGAAGATTATCTCTAAAATCAGTTTGAGGCTCAGAGGATGACATGGTTTACAGCGAACCTAAGAACTAATTAACTAAACATTGTCACAACGATAAATATGTAGGCGATGGAATTTACTTATTTAGCATGAGTCTCCATAAATAGCTTTGTGTTAGCTCACCCAAAATATACTGTTTTTATATTTTCGCCAATCTACCTAAAGGTGAATGATAAAGTCTAGTTTACAAATCAAGAGTATATCTTGTCTTTTCAATTATTGCTGAAATTTTTCTAATCTTGCTTTCGAGATTCGATATTTTTCTGTAATTGGTAATTGGTAATATAGAAGTTTCCTGATATTGGTTGCTGAAGTTTGATTCATATAGATTAGTTTTTAATTGTTATTTTTACCTGTAAAACTAAATGTAGGTTATAAGATTAACCAAGAAAATTACTTATCATAATGATTTGAATTAATGAGTAGCGATAATTACAAAATATCATATCTCCCTAGCACAACCAAGTTGCTTTTTTCGATGTAGTCTGCGCTTAAAAATATTTAATAGGATTCTTATCGTAAGTAAAAGGGTTTAAGACCCCTACCTCTATACTTAGTATCATTTACCCTAAGGGATCTTGCTACAGTCGGGGTTTAAATCCCCGTCTGAAGGCGAACAGCGTGCTGTAAGCAAAATGTTTTGAATTTTGAATTTTGAATTTTGAATTTCCCCTACACCCTTGATTTTTCGTTTTCATGGGTAAGTTCGATTGATTTTATAAATAGTCTCTTATTGCTTGATGTAGCTAATAAAAATTATTCGACTTCTGCCAAATCATCAGACTTTTTACCTAATGAATCACTTGCAAGAAAACCAGAAATAGCAAAGAGCATCCAACCGAAACATACTTGCTTCCTTGTTTGCCAATCTTGTCTATTATTGATAGTAGGAATTGGTTGACTATTCATCTCTAATTGCCAGCAAATCATGCCACCTATACCGAACAATACAGCACTAACGATAGAGGAAATTGTCACAGTTCTAAATATCCAGGAAGCAAAATTTTGTTCCATCCGTAAACGCCTGACAGCGCGGCGATTACGAATCATACTTAATTCGTCTTTGTTCAGACTGAGTGGAGCTAGTGGATAGGTTATTTGTTGATTTCCCATCATTTTTGTCACCTAATATCTCCTTCTACGTCATATATGATATCCATAACTGTGGTTATATATAAACTTTCGTCGGAGATAATTTATCAAGTAAATGTCAAGATAAAAAGTTTAAACAAGTGCTGGTTCTGGAAGCAAATACCCAAAGATATAAGTAGGACAGCATAAATATTTGGAGTCGGGAATAGTCAGCTATGCTGAAGGAATGAGGATGGAGGATTTTAGTTCATACTTCTTAACTAAGATAGTTTTGTTTTTTGACGGCCGACTTACTTAAGAAAGAGATTTGATTATTACAAAAATATAAATATCTATTAGGAGTACTAGAACAACAGTTTTGGTTTGTTTACGAATCTTGAAGACATGGTGTGAGAAACCAAAATCTATTTTTTTTTGCTATGGTGATCCCAAAGGAATTATTAAGCGCACAGCGAAGTATAAACAGTATTGATCGTGTTGATGGTGCTGCGATGGCGTTCTGAACGATCGCCAAAAGAACAAAAATAAAAAACTAATTCTCCAGAACCAAAGCATTAATAAGGGAGGTAATACTGATGGTGACAGTATCTCAAAACACTTTGGCAAAATGTTCTCAAGAGGAATCGCTGGTTCTCTGGCTTGATAAAGTTGGCATTAAAGATATTGCCTTAGTGGGGGGTAAAAATGCCTCATTGGGGGAAATGATTCAACAGCTGACACCCAAAGGTGTGAACGTACCGACAGGATTTGCTACTACTGCTTACGCTTATCGTTATTTTATCCAATCGGCTGGGTTAGAAGCCAAGTTACGGGAACTTTTTGCAGATTTGGATGTGGAGGATGTGAGAAATTTACAAGAAAGGGGACTAAAAGCGCGATCGCTCCTCATGCACACCCCATTTCCTGTAGAGTTACAACAGGCGATCGCCTCTGCTTATGAAAGTTTGTGTAAGCAGTACAATCCTGATACAGATGTCGCTGTCCGTTCCAGCGCTACCGCCGAAGACTTACCAGATGCAAGTTTTGCTGGACAACAAGAAACTTATCTCAACGTAGTTGGCGCAGAAGAAGTATTAGCAGCTTGTCATAAATGCTTTGCTTCCCTATTTACAGACCGCGCCATTTCCTATCGCCATACTAAGGGATTTGATCACTTTAGCGTCGCTTTGGCTGTGGGTGTGCAGAAAATGGTACGTTCTGACCTAGCCACCTCTGGGGTGATGTTCTCTATTGACACAGAAACAGGTTTTAAAGATGCAGCCTTAATTACAGCCGCCTATGGTTTAGGTGAAAATGTTGTCCAAGGCGCAGTTAATCCAGATGAATATTGTGTATTTAAGCCGACATTAAAAGCAGGATTTAAACCAATTATTGATAAAAAATTGGGCAGTAAAGAATTAAGAATGGTCTATGATGAAGGCTCCCAATCTACTAAAAATGAAGCAGTATCAATAGTAGAACAAAATAAATTTGCTCTCAGTGACGCAGACATTTTACAACTGGCTCATTGGGCTTGTTTAATTGAAGATCATTATTCTCAAGCCCACGGTAGTTACACCCCAATGGATATTGAATGGGCGAAAGATGGCATCACCAACCAACTTTTTGTAGTGCAAGCACGTCCAGAAACGGTGCAGTCCCAGAAGAATGGGAATGTGTTGCGGAGTTATCGGTTGGGAATGGTGAGTCAGCGCGGTCTTGGGGGTTTCCCCCATGAGCGACTGACGAACCCCGAAGGGGGGACTGGGGAGAAAACACAGAATATATCACTCCTCCCCCTCGTGACTGGACGCGCTATTGGTGAAGCCATTAGCCAGGGGAAAGCGCGGGTAATTTTAGATGCCAAACAAATAGAAGAATTCCAAGCTGGGGAAGTGTTGGTGACGGAGAGAACTGACCCTGACTGGGAACCAATTATGAAACGTGCCAGTGCAATTATTACCAATTCTGGTGGTCGTACTTGTCATGCGGCTATTATCGCACGGGAATTGGGTGTGCCGGCGATCGTTGGTTGTGGTAACGCCACCCAGGTGTTAAAGACTGGTCAAGAGGTGACGGTTTCTTGTGCGGAGGGTGAAGAAGGTAAAGTCTATCCAGGGTTATTACCTTTTGAAGTTAAAGAAGTTCCCTTAGAAAACTTACCCCGCACCCATACCCAAATTTTGATGAATGTGGGTAATCCCCAAGAAGCGTTTAGTTTATCAGCAATTCCTAATGATGGTGTTGGTTTAGCCAGGACAGAGTTTATCATTGCTAACCAAATTCAAGTCCATCCCTTGGCGTTGATTCACTACGACAAATTAGCGGATGCAGAACAAAAAGCCAAAGTTGCAGCTATCACCGCCACGTATGATGATAAACCCCAATATTTTGTGGATAAATTAGCCCAAGGTGTGGGCAGAATTGCCGCAGCTTTTTATCCCAAACCTGTAATTGTGCGAATGTCCGATTTTAAGAGTAATGAATATCGCAACCTTGCAGGGGGTTCCCAATTTGAACCAGATGAAGAAAACCCGATGCTGGGTTGGCGGGGGGCTGCACGTTATTATGATCCAGGGTACAGAGAAGGTTTTGCTTTAGAATGCCATGCTATCAAGCGGGTGCGGGATGAGATGGGGTTAACTAACGTTATTCCCATGATTCCTTTCTGTCGCACACCAGAGGAGGGACGCTTGGTTTTAGCAGAGATGGCGAAACATGATTTAAAACAAGGTGTGAATGACTTGCAGATTTATGTAATGTGCGAGTTACCAAGTAACGTCATTTTGGCTGAACAGTTTGCAGAGGTGTTCGACGGTTTCTCCATTGGTTCCAACGACTTGACTCAGCTGACACTAGGATTAGATAGAGATTCAGCTTTGGTGGCTCGACTATTTGACGAACGTAGCCCAGCTGTGAAACAAATGGTGAAAATGGCGATCGCCTCTGCAAAAAAACAACGCCGCAAAATCGGCATCTGTGGACAAGCACCAAGCGATTACCCAGAATTTGCCCAGTTTTTGGTAGAAGAAGGCATTGATTCTATTAGTCTCAATCCCGATTCTGTGTTAAAAACGATGCTGGAAATAGCTAAGGTGGAACAGCAAAGCTGAGGCAAGAGGTAAATCAATTCAAAATTCAAAATTCAAAATACCCTACGGGAAGCTAAAGCTACAAAATTCAAAATTACAGAATTGCTTACTCCGCACTCGTCTTACATCCTGGCTAAGGCAGACACTTTAGAAAGCTTATCTTTAGATAATCCTTCCAGTTCGTTGACATGAAGCCAGCCATCTTTGACTAACCCAGCAAAGACAAACAACAGAGCCGAGTATTGGTAATCGTATTTACCCTCGATTTCATGCCTTCTAGCACTTAAGAAATCGTGTAACTGCCAAAGCTCGTCCAACTCTACAAGTGTGCTGGCTTCTTTTTGAACCTGTTTCAGCAAAGCCTCGATCTCTCGCTTGTAAGCTTGATCAAAGGCTGTTCTAGCTATCTTCTTCTCAATATCAGTCCACTCGGCTTCACTCACGTGCATGACTCAATCTTAAACTGGTGTATTAATTGTGTTTGCTCAGAATAATTGAGCGCCCTTGGTTAAGAGAGCGCTCACCGCGATAATTAATTTTTTAGTTTTTTGTTATTTTCCCTTAGCGAACCAAGTTTAAAAGTTCCTTGGGAGAGGCTAACAAGTCAATAGCTACGAAGAATATTTTACCTTGGGGGTTGAGCAAGAAGCGCCAAGCCATGTTCATCCCTACTGCTGCACCAAACCAAGGAGTCTGAACTTTACCTGTTACTTTCACCTGAGTGTAACCATCCTCTGCGGGTTCAGCTACACCGCGCTCTGGGAGCAAGTTAAGGTTCTGGCATTCTTCACGGAAGAACCGCAGAATTGCATCCTTACCAACGATTGGTCTTTGGAAGGGAGGCTGTAAAGCTCCATCCTCCACGAACAACTTGATCAGTTCATCAAAGTCATTAGCGTTCAAGTTGTTCATGTAATTCAACACAGTGGGATTGTTAATTCCCTCAATGGTGACTTGAACACGTTGGGAAATATCTTTAGGTGCAACTACTGGTTCAGAAACTCTTGTATAGCCGCCTAGTTTAGCTGCATCAAATCCCATGTCTACAACAGAACTGCGAAGGACGGTAATCTGTTGTCCTTGATCCAGACTTTTCAGGGTTTCCAATACGGCATTAGCATTGGCTGAAAGCTGATAGCCAGCAGGAATTGGTGCAACAACACCTTGCTCCATCCATTCTCCCAGTTGATTCCAAAAACCTAGCTTGATATTAGGTGACCAAGTAGCATAGGTGCGGCAAATGGGCGTATCTGTGTGGTTTGCCAGATCGCACATAACCTGAGTTTGTTCTTCAAAGGTCATTTCTTTGATTTGCTTGAGAATGCCTTCTGCAAACTGCATACTAGCTGCACCAGGGGCTGCAACAGTAATGGTTTTACCCATCTCTAAGAAAGCGAACCATGTCCATGCCAGTTGATCTTCTGCACTGAGTTGGTTGAATCGTGCAGTCAGCGCTGGCACTGCATCAGCCTGTAACGTGTTGGGGAAGATACGACGGGCGGAATCGATAGTAATTGCCATACAGAGAGCTACCTAGCGAAGTTTTTACCTGACAAGAGGCGAAGCAAAAAGTTTCAGAGGATACAATTTTGCTCCTGTGTCTAAAAGTATCACAAAAGTTTGCATAAATTAAAAAAACTTTACATTTTTCTCAAGGGACTGGCTTAATAAAAAGCTGTAGCTATTGAATAGTCTACTTTTCAGCCCTCAATCCTTGTTTACAAAAAATGCTTATCTATAGGACTCATAGTTGATTTTTGAAATATACGTAGGGTGGGCAATGCCCACCGGCTCATGGTTTTGGTGGGCATTGCCCACCCTACAGATACTACAGATACTGAGAATTTTATGCCCAAGCGCAGGCTACGCCAACAGGAATCAAATCGGATTCCTATATAAATTATTTAATTTGGTAGGATGCGTCAGTGCGATAGAGTCTCTATGAATCAATTCAAAATTCAAAATAAAAAAAGTTTTTGTGGTGTAGGTATCTTCCCTGTACTAGACGGGCTAGAAGTTCAGAACAGTCAAAAGTCAACGGTCAAGACAGTTTTATACTAATGACTATTGACTAATGACTATTGACTAATGACTAAAAATTGGTATCGAATTGGCTTGGTCGGTATATTCTTACTGTCCCTGTCCTTACGGTTTTGGGGACTAGATAGATTTAATACTTTGGTATTTGATGAAATTTACTACGCTAAATTTGGTCATAACTATCTCAACCACATACCATTTTTCGATGGTCATCCACCCTTAGGCAAATACATGATTGCTGTGGGAATGTGGTTGAGTAGCTATATTCCTTTTTGGCAAGAGGGCGTAAATGGATTAACTGGTGCATTGCGCTCTCCTTGGAGTTATCGTTGGGTTAATGCTCTATCTGGCTCATTTATTCCGTTAATTATTGCCAATATCGCTTATCAAATAAGTTATCGACGCAGCTTTGCTTTACTTGCTGGTTTATTCACGGCTTGCGATGGTTTGTTTATTGTAGAATCTCGTTACGCACTCATCAATATTTATATCGTCATATTTGGCTTATTAGGGCAATGGTTATTTTTATTAGCATTAGCTAGTCAAAAGCAGAGACGTAATTTATGTTTAGTCCTAGCTGGCATAGCTTTTGGTTGTTCAATTGCCACAAAATGGAATGGTTTATTTTATTTAGTAGGTATTTATTTAATTTGGAGTATAGGTTGGATTTGGCAGTTCATTACATCCAAAAATCAACCAAAAGATAATTCTACTGCTGATGGGGAGTCTGTTATTCCTCGGACATCACTCTACAAAATAACACAAATAAATATTGGACAAATTTTATTTTTCTTAGGGATTATCCCCACTGTAATTTATAGTTTGATTTGGATACCACATTTACAAATAAATCCTAAATATGGATTTATTAAAGTACATCAAGAAATATTAGGCTTTCACGAACGTCTTGGAGGTAATACGGCTCAAGTACATCCTTACTGCGCTGCTTGGTATAAATGGCCGTTGATGATTCGGCCGATGGCATATTATTATCAAACGGCGCAAAGCGTTAATGATCCATTACCCGTTTTAGGGCCGCCTTTGCCTAGTGGTGCAGGGAAAGCGATTTATGATGTTCATGCAATGGGTAATCCTTTCTTATGGTGGTTTGGCGTTGCTGCATTATTATTTTTGCTGGGGATGCTGATAGCAAAAGTGATGATTCCTGTGGTAAAAGAAAAGCGCTTTTCTTTGCCAGCTAAACTTTCTGTTGATACTTGGATTGCTTTATATATAGTCTGGAATTACGCTATCAATTTATTACCTTGGACGAGGGTATCGCGGTGTGTTTTTATCTATCACTACATGACAGGTGTAGTATTTGCATTTTTAGCGATCGCCTGGTTTGTTGATCAATGTCTGCGTAGTTATTATCGCCCATTGCGGCTCGTCGGGGTGACGATTTCCTTTGTAATTATTGCTGCGCTTATTTTTTGGCTCCCCGTTTATTTAGGTTTACCCCTTTCTCCTGAGGGTTACAAAATGCGGATGTGGTTTAAATCTTGGGTATAGAAGGAAAAATCCCCAGTTTGTCCAAGCAACTAGGGAATTTTCAACTATTACAGAGGAATTATGCTGGCTTTAACTCATCCAAGGCTAGATTCAATTGCAAAACATTAACCCCCGGTTCACCAAAAATGCCTAGAAATCGGCTATCAGTATTTTGAGTAATTAAAGTTTCTAGCTGTTGGGGTGGGAGTTGGCGCATTTTGGCTATACGGGAAACTTGCGCTCTGGCAGCTTCAGGGGTAATGTGGGGGTCAAGACTGGAACCAGAAGTATAGACTAAATCGGCAGTTGGTTGGATACCAGCTGTTTGCAACCGACTTAAGTCTTCATCTTTGATACGTTTGATTAATTGGGGGTTACTAGGAGCCAAATTACTAGCACCAGAAATTCCTGTTTGTAAAACTAGATTATCATCTTTGTTTGGGTTAGCCGTGCTGTAGACAGTGGTACTAGGACGAGAGTTAAAATAGCGATCGCTAGTAAAAGGTTGACCGATTAAAGTCGAACCCAAAACTTGACCCCGGCTATCCCTAACTAAACTACCGTTTGCCTGATAGGGAAATACAATCTGTCCAAAAGCAATCATGAAAAAAGGATAAATCACAGCAGCAATTACCCAGAGTACAAAACTAGAACGAATTGCCCTGCTAGCTTCGCGTGCAAAACTCATTAGAACTTCTCCGGTATAAACATCACAAAAAATAGATAAATAGACAGACTCAACGTCACTACCCCTAAAAGCCCCAAAGCCCAAGCCTGTGTACGGGAAAACTCATCACCAGTAGCCGCATAAACAACAGGTGCAACCACAAGGTTAAAACACATTCCCAAAAAGATAGACAAAGGCAATCTACGCCCACCAAAAACCAAAGACCTTCTCATATCTTCATTCCTCAAAAAAACTCCGCGCAACTCTGCGTTTCCCCTACTAAGAAAAAGGCAAAATCACATCAATTAATTTGATGGCAATAAAAGGCGCAATAATACCACCAAGACCATAAATAAAGATGTTACGTCTTAATAATTGGTCTGCCGTTAGTGATCTAAACTTCACACCTTGAAGCGCCAAAGGAATCAACGCCGGAATAATCAGGGCGTTATAAATCAGCGCCGAAATAATTGCCGATTGGGCGCTTTTTAAACCCATAATATTCAGCGCACCAATACCAGCAGCCCCAAAGATAGTAGGCAGAATGGCAAAATATTTAGCGATGTCATTAGCAATAGAAAAAGTTGTCAAAGCGCCACGAGTAATCAACAACTGTTTACCAATAGTGACTAAATCAATTAATTTAGTGGGATCAGAATCCAAATCCACCATATTAGCGGCTTCTTTGGCGGCTTGTGTCCCAGAGTTCATTGCCAAACCCACGTTAGCTTGCGCCAAGGCTGGGGCATCATTAGTACCATCCCCGGTCATAGCGACTAACTTACCCTGAGATTGTTCATTGCGAATTACATCAATCTTGTCTTCTGGTGTTGCTTCGGCAATAAAATCATCAACCCCAGCTTCTTGTGCAATGACACTAGCAGTAATGTGATTGTCCCCTGTGAGCATAATTGTCTTGACACCCATCCGCCGCAGTTGCTCAAACCTTTCTCGCAAACCGGATTTGACAATATCTTTAAGATAGATAACTCCAAAAATTTGGTCATCCTGACAGACAGCTAAAGGTGTACCCCCCAACAAAGAAACCCGCTCATAGGCTGCATCAAGGTCAGGAGGAACAGAACCACCACGAGAACGGATAAAGCCCTTAATAGCGTCTACTGCACCTTTACGAACTTGCTTTCCGTTGGGTAAATTAGTGCCACTCATGCGAGTTTTGGCGGAAAATTCCACACCTTCTGCTTGGTTAAGATTAAAATCTGCCAGAATTTTGTATTTTTCTGCAAGTTTGACAATTGATTTGCCTTCTGGAGTTTCATCAAACAGACTGGCTAATTTCGCAATTCTCGCCACATCTTCAACTGTGTAGTTATTCACAGGGATAAACTCATCAGCCATGCGGTTTCCGAAGGTGATAGTACCTGTTTTATCTAACACTAAACTATTGATATCACCGCAGGCTTCCACTGCTCGTCCAGAGGTAGCAATGACGTTAAATTGAGCTACCCTATCCATCCCGGCGATACCAATGGCACTGAGCAAACCGCCTATAGTTGTGGGAATCAAAGCTACTAATAGAGAAATCAGAATAGCTATACTTGCACCTGCGCGTAAACTGTTTGCTGCCTCTGCCCCAAATGCAGTGCTGATAAAGTTAGCAATGTAGTTCACAAAAGAGGGCATGGTTGCCACTACGATTAAGAAAACCTGCGTTAGTACAGCTAACAATACCGTTAAAGCAATCTCATTCGGAGTTTTAGAACGTTCTGCCCCTTCTACAAGGGAAATCATCCGGTCAATAAAACCCTGACCAGGATCAGCAGTAATCCGAATTATCAATTCATCTGAGAGTAAGCGTGTTCCTCCAGTGACAGAACTGGCAATATCTGTACCCGGTTGCTTCAGGACAGGGGCAGATTCGCCTGTAATGGCTGACTCATCCACTGAGCCAATACCCTGTATGACTTCCCCATCGCCGGGAATCATATCATTGGCCACTACCTTGATGACATCGCCTCGTCGCAGTTGTGTAGAACCGATTTTTTCTAGAGAACCATTGGGTAAGACTTTCCAGGCGATGGTATCGGAACGGGTAGCTTTTAAACTATCTGCTTGCGCTTTACCTCGTCCTTCCGCTACGGCTTCAGCAAAGTTGGCAAATAAAACTGTGAAAAACAAAATCAAGGTAATCAACCCGTTGAGTAGACGTTGTTGGTTAACATTTGCCTGTACTGTTCCGAAGAGATTGGGGTTAAGAGTGACGAGAAATGTCACAATTGTCCCCACCCAAACAATAAACATTACAGGGTTTCTAGCGGCTACTTTGGGGTGGAGTTTAACAAATGATTCTTTAATAGCTCTTTGGTAGAGTCCTCGCATATCTGTTTTAGGAGTACGTTGGCGCGAGTCACGAGTTTCATGAGGGAGACGAGATGGCGATCGCATAAAGTTGGGTGAGAGTTGACAAATTACGAATTACCAATCCAAAACGCTTCACCAATGGGGCCGAATGCTAGTAAAGGAAAGAATGTCAGTGCGCCGAGGATTAAAATGACACCGGCTGTTACCCCTGTGAATAGTCCTGTGTCGGTTCGCAATGTCCCAGCTGTGAAGGGGACTTGTTGTTTACGGCAGATACTATCGGCTAGGAATAGCAAGCCGATGATGGGGATATAACGCCCTGCTAGGAGACTAAAGGAAGTGCTGAGGTTCCACCATAAGCCTGTGATTGTTGGTTGTGCGCCAGAGGCGATCGCCAAGGGTGATGGTTGACTATCTCCTAGTCCTTCAAATCCTGAACCGTTGTTAGCGGCGGCGGAAGCGTATTCATAAATCACTTGAGCGAAGCCGTGAAAACCTGGGTTACTGATTCCTGCTAACTGTTCGCTGAAAGCCAAGGTGATGGCTGATGGAATCATGATGGCTATGGGGTGAACTAAGAGAATGAGAAAACTTGCTAGCACTACTTCGCGTTTTTCGATTTTGCGTCCGAGAAATTCGGGTGTACGTCCTACCATCAAACCTGTGACAAATACTGCCAAAATTAGGTAAGCGAACAAGTAAGCTGTTCCGGTTCCTTGCCCACCCCAGATAATTTGTAGGAACATATTTGACAGGGTGACAAAACCCCCGTTGGGCATGAATGAATCGTGCAAACTGTTGACAGCACCGCACATGGTGGCGGTTGTACTCACGGCAAACAGTACAGACTGCGCCCAACCAAACCGGACTTCTTTACCTTCTAGGTTCGGTTGTATACTCCCCAATAGTGCGTTTACATCTGGGTTGCCGTTATATTCCCCAATGGCAGTGATGATAATAAAAGCTAGATAAATTACACCTACCATGCCATAGACTAACCAAGCTTGTTTAATGTTGTTGGCAAATAAGCCGTAGGTGTAAATCAAGGCAGTGGGAATCGATAACATCGCCACAATCTCTATTAAGTTGGAAAACCCGTTGGGATTCTCGAATGGATGTGCCGAGTTGATGGCAAAAAAGCCGCCGCCGTTCTCTCCCAATTGTTTGATAATTTCGTAGTGGGCAACAGGGCCACGAGCGATCGCCTGACTAATGTTAGGATTTTCTATGGTGGGTAATACAATCGGCCCTGCCAATGTTTCCGGCACACCCGCAGCCATGAGCGCAATACCACCCACAATACAAATAGGTAGCAAAATCCTTGTGATGGTGCGGGTTAGGTCTACGTAAAAATTACCCAATGGTCTACCTGTCAACCCGCGAATAAAGGCAATGGCTACAGCCAGCCCTGTTGCGGCTGAGGTGAACATATGATAACCCAGTCCAAACATTTGACTACCATAGCTGAGGTAGGTCTCTCCTGAGTAGTGCTGTTGGTTGGTGTTGGTAATAAAGGATATAGCTGTATGCAGTGCTGTATCCCAAGTTGGCGCACCTATATTTGTAGGATTTAAAGGCAACCATCCCTGATTCATTATCAGCAAAAACACCAACAATCCCATCACGAAATTGCTATACAAAATGGCTCGTGCATATTGCCAACCAGTCATATTTTCTCTAGTTTGAACACCAATTAAGACGTAAATTAATCGCTCAACTGGGTTCAAAATCGTGTCAAGGACGGTACGTTGTTCTTGATAAACACGCGCCATGTATCGCCCGAAAACAGGAGTAATGGCTACTACAATCAGTAGTGTTAAGGCGATTTGTAACCAACCTTGTAACATTGGTATTTTGAATTAGTAAAACGTAATATTAACTACATAATTGTTTTGTTTGTTGTAGAAATCAAGGGATAGAAAAATATAAAATCTATTTATTTTTTATATATAGTGTTTAGTCCTAAATCTATATCAGTGTTTATATATCTTCTAAACGCAAAATTTTGTATAATTGATGAATATATAATGCGATGTGCGACTTATTTTTGAAACCCCTCTCCATAGCTTGCTACTCTACGAGTTCTCCGCAGGAGTACCCGCAGGGTACCTCTCTCCTGAAACTGTAGAGACGTTGCATGCAACGTCTCTACTTTGAATCTCCCCTTCCCTGCAACGCGAACGACACACTGCGCGAACGCAGGGAAGGTGTTGGGGGTTAGGTCTGAGAGAAAATTGCACACGGCGTTATATAGGAACCTGACTTAATTCTGGAAATTATTTGCTTAGGTAGGAAACAGTAAACAAGTTAGGTAGAGGTATACTGACTTTTTTATAGATCAAATATGAGTTTTATAACCAAATTACGAATTAATATAAATGCTAGCCCGACGAACTAAATTACTATCCCAAAACTCATTTTTGGTAAAAGCCTCAGTTATCTTAGGGCTATTGATCACAGTGATTTCTATGGAGTTTTCTACGCCAACAGAATATGTATTTGGATATCTTTATACTGGGCCAATTCTGTTAGCGAATCACTGGTTTGGACGTACAGCAACTTTATTGACGACATTTATTGCTGTATTTTTAACAATTGTGAATCTTTGGCTTCCCGATCATGAAGTGATTAGGTTTCCTACAGTTGCTAGTCGGACGATCGCCTGTATGTCCTTGATTGTAACAGGGATTTTAAGCGATCGCCTGCGTCGTTCTCAAGAGGCGATCGCCCTCACCCGTGCCAAACTAGAATCACAGGAAGAATTAGTCAGACTGCGGGAAGATTTTGCTTCTACTCTCACCCACGATTTGAAAACACCGCTTTTGGGTGCTATTGAAACTCTCAAAGCTGTTCAACAAGAAAAATTTGGTGCGGTATCATCAGCACAGCAGCCAGTGTTAGCCACAATTATCCGCAGCCATCAAACTTCTCTACAACTTCTAGAAACTTTATTAGATATCTATCGCAATGATACAGAAGGTTTACAGCTAAATTTAATTCCTGTGGATTTAACCACTTTGGCAGAGGAAGCAGCGAGTACACTGATTGATTTGGCTGCTAGTCGGCGAGTTCATATATCGTTTAATTATGGTGACTCTGATTGGCGGCGATCACTGTGGGTAAACGGTGACCCTCTGCAACTGCAACGGGTGTTGTATAATCTCCTAGTCAATGCTATCAATCATTCTCGGCGGGGCGATCGTGTAGAGGTTATATTAGAAACCCAGGCTTCCTATCAAGTAGTAAAAATTTCCGATACTGGTGCAGGTATTCAAGCAGAACAGTTTCCCCATTTATTTGAACGATTTTATCAAGGCCATAGTGAACGCCAAGCCAAAGGTTCAGGTTTAGGACTTTATTTATCTCGACAAATTATTGCAGCTCATAACGGTATAATTTGGGCAGAGAATAGAGTTCCTACGGGTGCTATGTTTGCATTCAAATTGCCTGTTCTCCCATTTCAGCCCTCTTTATCTGCGTCAGATGGCTTCTAACCCTGTAAAAATTCTCTTGGTTGAAGATGATGAACTCTTTCGCTTAGGCTTGCGCGTGCGATTACAACAAGAAGCAGGTTTAGAAATTATTGCTGAGGCTGAAGATGGTGAAACAGCCCTTGATTTAATCAAGCAAAACTCTCTGGATGTGGTGTTATTAGATGTAGGATTACCAGGGTTGGGGGGAATAGAAGCTTGTAAACAAATTAAGCAGCAAAATCCTCAACTACCAATTTTGGTTTTGACTTCCCATTCCCAAAAACCGTTAATTTCTAAATTAATTGAAGCAGGCGCTCAAGGATATTGTCTCAAAGGAATTATCGCCGAAAAATTAGTATTGGCACTGCGTTCTGTAGCGGCTGGGGCTTCTTGGTGGGATGAAACTGCAACGAGGGAAATTCGCTCTTCTATTGAGTCTAGCCAGTCTCAACTACCAGAACAAAATTTCACAAAATCTGATCACCCTTTAACTGGACGTGAATTAGAAATTTTAGCTTTATTAGCCAAAGGGAAAACGAATCAGGAAATTGCTACGGCGCTCTACATTACCCCTGGAACAGTTAGAGTTCATGTTCATGCTATTCTACACAAACTAGAGGTTAGCGATCGCCATCAAGCTGTAGTTGTTGCTTTACAAAAACGATTGATTCAAAATAGTGCGATCGCAGATTAATAGTCTACCCGTTTGGGTAATTCAAAATAAAAAATTTATCCAAATTTTTTATTCCTGATATAAGGGTCTTGCAGCGTAAAAAATATCCAAATGTAGGGTGCATCAGGATGAATAATTTCTGAGTATAGTTAGGTTATGTCGCTCTGACGCACCCTACCAAACTGAACAATAACTATAATCAGATTTTGTTTACATAGCTAAATATATACGGTTTAATCAATCACCGCTTTTTTACATTTCTTATCTCTAGGTATCTTTTCCGACTGTTAGACTGTTAGCGCAAGCAGTAAGTAATTTGTAGTTAGTAATTAGTAATGGCTTAAATTAAGGAATGTAAATAATTAATTACTTAGCTTAAAAAATATATCGACTCTAATTTTGATGATTCCAGGGAATCAAAGAGGATTGTTATGAGAATAGACTTAGAATCACCCAATATTAATGTTACTAGTTTAAAAGAAGCGCCAATTCATCTTTCCGGACAGATTCAACCACATGGTGTGCTTTTGGTTTTAGAAGAACCGGGTCTGAAAATATTACAAGTGAGCAACAATACTTGGAGTATTTTAGGTATCAATGCTGAAGATATATTACAAAAAAAATTAGAAGATTTACTCGATTCATTCCAAATAGAACGAATTCAAGCAGGCTTATCTTCTGGGAATCTGGAATTTATTAACCCTACAAAAATTTGGATTAGAAAAAAGGGGGATGATTACGCAGTATTTGATGCAGTTTTTCATCGCAATACGGAAGGCTTCTTGATTCTGGAGTTAGAACCAGCAATTACTCAAGAAAATATCCCTTTTTTAAGCTTTTATCATCTGGCTAAAGCTTCAATTAATCAGTTGCAGAAAACAGCTAATTTGCGGGATTTTTGTCAGATAATTGTCCAAGAAGTCCGAAAAGTCACCGATTTTGATCGGGTAATGTTATATAAATTCGATGATGATGGACATGGTTCAGTCATCGCGGAAGAAAAACTAGACAGCCTAGAACCATACTTAGGACTGCACTATCCAGAATCAGATATTCCTAAACCAGCCAGAAAATTATTTATTTCTAATTCCATCCGGGTGATTCCCAATGCTCAGGCTCAGGCTATACAGATGATACCTGCTTTGAACCCAGTGAGCGATCGCCCGGTTGATTTAACTAACTCAATTCTCAGAAGTGCGGCGAACTGTCACCTGGAATATTTACACAATATGGGTGTCGGTGCTTCTCTAACTATTTCCTTAATTAAAGACAATAAGCTTTGGGGGTTAATTGCTTGTCACCATCTGTCAGCCAAATATGTTTCCTATGAATTGCGGAAAGCCTGCGAATTTTTGGGACGGGTGATATTTGCGGAAATTTCCGCCAGGGAAGAAACAGAAGATTACGATTATCGAATGAATCTGACCCATATTCAATCACTGTTGGTTGAATATATGTCCCAAGAAGATAACTTTGTTGATGGTTTAGTTAAACATCAGCCGAATCTTTTAGATTTAACCAGCGCGCAAGGTGCGGCGGTATGTTTTGGCGACCATTGTACATTAATTGGTGAGACTCCCAAAGCAGAAGATTTAGTTTTCTTAGTCCAGTGGTTGAAGAACAACGTTGAGGAAGAAGTTTTCTATACTGATTCTCTACCGCAAGTTTATCCAGATGCGGAAAGATATAAAAATGTCGCCAGTGGTTTGTTAGCGATTCCTATTTCCCAACGTAATTACGTTTTGTGGTTTCGACCGGAAGTAATTCAAACTGTAAACTGGGGTGGCGACCCTAATCAGCCCTTTCAAGTTAATAAGTTAGATGGGAATGTGCGTCTGTGTCCCCGCAAATCCTTTGAGTTGTGGAAAGAAACAGTCCGCCTCACATCTTTACCTTGGCGATATGTAGAAATTAAAGCGGCGTTAGAGTTGCGGAAAGCAATTGTGAACATCGTTCTGCGCCAAGCCGATGAACTGGCGCAGTTAGCGCACGATTTAGAACGTTCCAACGCCGAACTGAAAAAGTTTGCTTATGTTGCATCCCATGACTTACAAGAACCGCTCAATCAAGTAGCGAATTATGTACAGTTGTTGGAAATGCGCTATCAAGATGAACTAGATGCCGATGCCAACGAGTTTATCACCTTTGCCGTCGAGGGTGTGAGCTTGATGCAGACGTTAATCGATGACGTTTTGGCGTATTCTAAAGTAGATACACAAGCGATCGCTTTTCAACTAACAGAAGTAGAAAAAGCCTTAGACAAAGCTTTGGGTAACTTGCGCCAACGTATCGCCGAAACAGGCGCAACCATTACTCACGACCCCTTACCAACGGTAATGGCTGGTAGTACCCAACTTATGCAGCTATTCCAGAATTTGATAGCCAACGCCATTAAATTCCGCAGTGAGGAAGCGCCGCAAATTCATATAGGTGCAGAAAGACTAGAAGACGAATGGCTATTCTCCGTCAGAGATAATGGGATTGGAATTGACCCCCAATTTAGCGATCGGATTTTCGTAATTTTCCAACGCTTACACACGCGAGACGAGTATCATGGTACAGGTATGGGTCTAGCAATTTGTAAGAAAATTATCGAATGTCACCGGGGACGAATCTGGGTAGAGTCACAACTTGGTGAAGGTGCTACCTTCTACTTTACGATACCAGTTGGAGGTCGAGAGCGTGAGCGTAGAAACGGAAGAAAAACACAAAACAATCTTTTTAGTTGAGGACAATAAAGCCGATATCCGCCTTATCCAAGAAGCCTTTAAAAATAGCCAATTGCCCCACGAAGTGGTAACAGTTAGAGATGGTATGGACGCAATGGCCTATCTGCGCCGGGAAGGAGAGTATACCCATGCACCGCGTCCAGACCTAATTCTCTTGGATTTGAACCTACCCAGAAAGGACGGTAGAGAAGTACTGGCGGAAATCAAAGCTGACCCCGTACTTAAACGGATACCAGTAGTAGTTTTAACAACATCCAGAAACGAAGACGACATTTTTCACAGCTACGACCTACACGTAAACTGCTACATCACCAAATCCCGCAACCTCACCCAACTTTTCCAAATCGTCAAAGGAATAGAAGAGTTTTGGCTCTCTACCGTCACTCTACCACCTGAGTGAGGGCGATGAAAAAGCAGGGGAGCAGGGGAGAAAATTATTAAATTTTGAATTTTGAATTTTGAATTTTGAATTTTGAATCGATTACTCCCCAATCACTACTTTCAAGGGGGTAAAACCAGAAAATTATGGTTGGACGCTCAGTCAGGATTTTATTAATTGAGGATAGCCTCGCAGAAGCTAGGTTATTACAGGAATATTTGCATCAAGCTGAGTCCAAACAATTTGTTCTGGTTCATGTGACGCGATTACAGGAAGCACTCAATGAACTAAAACAGACCAGCTACGATGTGATTTTGTTAGACCTCACCCTACCGGATAGCCAAGGATTATCATCTTTACCCAGATTAATAGGACTCGCTCCCAGCGTACCGATTGTTGTCTTAACAAATACTAACGATGAAGACTTAGCAATTGAAGCAGTCAGACAGGGAGCGCAAGATTATTTAGTTAAGCGACAGGTAAATGTTAATGTCTTGGTTCGTGCTGTATGTTACGCAATCGAGCGTAAGCAAGCATTAGAAACATTACGCACCATGAATACAACCTTAGAAAACCGGGTGGAAGAACGCACGGCTGAATTGGTAAAAGCGCAGGAAATTAACCAGTTTAAATCTGAGTTTGTTTCTATGCTCTCCCATGACATTCGTAATCCCTTGAATACTATTTTGCTAGCTGCTGGGCTGTTGCAAAATAATGAAGACAAATTAACCCAAGAAAAAAAACGTTCTCATTTACAAATGATTCGTTCCGCCATTAAAAATATGGCACAGCTATTAGATGAAGTGTCATTAATAGGTAAAGCTGAATCAGGTAAACTCCAGTGTGAACTTATTGCTATAGATTTGGAAGCATTCTGTCGCCAATTAGTAGCAGAAGCGCAATTAACTATAGGCGAGAAGCAGCTGACTGTAATTTTTACCTGTAATAAATCATTTGACGAAGCCTTATTAGATGAAACCTTGTTGCGTCACATTTTAGGTAATGTATTAGGCAACGCTATTAAATATTCCCTTCCCGGTGGTATGATCCACTTTGAATTGACTGCTAATAATAATGCAGTCATGTTTAAAATTCAAGATTGCGGCATTGGTATTTCTCCAGAAGATCAAAAGAATTTATTTCAATCATTTCATCGTGGGGAAAATGTAGGAGGAATAGCAGGTACTGGTTTAGGGCTAGCTATTGTTAAAAAATGTGTTGATGCTCACGGTGGTGAAATTATTGTTAATAGTGAGGTTGGGGTTGGTACAACGTTTACTATCATCTTGCCATTAATCGACTTTTAAATGTTTGAAATTTTCTCTATATTTCTGTGGTAAAAATTTGTTGGCTACGGAGACTTTTTATAAAATAAATGTTAAGAAAAATGGAACGCAGATGCACGCAGATACACGCGGATGAATTATCCGCAATTGATGGTTCGGTAGGGTGCGTCAGTGCGATAGAACCTAACTATATTCAGAAATTATTCATCCTGACGCACCCTACATTTTAGATATTTCTTATCTGGAAATCTCTAAATAATCCCTCTTTTGTTACTTTAGGAAAAGAAAAATTGACAAGAGATTCAACT
>NZ_CAWUDJ010000008.1:0-172342 GCF_963920875.1 Anabaena sp. CCY 9910 | reverse complement strand
GCTTTCTTCCTGATTATACTCTCCCCGTAGTAACAAAAGAGGGATAATACCAATTTGCAAAAAGAATGCGACGGATATACAGCCCCAAAAGCTTGTCCTGTCTTGATTATTAATTTTGAATTTTGTTGGTGTAGCCTTGCCGTAGGCTACCTTGAATTTTGAATTGGTATAATTTCAATCTTCCCAATTGGAGATGCAATATTTTTAAAACGCTGTACCGATATTTAAAATGGTATTTCAGGAATGGCAAATTTACTAAATCTTTAAAATTAGTCGCTTAGTTTCAACGATGCACAACTAGTTTAAATAAGCAAAAAATTTTAAACCTCAGCCAATATGGAGATTTAGCTAAAATCTCTATCTAGTTTCTTCGGGTGTAAATACTGTTCAATCACGTCCACAAAACAGAATGATAGCTGTGATTTACCCTAATTTCGGGTATTATTTGCATATATGTTGTAGTTGCTACAGTAATATTTAATTGATAACCATAAGGTTTATGTCTATAGTGAATAAATAAATTATACATAGTGCTTACCTAAGAAAAAGCACAAAATCAATTACATCTTACTGACGACAGCAATAACAATTTTTACCGAATCTTCAAAGAAAAACCAGTGACATAGAAATACTATAAAGGGGAAAATTAAGTATTAGATGCTTACAAACAATAAGCAATCTAGACCTTGCTTTAGTTATCCAAACCAGCCAGGGGACTTCTGACTAATTTGTTATGCGGATTTTAATTTACTCATATAACTACTATCCAGAACCAATTGGTATAGCTCCCCTAATGACAGAATTAGCAGAGGGACTGGCCAAGCGAGGACATGAAGTGCGTGTGGTCACTGCTATGCCTAACTACCCTGAGCGGAGAATTTACGAGGCTTACCGGGGTAAATGGTATCTTACAGAATATAAGAATGGTGTCAAAATCCAACGTAGTTACGTGTGGATTCGTCCCCAACCGAAATTATTAGACCGAGTATTGCTAGATGCTAGTTTCGTAGTTACGAGTTTTTTACCTGCTCTTTTCGGGTGGCGGCCTGATGTAATTTTGTCAACTTCACCATCACTACCCGTGTGCATACCAGCATCTTTACTAGGATGGTTGCGTGCTTGTCCTGTGGTATTGAATTTACAAGATATATTACCAGAAGCAGCCATTCATGTTGGTTTACTGAAAAACAAATGGCTAATTAAGGTATTTTCCCTATTAGAAAAATTTGCCTATCGTCATGCTACTAAAATTAGCGTTATTGCTGATGGTTTTGTAGAAAATCTCATCTCCAAAGGTATATCGCCTGACAAAATAGAACAAATACCCAACTGGGTTGATGTGAATTTTATTCGTCCCTTACCAAAAGACAATAATAATTTTCGGAATATTCATAATCTACACAACAAATTTGTTGTCCTTTACTCTGGCAATATCGCTCTCACCCAAGGTCTCGAAACTGTCATTCAAGCTGCGGCGAAGTTGCGTGATGTCGCAGAGATTGCCTTTGTAATTGCAGGTGAGGCCAAAGGTTTAGAAAGACTGCAAAAGTATTGTACAAACTGCGGTGCTGATAACGTCTTGTTATTACCTTTTCAACCACGAGAACATTTACCAGAAATGTTGGCGGCGGCCGATGTTGGTTTGGTAGTGCAGAAAAAAAATGTGATTTCTTTTAATATGCCATCAAAGATTCAAGTCTTATTGGCTAGTGGTAGGGCATTGATAGCGTCTGTACCTGATAAAGGTACCGCAGCCAAGGCAATTAAACAAAGTGGTGGTGGTATTGTGGTTACCCCAGAAGATCCTCAGGCTTTAGCAACGGCAATTTTAGACTTATATAAACATCCCGAAAAAGCGAAAACTTTGGGCTACAACAGCCGGAAGTATGCTGTGGAACAATATGCTTTTGAGCAGGCATTAAATCAATACGAAAGTTTATTTTACTCAGTAACAACAGAAGGTCGAACGCTCCCGTCTAAAGTAGTTTCCAAGCAGGAAGTCTGAATCCCAAGTGGCAGACGCTCCAGTTATAAAAGTTAGTTGTAAGTTCTAGGGGTTGAGGATATTTATATCTCCTTAGCCCTATTTTTGTGTCTGAATTTGCCCCCCTACTATAGAACTTAAATCTTGCCGTCTTTAATGAGAAAGATATTCAATATATCGGACAAATAAGGCTTGAGGAAGAAGAGATGAAATTGCTTATGCTCTATACTTGTATTAGGCGAACAGCTTAGAGTCAAGAGACGATGATATCTCTAAACTTTCATGTAGATCATGTACACAAGTCAAGATACAAGAACAAAGTTACACAGCTAGTACGTAAAATTGAGTAATTTTGTATCAAATGCAGCAGAAGTCGGAGTTATCACTACAGAAAAATAAGCTGCAACAGTATTTTGCTGACACGTTAATACGTCAGCCAATTTCTCGGTCTTTCTCATAGATACCTGTTTTTTTGTTAGTATTCAAAAAAACCAATAGATAGATTTACTGCTCAATTGTTGTTTGTAAGTAATTCTCAAAAACCGTAACAAAAGGGATAAAGCACCTGAGGTTTAATGTCTGATTATTTCCAAGGAAATTTACCATTACAATCCGTGTCGGTAGCCAAGAGCGCTATTAGGAGTCCACAGGCTGAAACTGAGTCGAGTGGAGAGTTAGCTCTAACCATTGCCGAAGCAGCATCAAACCGCAAAGCTGGCGATATTCTAGTACTGAGAGTAGCAGATGTCTCTTACTTAGCAGATTACTTTGTGATGTTGACTGGCTATTCTAAGGTGCAAGTGAGAGCGATCGCCGATGCAATCCAACATGAAGTAGAAACTAAGTGGCAACGACGGCCATTGCGGACAGAAGGCAAAGTTGAAGGCAGCTGGGTATTGCAAGACTACGGTGACATTATCGTGCATATCATGATGCCAAAGGAACGGGAGTTTTATAATTTAGAAGCATTCTGGGTTCATGCAGAACGCATTCCCCTACCACAATCTGATGAGGATGAGGGTAACCCAACATGATGAAGTCGTCGCTGGCAAATTGTCCGGTTCCCGTAGACCAACAACCACTGAATGAGTACGAAGAGTTAAAAACCTCCTGGCTGTTTCGTGATTGCGCCTTAAATTGGCGGGAGTATGCCACAAAATTAATTTGGATTTGGAGTTTATCCTGGCTGGTGGCTGGGCCAGTAGCAGCAGCTAGCTTTCCCCCAAATAAACAACTGATCCATTTTCTGTTGTGTGGGGCAGCTGGTGCCAGCGTCGGAGTAGTCCTAAGTTTGGTACGGCTATACTTGGGCTGGCTGTATGTGCGCGATCGCCTCTACAGCATGACTGTTTTCTACGAAGAATCAGGCTGGTACGATGGTCAAACTTGGATGAAGCCCCAAGAAGTCCTGACTCGCGATCGCTTGATTGTCACCTATGAAATCAAACCCATTCTCCAACGGTTACAATTTACTTTCACTGGCTTGGCGGGACTCTTTCTTATTGGTACTATAGTTTGGCATTTGTTTTAAATAGTCATGAGTCAGTAGTCAGTAATCAACTGACGACTCACAACTGGCAACTTACAAAAAAAGAGATAAATATTAACCCATGACAATGGGAAAGCGCACTCAAGCCCCAGCACTGGAAGTCCGGTTGCTGCGTGAAGGTATTATCGAATCGAAGCATATAGTCCAAGCTGTTGTTTGCGATGAACGGGGACGAGTGCTTAGTGTTGCCGGTAACTCGGAAACAGCTACATTCGTTCGTTCAGCACTCAAACCATTTCAGGCACTTGCAGTCACTACTACAGGAACACTGGAACGCTACGATTTGAGCGATCGCGACTTAGCAATTATTACCAGTTCCCACAAGGGTACAATCGAGCAAGTAAGGCAGGCATTTAACATCCTTTGGCGTGCTGATCTTGATCCTTCCGTACTCCAGTGTCCGATTCCTCAAGGAAAACGCAGCCCTCTTGAATATAATTGCTCTGGTAAGCACGCAGGAATGTTGGCTATTTGTCAACAACGCCATTGGCCCTTAAACAATTACATGGATCGCAAACACCCAGTACAGCAGTTAGTTCTGGCTAAAGTTGCAGAGTTATTGCGAATGCCAGCCGCAGAATTTATTAGCGCTCACGATGATTGTGGCGTACCGACTTACTTACTGCAATTGGGTCAAATTTCTTCTTTATATGCGCTTCTAGCTGCCAGCAACAACCTAGATATGGAACGCATTGTCCGAGCCATGACTCATCACCCGTCAATGGTAGCAGGAGATAGGGAGTTTGATACGGAACTGATGCGCTTAACTCCTGGGGAACTAGTCAGTAAGTCTGGTGCAGAAGGCGTACAGTGCATTGGCAGACTTGGTGAAGGGATGGGATTGACAATTAAGGTCATGGACGGCGCTAAACGGGCAAAATATGCCGTTGCTATTCACCTCCTCCAGCAAATGGGTTGGATTACTCCCAGCGTTGCTGAAAGCTTGGCAGAAAAGTTTATGAACCCAGGCAAATACACGCGTTTAGAAGTCGTCGGAGAATTATCGCTTTTATAGTTGCCAAACTTTTGAGTTTGGGTTATACTTGAAAAGTCAAGAAAAACGACGCGGGATAGAGCAGCCTGGTAGCTCGTCGGGCTCAACTAAAAACTCTAACTAAGCGCTTATTAGTTAAAGTTGCGGTGGGCGGTACATGAGGAAACTTGTGTATGATTACCTGTCAAATTCGGGGAAGCCAATAGCGCGGTAATCCCGAGCCAAGCTCTGGAAACGGAGAAGGTGTAGAGACTGGTAGGCAGGTACCCTAACGGTAAAGCCGAGGGTAAAGGGACAGTCCAGACCACAAACCAGGTTAAACTGGGCAGTGAAAGCTGTAGATGGTAAGCATAACCCGAAGGTCAGTGGTTCAAATCCACTTCCCGCCACCAAATATAGAATGAGACCCTGTAATCTTAAAAGATTATAGGGTTTTGTTTTATTTCTACTTATCAAGTAAATGGACACAAAACTGAAAGGAGACATAGCTGAACAAGCAGTCATACTTCATGCTTTAAAGCGTGGCTGGGGAGTTTTAAGGCCTGTTGGCGATCGCCTACCTTACGATTTAGTATTAGATATACAGGGAACTTTAATCAAAATCCAAGTCAAATATGCTTGGCTAGATGAGTCATCAGGTAATTATGTTGTAGATAATCGCCGCACCAAAACAAACCGAAGGCTCATGCAGAGAGAAGCATATAAACCATCAGACTTTGATTTTGCCCTAGTATACATAGAAAAGCTTGACCTGTTTTATGTCTTTCCGGTAGATGTATTTATCGGTTATGGTAGCGAAATACACCTTGTAGAAACCGAAAAACGACAGCGCAAACCGCGTTCAGCAAAATATCGTGAAGCTTGGGAATTAATTCTACAAGTGGAAGGTAAAGAAAATTGTGTGTTTTCGTCTGAACAGTTCGGTGAAACAGGGTTTTGATCTATTCTTGAGTTGGGATCTTCCAAAAAGCGCGGAGAATCATGGTTGTGAAGTTGCAACGACCAATTTTAGTAGGAGGATTAGGATTATCCTTTTCCTTGTGGATGCTACAAAGTTGGCATCATTCGATAGTGCAGTTGGGTGAACTGAGTTTATTGAGTGTCTTAGCTGTGGGTGGTGGCTTGTGGTTGTTCAAGCACAAACTACCAAAAGATAGTTCAGAGCAGCTAAATGGTATGCTCTTTGACAGAGCTACGGCAGAAAGTGCGATCGCTAAAACTGAAGCCGTAATCAATCAATTAGCGCAAGAAGCCGAGAACCATCAAGCTTTAGGCACATTACGGAATCAACTCGCCCAATTGTCGGTAGAGTTAGACAGACAAGAAATTCGGCTGGCTGTAACTGGTGGACAAGGGGTTGGTAAAAGCACGTTAATTCAAGTGCTGGAGTCTAATTACACACCAGAAAAGCAGCAAATAATTCGTTTCCAAGAAACAGCGCCACTGCTAAAGGAATTAGGTAGTCATGCAGATACTAATATTCTGGCAGAAGCGGCAAAATCGGATGCTGTCATGTTTTTGACTAATGGTGATTTGACAGATTCAGAATTCCAAGCATTACAACAGATAAAGGCGCTGAATCAACCAAAAATCCTGGTTTTCAACAAACAAGACCAGTATTTACCAGATGAACGTGCTAGTGTTTTGTTGTCACTACAACAGCGAGTCCAAGACCATGTAGTTGCTGTTTCCGCTTCTCCTCTACCTATCAAAGTGCGGAAACATGAAGCTGATGGTGTTGTGCAAGAGTGGATGGAACAACCAGCGCCTGATATTCAACAGTTAACTCTGGAATTAAGCGAACTTTTGGCACAACAAAGTCAACAATGGGTGTGGACAACCACTGCAAGACAGGCATTCTTACTGAAATCTGAGGCGAAAAACTACTTGAATGGGGTAAGATGCGATCGCGCTACCCCAGTTATTGAACAATATCAGTGGATAGCTGCGGCTGCGGCCTTTGCTAACCCAGTCCCAGCATTAGATATTTTAGCAACTGCGGCGATTAATGCTCAAATGGTCATGGATTTGGGTAATATCTATCAGCAGAAGTTTTCCCTAGAACAGGCGCAAACTGTAGCCGGAACAATGGGAAGTTTGATGCTGAAATTGGGTTTAGTGGAACTTTCTACTAAAGCCATTGGTATTGTTCTCAAAAGTAACGCCGTTACCTTTGTGGCTGGTGGTTTAGTTCAAGGTGTAAGTGCAGCTTATCTCACCAGAGTGGCGGCTTTAAGTCTAGCTGCATATTTTGAACAACAGGAAATCGCTTCAGTTTCTGGAAATAATTTGAATGTGGACAAGTTACGCCAAACTTTACAAAGTGTCTTCCAACAAAGTCAGCAGATAGCTTTTCTGCAAGGTTTTGTCAAGCAAGGCGTGAAGCGTTTGTTACCAGAAGTACAGCCAGTTGAAGTTGTGAGTTAATTTCGCACATTCCCCGCTAGGGGTTCTCGCAGAGTAGGTGCAGAGGCGCTAAGAGAAATCTTGCGTCTTTGTGCTGTTAACTAAGAGACTATTTATAAAGTAAATCTTAAGTAGGGTGTGTTACGGCTATGAAAGGATTTGGGACGGAAAGACAAGAAAATTTAGCCGTAACGCACCGCCTCACGGATGGTGCGTTAGGCGCGAGGATATTTATTTTGTGACCAATTATCTGGGAAATCAGCGCCTAACACACCCTACATTAATTTTATTTTTCTTTATAAATAACCTCTAATATCAAGTTCTGATAATTGCTTGTAATAAGCTACTCAATCGCCTAATGCTATTAAATTATTCAATTCATGAATGAGTGTTAAACCGAAAATATTTTCATTTTTTGCTGGTTCAGGATTGCTTGATTTAGGTTTTGAAACAAGCGGGTTTAATATTGTTTATGTGGATGAAATATTCTCGCCTTTCATGGCAGCATATCGCTATTCTAGGGAGATATTGAATTTACCTTTACCAGAATATGGATATCATCAGGGAGAAGCAGCAGATGTATCTAAACTTGTGGAGGGTATTCAGGCAAAACATTTATTAGAGTTGGTTCAAGACTGTCGTAAATCTAATAATATTGTGGGTTTTATTGGCGGGCCTCCCTGTCCTGATTTTTCTATTGGGGGCAAAAATAGAGGTTATTTAGGTGATAATGGTAAGCTTTCTTCAGCTTATATAGAATTGATTTGTCAAAACTTGCCTGATTTCTTTTTATTTGAAAATGTCAAAGGTTTGTGGCGCACTAAAAAACATCGTCAGTTTTTTGAATCCTTGAAAAGAAAGTTAATTGCTTCAGGTTATCTATTAACAGAACGGGTAATAAATGCTATTGAATATGGTGTACCACAAAATAGAGAAAGAATAATTTTATTGGGTTTCAGTAAAAGGTTTTTTCATGATTTTTGTGGCATCAATAATAGTAATAACCCAAAACTGCTTGAATTTCTTTTTCCTTGGGAAAGTAAAGTTTTATATCCTAAAGACAAAGTGTTCGCTTATCCGTGGATTCACGTTGAACCATTTAGAGAAAATTCTCTAGTTCCTTGCCCTCATGATATTCCTCAAGAACTGACGGTTGAATACTGGTTTAGAAAGAATAATGTTGTAAACCATCCTAATTCTGAAAATTATTTTCAACCAAGGGCAGGTATTGGCAAATTTGTCAGTGTTGCAGAAGGTGATGATTCTAGGAAATCTTTTAAACGTCTACATAGATGGCGTTATTCTCCCACAGCTTGCTATGGCAATAATGAAGTGCATTTACACCCTTACAAAATACGGCGAATTTCTGTAGCAGAAGCTTTGGCTATACAGTCTTTACCTGCAAAGTTTGCTCTACCAGAAAATATGTCACTGACTAATATGTTTAAAACTATTGGTAATGGTGTGCCATATTTAGCATCCAAAGCGTTGGCTGAGTCTATTCTTGAGTTCCTAAATACTGGTATCAAAAAACAATTAGAATGATGATGAAACGCCAATCATTGTCAAGTTAAATAAAATACTTGCGTACCTTTATTAACACTCAATGATTTGGTAAACAAAATTCAAGAACACCTACTTTTCCAGCTAGACTCGCAACAGATGTGCTTTAATTTATGTAAAGGGTATTAATTTTTTATAAAGCTTTATCATCAATCACTAACAAAAGGCAACAATGGCAGCAGACTATCCGAACATTGATATTGCGCCATTTATCGATCACGCCCTGTTAACGCCAACGGCTACTCCAGAGCAGGTTGACCAATGGTGTGAACAAGCAGACAGATATAATTTTGCGTCGGTTTGTTTGTATCCTACTTATGTAAAACAAGCAGCAGAATTTCTCCACGGCAAGAAACCTAAGGTTTGTACGGTAATTGGTTTTCCTACTGGGGCTACGACTCGCTCAGTCAAGTTGTATGAGGCACTGGAAGCGGTGGAGAATGGAGCCACAGAGCTAGATGTAGTCATCAATTTGGGCTGGTTGAAATCTGGTAATACGGAAGCAGTACACCGGGAAATTGCCGAAATTTGCGAAGAGACTGGACAAGTAGTTAAAGTAATTTTGGAAACAAACTTACTGACGGATGCAGAAAAAAAAATCGCGGCTGATATAGCAATGGATGCAGGAGCCACATTCTTAAAAACCAATACAGGTTGGAATGGCGGTGCTACAGTGGCAGATGTGCGGCTTTTAAAAGAAATCACACGGGAAAGGGTGGGTATAAAGGCATCTGGTGGGATTCGCACCCTCAATCAAGCCTTAGACTTAATATTAGCGGGTGCGACTAGATTAGGTACGTCTCGTGGTATCGATTTAATCCACCAGCGAGATAACCCGGAAAAAGTTGAATAGTCATTTGTTTGTGTCCTAAGTCATTTGTCTTTTGTCTTCACTAACGACCAATGACTAAGCGCAAAGTCGAGCCACTGCGTTCCTGTCGCTCTGCGTCGGAAAGCAAGTGGCGTTGAGCGGAGGTTTCCTCCGAACAGAACTTTGTAAGAGATGACCAACGACTAATGACCAACGACTAATGACCAATGACTGATGAATAAAACTTATAAAGCAACTGGCATTAATCTGAAAGCCCAAGCAATGGGAGAATCAGATAGAATAGTGACAATTTTGACACAAGAATTCGGTTTGATTCGTGCGATCGCTCCAGGGTCAAGAAAACATAACTCTAGCCTTGGCGGTAGGAGTGGGATGTTTGTAGTTAATGAACTACTGATTGCGAAAGGGCGATCGCTTGATAAAATTACTCAAGCTCAAACCATCAAAACTTATCCAGGTCTGGCAAAAGATTTGGGTAAGCTAGCTGCTAGTCAATATCTAGCAGAAATAGTTCTTTGTCAGGCTTTAAGTGAACAACCACAAGAGGAACTATACGAATTACTAAATGAACATCTCCATCGCTTGGAAGAATTGCCCAAAGGAGAGTCGTTTGGTGTCCTCGCTTATTTAGCTCATGCAGTTTTTCACCTTTTAGCGTTGGCTGGACTTACCCCACAAGTACAAATTTGTTGTCTAACTCAACGCTTGCTAACACCTAATTTTGTAGATCCCAACTGGCGGGTAGGTTTTAGCATTGCGGCTGGGGGGATAGTTTGTTTGGAAGCTTGGGAAGGCTTGCGAAAAGAAGCTCAAAAAGAATCAAGAGAAAAGTCACTTCCTCATCCTGTAACTCCTGCTTACCAAACAGTCGTACATCGGCAAGAAATACCAGTAATTTCTGCTCGGTTAAATTCTGTAGAACTTGGGATGCTCCAACAGCTCTCACAACCAGAGATAATGCAAATTAACACTACCAGTGATGCCAGCTGGTTATCTGTGGAGCAGATTTTGCGTCAGTATGCTCAGTATCATTTAGGTCGCCCTATTCGCTCCGCCACTTTGATTGACTCTTATTTTGCTGCCAACCATGATGCAACCGTCTGATTTGGATAGAAAAATTCTGCCATTGTCGCCAAGCCACGCCAAAAGACAGAATAGGGCATCAGATCCTACAGCACCGGCTCATTTAAGTGCTGTTCCCTATCCTGTACCCAATCACAAAGATAGCCAGGAATCATCTCCCCAAGATGTTCCTACCAATGAGAAAAATGGTATTTCGCAAAATCCCCAAACCGATTTACCCCATGAACTAGAAAAACAATCCTCAGAGCCATTAGAGCCATTAAAGATATTGGAGTTCAATGGTCATGGGCAAAGTGTACCAGTAGTTACTACTCCAGAAGCAACAACAGATGACTCCGGTTCTGGCGGGGAAGCCAACTCTGGAGATATTAAACATCAAGGGTTTTTAGCTGTATTCAAAAACCCTAATTTCTTAGCGCTGTGGGGTGGACAAGTCTTTTGTCAACTGGCAGATAAGGTGTATTTGGTATTAATGATCGCCTTGATTAATACTCAGTTCCAGGCAAGTAATCAGAGTATTAGTGGTTGGGTGTCAGCATTGATGATGGCTTTCACCATACCAGCCGTGTTGTTTGGTTCTGTGGCTGGCGTATTTGTCGATAGGTGGTCAAAAAAAGCTGTATTAGTAGCGACAAATGCCTGGCGTGGTATTTTGGTTTTAGCTATTCCTTTGTTGCTGTGGCTAACTCATGATTGGCAACCCATAGGAGTTTTACCAGTAGGTTTTCTCATCATTTTGGGTGTGACATTTTTGGTGTCCACACTAACACAGTTTTTTGCCCCAGCAGAACAAGCCGCAATTCCCCTGGTGGTGAAAGAACAGGATTTACTTTCGGCTAATTCACTATACACAACCACAATGATGGCTTCGGTGATAGTGGGTTTTGCTGTGGGAGAACCACTACTGGCAGTTGCCGATGGTATTTGGTCGCAACTAGGGGGTAATAATGGCTTTGGCAAAGAACTTTTGGTTGGTGGTAGTTATGCGATCGCCAGTGTAATTTTGCTACTGTTGGTGACTCACGAAAAAACCCACGCACCAGAAACAGAATTTCCCCACGTATTTTCAGACTTACGCGATGGTTTACGTTACCTCAAAGAAAATTACCGTGTCCGTAACGCTCTATTGCAATTGATGATTTTATTTTCTGTCTTTGCCGCCTTGACTGTTTTAGCAGTACGCATGGCAGAAATTATTCCTAATATCAAAGCTTCCCAATTCGGTTTTTTACTAGCGGCTGGTGGCGTTGGTATTGCAGCTGGCGCGACAATTTTGGGTCAGTTTGGTCAACGCTTCTCCTATACTCAACTGAGCCTGTGTGGTTGTTTAGGTATGGCAGCATCCTTAGTTGGTCTTTCTATCTTCACGACACAACTAGGATTGGTGTTACTTTTAGTAACATCCTTGGGTATTTTTGGCTCTTTAATCGGTATACCCATGCAGACAGCCATCCAAACAGAAACCTTGCCCGAAATGCGTGGTAAAGTATTCGGTCTGCAAAATAATGTGATTAATATTGCTCTGTCCCTACCTTTGGCGTTAGCAGGTGTGGCAGAAACCTTTGTAGGATTACAAGCTGTCTTTTTGGGATTAGCGGCGATCGTATTTTCCGGAGGTATCTTAACTTGGTATAACTCTCGTGATTAATTCCCTAATTTTGGGGTTAATTATAGATTTTGCTTTCATGCTAAACTGAGTGCAGAAAATTTATTAAAACCTTGCTGGGAATCAATTGGAGATGAGCCAGGATAATTGGTTGTGAGTGTAATGTACATCTACAACCAAAAGACAAATTAAGCTTATAGATTATCTGGTTTAGCCAACCTAAAACTTAGCTTTTGAACTGGTTAAAAGTGAAGATATATACTTAGTAGTCATCATCAACTGCTTAAACCGATGAATATATGGAAAAGGCATTTAGAGACTAGAGTTTAAAGATTCATCTTTTTACTCAGTACGCGGCTCAAAAACCGCTACCGCTAACCGCACTTTTTCAAGATAGCCAGCAAGTACAACAAGATAAACAACAAAAAACCACAAGAAATAATCAATCACGCTCTTCTGATAGCCGGTAAAGAATGCGTATAGCTTGGATTGGAAAAAAATCACCCTTTTGTGGCAATGTCACTTACAGTAGAGAAGTTACAAATGCCTTGCTAGACAGGGGACATGAAGTCAGTTTTCTCCACTTTGCTCAAGAAGAAACTGAACCTGACAACTGGCCGAAATTCCAAGAAGTGCCTCTACCCTTCATTTATAAGTCTCAGGTCTACACAATTCCAACGTTCAAAGCAACCAAGGTTTTAACCGATTCGTTGCGGGAAATCAAGCCGGATATTGTCCATGCGTCTCTGACTTTATCTCCCCTGGACTTTTTTCTACCAGAAATTTGTGACCAACTGAATTTGCCCCTAATTGCCACATTTCACACTCCATTTGCAGGCAAAGGCGCAAAACTGATATCAGGAACACAACTTCTAGCTTATCAACTATACGCGCCTTTTTTGGGTAACTACGATCGCGTCATTGTCTTTTCCCAAATTCAGCGAGAACTACTGGCCAGTATGGGTGTGCGGGAGAAAAATATCGCAGTTATCCCCAATGGTGTGGATACCTGCAAATACTCTCCTGGGTCTTCTGCGGTGAAAACAGAATTTCAAGCAGAACGATTGTTTGTCTACCAAGGAAGAATCGCCCCAGAGAAAAATGTAGAATCCCTATTAAGAGCTTGGAAGCAAGCTAATATGGGGGCTGATAGTAAGTTACTAATGGTTGGGGATGGGCCTCTGAGAGCTACTTTAGAACCCTTTTATGGTTCTGAGTATGGCATTATCTGGTTAGGATTTGTCGCTGACGAAGACCGACGCATACAAATTCTTCAAGGTGCAGATGTATTTATTTTACCTTCTCTAGTCGAGGGTTTATCCTTATCGCTGTTAGAGGGTATGGCTTGTGGACTCGCTTGTTTAGCAACCGATGTGGGTGCAGATGGCGAAGTTTTGGAAAAAGGGGCTGGTGTAGTGATGAATACCAAAACTGTGCGATCGCAATTACGCACCCTTTTACCACTATTCCAAGACCATCCAGAGTTAACAACCGTACTGGGGCAAAAAGCCAGAAAGCGCGTAGAAGAACGCTACACACTAGAGAAGAATATTACTCATTTAGAAGAACTTTATCGTGAAGTTTTAGCACAGCAACCAGTAAAACTCAGTTGGGGAGCTTAAGAAATTCCATACCTGAACCAACTTAGAAGCAATGACATCGTCTCTACAAAAATTATTTACATTTGATGAATTTTTAGATTTTTTGGTAACGCAACCAGAAAACATTCGTTATGAATTACACGATGGAAATATTATTCAAATGCCGCCACCATTGGGACAACATGAGCAAATAGTAGCATTTTTAACAATGCTTCTAGGCTATGAGTGTCTTCGTCTCAAACTTAATTACGGTATACCTAAAAACGCTACAGTCAAGCCAGAGAATAGAACATCAGGGTATTATCCAGATGTTTTATTAATAAATTTCTCTAACTTGAGCAATGAACCACTATGGGAAAAACAATCAATCCTTAGTCAGCCAGATTCCATCCCATTAGTAATTGAAGTTGTTAGTACTAATTGGAGAGATGATTATCATAAGAAGTTGGCTGATTATGAAGAAATGGGTATCCAAGAATATTGGATTGTGGATTATGCAGCTTTGGGTAGTAAGGAGTTAATAGGCGATCCTAAACAACCAACAATCACAATTTACTCTTTAAGTGATGAGGGAGAATATCGGGGCAAAAAGTTTAGAGGAAATGACCGTATAGAATCCCCAACATTCTCAAATTTAAATATAACTGTTGAGCAAATTTTTCACTGTGTGATTGAGTAATGGAAGCAGCGAAAAAATCTAAATAAATACAAAATATATTATTTTTGAGAAACTTCTAAAGCCCAACCCAAACCAGTTGGTTGTTGATAAACTCGCTTCAAAGTATTGACATCTCTGGGAGAAATTGGCGGTGGATTGCGGACTTGGGAGAAATATAAAGCATCGCTTGGTAGTGAACTATGACCCCAAATTCCCAAAGCATGACCCAGTTCGTGGCGGGCTGCTGCTAGGAGATAGTTACCTGTTTGGGTAGGACTCAATAGGATAGTAAAGCGGTGTGATAAGACATTATTCTTTGTGTATAATTCGTAGCTGGTTAGAGCAGAACGCGCGCGGGGGATTTTATCTTTACCTATTTGTAAAGGTGGGGTTTTGCGCTCAATGGTAATATCAGCAACTTCAGCCTGTTCGACAACTACCAAAGGCAAATAATTAGCCCATTCCTGCACAGTTGTGAAAACATTATCAACCCATGTTTGCGCCTGTTGTGCGTTAATTAGTTGTGGTCTTTTGATATGAATTCGCACAGGAAATTTTGACCACACTAAATAACCGACATCAGTGGTTGTAACTTGAGAAAAGTAATCACCGCTATTGGTGCTGTCTTGCCATTGTGCAAGGGTAGACGGTAGAGGATGGGGTTTTAGAGATGATGGGGATGAAGGGTTGGCGTTACTAAATTGGAGGTTAGTTAAAACAATTAGCAGCCCTGTACCTATAAACAAGGCGAGGGCTGCTAGTAAGTGCTTTGATCGAAAATTCTTGAGGGTGTTAGGTTTTGGGTGTTGAATTTTATTCCCCATATACCTATCTCCCTGTAATTTTATTTAGGTAGCCAGCCGGCGCTTAAAACCACTGTTAAACCCAGAAATGTGACTGTCAATGCCCAGGTAACACGGTTTAAGGTATTTTCGGCGCTTTTGGTGCTGCTAAATAGCTGGGCTTGTCCGCCGATCGCTCCAATTCCATCACCTTTGGGGCTATGGAGCAAAACTAAGACGATTAGACCAACGGCGGAAAGCGCCCAAATAGCTTGCACAATACTAGTAACTGTCATGGTAGCAATCTCTTTTATAACAAGTTTCAAAAAAGGAGGGTTTGCTGATGAGAGAACAGTTAACGGTTAACCGTTAACTATTCTCTCATAGCTTAATTAAGACCTACAGGGATACGAGTACGAGGACTCTGCACATCATATTCTGCTGGTTGCAAGAGCGATCGCCCTGTCATTTCTGGTGGTTGGGGTAGCTGTAAAATATCGAGGATTGTGGGTGCAACGTCGGCTAGTTTGCCGTCGCTACGTAGTTCGACATTTGTACCATATCCAGGAATTTTAACTTTTTCGCCTTCCACTAAAATTAAGGGGACTGGGTTAGTTGTGTGAGCTGTCCAAGAATTACCTGCTTCATCTAGCATATACTCGGCGTTGCCGTGATCGGCGGTAATAATTGTTGTTCCCCCGGCTTTGCTCACACCTTCTAACAAACGACCCAAACAGCGATCAACTGTTTCAATAGCCTGTATTGTGGGTTCTATTTGACCAGTATGCCCTACCATATCTGGGTTGGCATAGTTAATCACAATTAAGGAATAGATACCTTTTTGAATTGCGGCGATCGCTGTATCGGTAACTGCGGTTGCTGACATGGCTGGGGCTTTGTCGTAAGTCGCTACCATTGGACTGCTGACAAGTTCCCTGTCCTCCCCAGCAAAAGGTTCTTCTAAGCCACCGTTGAAGAAATAGGTGACATGGGCATATTTTTCGGTTTCGGCGGTACGAAACTGATTTAAACCCTGATTGGCGATGACTTCACCCAGAATATTGGTTAAGTTCTGTGGCTCAAAGGCTACAGATACTGATAAATCAGAATCGTATTGGGTAAATGTGACAAAAGACAGTGGTTTGATTTGCTGTCTGGCAAAACCTGTAAATTCAGGGCTGACAAAAGCTTGAGTCAGTTGTCTAGAACGGTCTGGACGGAAATTAAAGAATATCACCCCATCTCCTGACTCGACAGTACCAGGAGCAATTCGCACGGGAACGATAAACTCATCATTCACCCCTTCCGCATAGGATGCTTGCAAGACATCAACAGCCTTACGTCCATCACCTGCACCGTCTTGGGTCATCACATCGTATGCACGTTGTATCCGATCCCAACGGCGATCGCGATCCATCGCGTAGTAACGACCACTAACAGTAACAATACGCCCAATTCCTACATGATTGATGTAGTCTTCCAAGGCTGATATTGCGTTTATACCATCAGTTGGTGCGGTGTCACGACCATCAGTAATGGCATGAATACAAACTTCAGAAATTCGCTGTTCTTTGGCTAAGTCAAGTAGTCCGAATAGATGGGTGATATGCGAGTGTACACCCCCCTCAGAACAAAGCCCTACTAAATGTAGCTTGCCATTCCGGTTGCGAACTTCCTGGCAAATTTTGACAAGAGCTGAGTTGCTGAGGATAGAACCATCCTCCACGGCATCGGAGATTCGTACCAATTCCTGTGGCACGACTCGCCCAGCACCAATGTTCAAATGACCAACTTCTGAGTTACCCATTTGACCTTCTGGCAATCCTACGGCTTTCCCTGATGTGTGGATGAGGGTATGCGGGTAAGCCGTCCATAAGCTTTCCATAACCGGAGTTTTGGCGGCAGCAATAGCATTTCCTCGCGTCTCCTCGCAGTAGCCCCATCCGTCTAAAATGACTAGCACCACAGGAGCAACAGGTGCTTTGGTCATAATAAAATTGCCCTTTACTTTTTGTAATACCCGAATGATACCACTGCTACCCGCCACTGCAAGTGAATTTCTGCTTATTAACTTTTCTGATGACAAAAATCCATTTTTTTTAGATTTTCTTTAACCTTAGTAACTGTTGAATATATTTTGTGATAAACACTAATAATCGCAGTGGTAATTAGTAATTGGTAATTGCGAAGAAAAATCACGTATTACCAATTACCGATGAACAATCAATGAAATACTTTACTTCTTCTTAGCGGAAGATTTAGCTGATTTAGCGGCTTTTTTCGCAGCTTTTTCAGCAGCGATCGCCTCTAACCTTGCCGTTTCTTTTTCCTCAGCGATTTTATCCAGATAATAGTGGTAATCACCTAGATAAACTCGGAATTCACCATCCCGAATTTCAACAATTTTGTTGGCTACTTGAGAAATAAAATAACGGTCGTGAGAAACTACTATCGCCGTACCATCATAATTTCGTAGTGCTTCTTCCAGCATTTCTTTTGCGGGAATATCTAGGTGGTTAGTAGGCTCATCGAGAATAATTAAGTTGGCAGGACGTAAAAGCATTTTTGCCAATGCTAGTCGCGCTTTTTCTCCACCACTCAATGCTTCTACTTGTTTAAATACGGTGTCTCCTGTAAACAGAAACTTACCCAAAAGCGTGCGGACTTCTTCATTTTTCCAGTCAGGAACTTCATCATGGATAGTTTCCATAACTGTTTTTTTCAAGTCCAAAGCTTCGGCTTGATTTTGCTCAAAGTAACCAGGAATCACACCGTGTTCCCCTATGCCCACGCTACCTTCTGTAGGTGGTTCTAAACCCATAATTATCCGCAACAGGGTAGATTTACCTGCACCGTTGGGGCCTAAGAAAGCGATGCGATCGCCTCTCTCAATTAAAAGGTTCGCACCCAAGAACAAAATCTTATCATCGTAGGTATGAGTTAAATCCTTGATTTTCACTACCTCCCGTCCACTACGGGGTGCGGGGGGAAAGCGGAAATGCAAGGTTCTTACACCAGCCACAGGCGCTTCGATGCGTTCGATTTTATCTAGTTGCTTCTCTCGGCTTTTGGCTTGAGTACTGCGGGTAGCACTGGCACGGAATCTATCAACAAATGCTTGCTGTTTCTCGATTTCTTTCTGCTGACGTTCGTAAGCACTCAATTGTGCTAGTTGGCTTTCAGCTTTTTGTTCTAGATATGATGTGTAGTTACCAAGGTAAGTACTAGAAACACCGCGTTCAGTTTCCACAATTTGGGTGCAGAGGCGGTCAAGGAACTCCCGGTCATGGGAGACTATGACCATCGGTGTGGTTAATTTTTTCAGATAATTTTCTAACCACTCAATAGTTTCTAAATCTAAGTGGTTAGTCGGTTCGTCCAGCAGTAAGATATCTGGTGCTTGCAGAAGAATCTTACCCAAACTCATCCGCATTTGCCAGCCACCAGAGAAAGCGCTGACGAGGCGATCGCCATCTTCTTGCTCAAATCCCATTTCTGGGAGAATCTTTCCAATGCGCGCTTCTAAACCATAGCCATCCAAACCTTCAAACTGACGCTGCAAACGATCCAATTTGTCGATCAGCTTATCCAGTTCTTCTGGAGTGGCTGTTTGCATATCATGTTGCACTTGGGTTAAAGCTAACTGTACTTGGTTAGCTTCCTTAAATACAGTCCAAAATTCTTCTCTGACGGTGCGGCTAGGATCTACCTCAAACTCTTGGTTAAGATAAGCTATGTGCAGGCTAGCAGGACGAATAATTTCCCCAGCCGTCGGTTCTATCTCCCCAGTAATAATTTTTAGCTGAGTCGATTTTCCCGCACCGTTGACACCCACTAAACCAATGCGATCGCCTGGTTTCACTTCCCAGTTGATATCTTTGAGAACTTCGCCTGTAGGATAAATTTTACTGATATGTTCTAATCGCAGCATCGAGTTTCTCTCAGTTAGGAATTATGGTTAATTGCGGACGAAGTACCAATACTGTGTCCAATATTAACAAAAATTAACCAACAATTTGTCTTAAGAAACTCTTACCAACCGAAAGGTTAAATTTATCTCGTTTAATTACCGCTTTGGGCGTTAGGAGACTGCTGTTGTGCAGCTTGCCGCACTTCTTCAATATTTAAATCTAAAGTTTGTGCTATTGGCTCTAAAGTCAAAACTAACCCCTACTTGGATATAAAATCACAGTACCCCAGTCATTTAATGGTTGATTTTGACGGAGGTATCAACAAATTTCCGCAAACAGTCGTGAATAAAGTTTTTCATTTGCTTGAAACTGCACTCCCACAAAATAGATGAGATGATCATGTTCAACTGTAGGCACAAACACAGCATCAATCCTGAGTGCTGTTTGTTTGATTGGCACTGACGAAAATCGGTAGAGGCTGGCTAAATCAGGAGAATTGCCAATGATTTCAAAAAGGATATCTGGAAATTATTGAAATAGGCGATAAAAATGCTGTCTGTTTTCAATATTCTGAATAAAATTTGATTTGTGCCTATATTGGAAAAAGCTGTAAATGGAAACTTTGAAAGCTTTGTTTATCTACGAAAAAATAAGGAAAATATAAATTAAATACAATAATTTTTAAACTTAAAGGAGAACAATTACCATTATCAGGGTATTTCTTTGAACCTCTCGATAAGAAGTTTTCCTGCTATGTATCTGGTAGATACTCTAAAAAGCAACAAACCTTCAATTACGAAGAATTTGAAGCTCTAATTCCTATCACTTATAGGCAAATACAGTACCCTCTTCTTTGCACCTACCACAAGCGGAACGCCTAGCGCCTCTACGTGAGTCAAAACAAAAACCGCCTGTTACCCACAGACGGCTGAAACATAATTTATTCAACTAGCGATTAACCAGCAGCACTAGAAGTTGCTAACTCTGCCAACCGTTCTTGCTGGTCTTGAGAAATACAAGATTGGATGACCGTTTCTAAATCGCCTTCCAAAACAGGGTTCAGCGAAAAGTTCTGACCTAAACGGTGGTCAGTGGCACGGCTATCTTTATAATTATAAGTGCGAATTTTCTCAGATCGCGATCCTGTGCCAACTTGCGATCGCCGCATCGAGGTCACTTCTTCTTGTTGTTCGCGCAGCTTTATCTCATATAACTTCGCCCGCAAAATCTGCATCGCCCGTTCTTTGTTTTGCAACTGACTGCGTTCTTCTGTGCAGAAAATTCGTATTCCCGTCGGTTTGTGCATTAAGTCAACAGCAGTTTCCACCTTGTTGACGTTTTGTCCACCAGCACCACCAGAACGAGCCGTAGTCATTTCAATATCTTTCGGGTCAATGTGGATTTCAACCTCATCCACTTCTGGCATAATTGCCACGGTTGCAGTTGAAGTATGTACCCTTCCCCCAGCTTCCGTCGCTGGTACACGTTGCACCCGATGAACACCTGCTTCAAATTTCAGCTTACTGTAAACGCTGTCACCTTGAATTTCCAGAATCACTTCTTTGAAGCCGCCCATTTCCCCAAGGGACTCACTCACCAACTTCACCCGCCAACCTTGAGTATCAGCATAGCGAGAATACATCCGCAGTAAATCACCAGCCCAAATACTTGCTTCATCGCCACCAGTACCAGCACGGATTTCCAACATGATGTTTTTATCATCGTTGGGGTCACGGGGTAGAAGTAACACCTTCAAGCGAGTTTCTAGATATTTTATTTTTTCTTCTAACTCATTTACTTCCAAAGCTGCTATTTCTTGCAACTCTGGATCACTATTTGACTCTTTGAGTACTTGACGCGCCCCGGTTAATTCTTCCTGGGCTATTTTCCAAGTTTCATAAGTATTAACAACTTCTTCTAGAGAAGAACGAGACTTGGCAATTTTTTGATACTCATCGGGGTTTCTAGCAGTATCAGGATCAGCTAGGCGACGAGTTAATTCATTGAAGGTTTGTTCAACGGATTTCAGTTTCTCCAGCAGGTATGATTCAGCCATGACAAGTGCGACGCTCCTTAAAAAAATAACAAATTGGCTCGGCAAAAAATGACAATCGACCCAGCAAACGCAGGGTCGTCGTTAACAGCAGAGCCAAACCGCTACTTTTTCTTTTGTTCGCCAGAAGTTTGCGTGCTGCTCATGCCATACTTACGCAGGAAGCGTTCTACGCGACCCTCGGTATCAATAATTTTCTGAGTGCCAGTATAAAATGGGTGGTTGCCAGACCAAACATCTACGTGTAATTCTGGTTTTGTAGAACCAACGGTCATCACAACTTGACCATTGCAGTAGACTTTTGCTTCTGGATACCACTTGGGATGAATATCAGATTTAGCCATTGTTCCTTTTGTGGTGAATCTATATAAATTATAGCTTTTTAGGGGTTAGAGACTAGAGATGAGCAAGTTTATACCCAGTCCCCAGTACCCAATCCCCAGTCTATCGTTTGGAGTACTGAGGAGCTTTCCGGGCTTTGTGCAAGCCATACTTCTTCCGTTCTTTAGCCCTGGGATCACGGGTTAAGTAACCTTCGGTTTTTAAAGGAGGACGATTTTCAGGATCTAGTTGGCATAAAGCGCGAGCAACCCCTAAACGCACTGAATCAGCTTGTCCGGTTAAGCCACCGCCTTCCGCCTTTACCAAAATGTCGTATTCGTTTTCTAATCCCAGGGTTTCTAAAGGAGCTTTGATAACGCCCAAATAATTGGCGTTGAATTGAAAATACAAGTCTCCAGGCTTGCCATTCACAATCAATTGACCAGTACCGGGAACCAAGCGTACCCGTGCTACTGCGGACTTACGGCGACCAGTACCCCAGTACACGGCGCGACCGCTATTTGCTTCTGCTACCACCATTAACTTTCTGCTCCAGGGATTGTATTAATGTTTAGTTCTTTAGGTTTTTGGGCATCGTGGGGATGAGTCGGCCCAGCGTAAACTTTCAGTTTGGTAAACAACTGCTTACCCAGGCTATTTTTGGGTAGCATACCTTTGACAGCGTGTTCCACGATTCTTTCTGGTAAGCGCTGTTGCAGTTTAGCAAAGGTTTCTGTTTTCATCCCACCTGGACGACCAGAGTGACGACGGTAAAGCTTCTGAGTACGTTTCTTGCCTGTAACTGCTACTTTTTCAGCATTTACAACAATCACGAAGTCACCTGTATCTAGGTGTGGGGTGTAGTGTGCCTTATTTTTGCCTCTTAAAATCATGGCAATTTCACTGGCAAGGCGACCCAGGCGTTTGTCCGTAGCATCTACTACGTACCAATCACGCTCAAGGGATTCTTGAGGAGGAAGATAGGTTTTACTCATTTTTATTTGTCCTTTGTCATTTTTTTCAGAGTCTGATAGTCAATAGTCCATAGTCCATAGCAAAAACTTTTGACTAATGACTCTTGACTAATGACTCTTGACCAATAACTAACTTTGGCATGGTGTCATACCAAACGTCAGGGGTAAAGGGAAAATCTGGATAGCCTACTCGTAACAAGCATAAGCCTTGTGACGGTGCAGCGTGTTTTACTTCTTCCCGCCGTTGTTCTTTCCAGAGTTCGGTGAAGTTAGCCAGAGTTCGTTGCCCGGAACCTACCTGTACTAACATCCCTACCAACAGTCGCACCATGCCATATAAAAATCCATCAGCCTGAATTTCAATATGGATAAACGGCCCACTACGATGACACTCTACTGCTTGTACCTCTACCCAAGAATGCGATCGCTTGGAGCCTGCACGATGAAATGCTGCTAAGTGATGCTTTCCCATCAGGGGTTTAAGGGCAGCCTGCATGAGAGATTCATCTAGGGGTGCATAATAATAATGCCAACTGAAAGGTGTGACGAACAAGTTCGGTCGATCTTCAGTATAAATTGTATAGCGATACCGTCTGTATGCGGCGCTAAAACGAGCGTGCCAACGATCGCCTACAGCTGCTGAAGCTTTTATCAATATATCCTTGGGCAGGTAACTATTGAGAACTGATGCCCACTTGTGTGGGGGAATTAACCCTGTAGCATCAAAATGGGCTACTTGAGCAGCAGCATGGACTCCGCTATCAGTACGGCCAGCACCATGCAGTGTTACATGATGTCCGAGAATTTTAGCGATCGCTGTTTCGATTTCTTCCTGAACTGTCCGATGCTGTTTCTGTCGTTGCCAGCCGTGAAAATTTGTACCAAGGTACTGCACTACCAAGGCTACTCGTTGAGTTTGTTTCGGCTGGTGACTATCTAACATAGGATCTTTCAATGAAGACTGAAGTACAAGGTGTTAAGCAAGGAATTTATCCTTCTGCCTCCAGCCTCTACCTCCCGGCTTCTCTACACCAATTCAATAATCGCCATCTCAGCATTGTCTCCCCGACGAGGTACGGTATGCAGAATACGGGTATATCCCCCTTGACGATTACCATACCGAGAGGAAACTTGCTCAAACAGCGCATGAACTAGCTGTTTATCGTAGATGTAACCCAAGGCTCGACGACGTGCTGCTAATGAGCCATCTTTTGCTAGGGTGATGATTTTATCTACTTCGCTTCGTACCACTTTTGCACGCACCAAAGTAGTGGTAATCCGACCATGACGGATGAGTTCAGTAGTCAACGCTCGTAACAGGGCGCGGCGCTGATCAGCTGGTTTACCAAGTTTTTTGACCCGATTCCGGTGACGCATAACAATACTACAGTGAACTTTGAACGATTGTAAGACTAGCTGTGTTTAGAGCTTCTTTCTTGGGGTAAGGTAATGCCCAAGCGTCTCTGTAAAGCTTCCACGACTTCTTCTGCTGACTTCTGACCGAAGTTTTTGATCTCTAACAAGTCTTCTTGGGTGTAATCCAACAAGTCAGCTACAGAGTTGACTTGCGCCCGCTTGAGACAGTTATAAGCTCGTACAGAGAGTTGCAATTCTTCGATGGGAATTTGGGCAGTGGGGTCGTCTGGAATGTCGGAGTTTGTATCCGTTGGTTCTAGGGAAATATCTTTCAACGGATTGAACAAATCAACTAGAATTCCAGCTGCTGAAGATAAGGCTTCTTGGGGAGAAATGCTACCATTTGTCCAAACTTCTAACAGAAGCCTGTCTTTAGGAATGGAGCCATCTGCACGCACTTCCTCAACGCTGTAGTTAACTTTCCGCACCGGCATAAAGATGGAGTCAATTTGCAGAAAGTCCAGAGACGTGGCTTCTTCACGCCCTCTTTCTACTGTGCGATATCCTTTGCCTCTTTCGATGCGGAATTCCATTTCCAGTTTGCCGCCCTCAGCAATAGTGGCGACATATTGGGTAGGATCGATAACTTCTACCTCACTGGGCAAATCAAAATGTGATGCAGTGATTGTTGTTGGGCCGTTAACTAGTAATCTGCCAATCTGGGCTTGCGATGAATAGCTTTTGAGGATAACTTCCTTCATCCGCATGATGATTTCCAAGACATCCTCTCGCACGCCTGGAACTGTAGCAAACTCGTGAGAAACACCTGCAATTCTCACTGCTGTTACGGCTGTTCCCTCTAGATTGGATAGTAAAACCCGCCGCAACGCATTGCCGACTGTTGTTCCCTGACCACGTTCTAGAGGTTCTAGAATAAATTTACTGTAATGATTCCGACTTTCCTCTGTATTAGACTCTACACATTCAATTTGAAACTGCGCCACGGAGTAGCCTCCCTTAATTAAGGTGCTGCTAGCAGGCAAATTTTTTGCCTCTCGAATTTACTTTATTGCCCTGGGCTAACTTAGGTGTATCAAACTGCCAACATCTGATGACGGTCAAGTTCGATTTACTGGTTTAGCTTGCAGGCATTCACTATATTTTGCTTGACTTGGAGTATAGCAGCCCTCCCTGGTGGAAGAGCTGACACGCTTGTCGTCGTCCCAGCCGTCGGAAGTTCTTGAACACTCACCCCAATTGCCAAGCAATTGCAGGTGAGAACAAAAGTCTTGACCTACACGCGGCGGCGCTTTGGCGGACGGCAACCATTATGAGGAATGGGGGTTATGTCTCGAATCAGGGTAATTTCTAGCCCTGCTCCTTGAAGCGCCCGAATTGCAGTTTCTCTACCTGCTCCTGGTCCACTAACCATCACTTCAATTTGGCGCATTCCTTGGTCGATAGCTCGTCTGGCTGCACTTTCTGCTGCGGTTTGCGCTGCAAAGGGGGTTCCTTTTTTAGCACCTTTAAAACCGCTAGAACCCGCACTAGCCCAAGAAATCACATCTCCATTTTGATCGGTGATGGTGACAATGCTATTGTTGAAGGTAGATTGGATATAAGCCATTCCGTTGGGAACGTTCCGTTTCTGCTTCTTACTCCCGGATTTTTTTGTTGGTTGTCTTGCCATATTATTTCAGTTAACCTAAGGTAAAACTTGCTCTTGATAGCAAGCAGAGAAATATTACTTACCAGGAGCCTTCTTCTTACCGGCCACTGTCTGCCTTCTCCCACGACGAGTTCTAGCATTGGTGCGAGTTCTTTGCCCTCTGACTGGTAAGCCCATCCGATGACGGCGGCCTCTGTATGTACCAATGTCAACTAAACGCTTGATGTTCATTGCTTCCAAGCGCCGCAAGTCACCTTCAACTTGATAGTTGCTTTCGACTTCGCCTCGCAGGGCTGCTACATCGGCATCACTGAGGTCTTTAACGCGGGTATCTGGATTAACCCCTGTAGCCGCTAGAATTTCTTGCGACCTTGATAGCCCAATTCCGTAAATATAGGTTAGACCGATTTCAACGCGTTTGTCGCGTGGAAGGTCTACTCCGGCAATACGTGCCACGATGAATATCTCCCTATTTTTTTCGCAGTTGCTGATGGAAAAACGCGGTTATGACGCGTCTGAGTTGCTAATGATGATGTTAGTAAGCGTCAAGTCTCAACGCCCAAAGAATGTTATCCTTGACGTTGCTTGTGTTTGGGATTGACACAGATCACCATAACGCGCCCACGACGGCGGATCACGTTACACTTTTCACAAATTTTCTTGACTGAGGCTCTGACTTTCATGCCTTTAAAAATTGACTCCAAATATTAAATTATAGCATTTTCAGGAAACTTTATGCAATTAAGTAAATGGGTAACACCCAAATAATTTGTTTTATGGTAGACTTCCTTACATATATCTACTTCTTACGTAATCGGTAGGTAATTCTGCCTTTGGTGAGGTCGTAGGGAGTTAGTTCCACTTTGACGCGATCGCCAGGCAAAATCTTGATGTAGTTACGGCGAATCTTGCCTGAGATGTGTGCCAGCACGTTGAAGCCGTTATCTAGGTCAACGCGAAACATGGCATTAGGCAAGGACTCAGTAACAGTGCCTTCCATTTCAATCAAATCTTGTTTAGACAAGTTTTTTCCTCAATTCAACAACTTTTTGTTCGGTTGCAGCACTCATCTGCAAGAGAACACATTTCAACAAATATATCAACCGTTTATTAATATATCTTAGCTAAATTTGACAACATCTTCGTTAACAGGGGATCGGTTACTGGGGACTTGGTACAGTCCCTAACCTCCATCCCCTAGATTTTTTGGGCTAGTTACGAACCTAAAGTTTCTTTCAATTCGTGAGTGACTTCTTCTTGGGACTGGTCGCCATTGATGGTCAAAAGTTTTTGGCGATCGCTGTAATAATCAATCAGGGGTGCAGTGTCGTTGCGGTAGATTTCCAGGCGGCGACGGATTACCTCTTCGGTGTCGTCTTTCCTGCCTCTGGATAACAACCGTGTGACAACAACATCATCTGGTGCATCTAAATTGACTACTCTTTCACCACCTTGACCAGTTTTTTGCAGCAATTCTTCCAGAAAAGCCGCCTGAGTGACTTTACGAGGGAAACCATCCAATATCCAACCAGATTTAGCATCTGCTTGCTCAAGACGCTCCTCTACCAAGTCTTGCACTAACTGATCAGGAACCAACTCGCCACTATCAACATAGCTTTGAGCTTTGATTCCCAAGGGAGTTTGCTCTTTCATGGCTTGCCGCAATATATCTCCTGTGGAAATATGCGGAATATGTAAATGTTCAGCCAAAATTTGAGCCTGTGTTCCTTTACCTGCACCCGGCGGCCCCAAGAAGATTAGTCGCGTCACTATTGTTTCACCATTCCTTATTGTTTCACCATTCCTTCATAACGCTGAGAAATAACGTATGTTTGGACTTGTTTAGCCGTCTCAATTGCTACACCAACCAGAATTAGCAATGAAGTTGCACCCAATCCTCTAAAGGTTGGTACACCTAAGGCTCTTTCTACGGCGGTAGGAATAATTGCCACTAAACCCAAAAAGATTGCGCCCAAAAAAGTTAGTCTGTTAATTACCCGTTCGATGTATTCACTAGTTGCCTTTCCAGGACGAATACCCGGAATACTAGAACCCATTTTCTTGAGGTTCTGAGCTACGTCAACAGGGTTAACAATCAAAGAAGAATAGAAGTAGCTAAAGAAAACAATGGAAATTAAGTACACCAGAGCGTATACCCAAGATCCAGAACCCCCTGGACTCAAATAAGTATTGACAATGTTAGCCAATTCTGGATTCTTGGTGAAATTAGCAATCAAAAGTGGCAAGCTCAAGATGGCTGCTGCAAAAATGATTGGCATGACACCACCAGAGATGAGACGCAAGGGTAAATAGCTACGCTGTTCTGCGAGTACCCGACGACCAACTTGACGACGAGCCGAGATGATCGGGATGCGCCGGATGCCTTCTTGTACAAATACAATGCCCACGATTGTGGCCAGGAATACTAACACTAGCACAATCACGCGACCAACAATTTCTCGTCCACCAACTTGCACTAAGTCAATGGTGTCACCTAAGGATTTTGGTAATGATGCGACAATGTTGACAAAAATCAACAAAGATGCTCCGTTACCAATACCACGTTCTGTGATCAGTTCCGATGCCCACATAACGAACATAGAACCAGCAGTCAATGCGATCGCTGTCTCTGCTACAAATACTGGGCCTGGTTGCAAAGCAAACTGCTGGAGAAATAAGGCAGAGAAAGCTAGACTCTGAAAAATTGCCCAGCCTACAGTCACATAGCGAGTGATTTGGGAAATTTTCCGCCGACCAGCTTCGCCCTCATTTTTCTGTAAATTTTCTAAAGATGGTATTGCCGCAGTCAGTAATTGGATGATAATTGACGCATTAATAAAAGGCAAAATCCCTAAAGCAAAGACTCCTAAAGTTGAAAGTCCTCGCCCTGAAAATATATCCAATAAACCGAATATGGCATTATTGCTCGAAATTGCTTCGGCAAAACGAGTTCTATCAATTCCTGGTACTGGTAAAAATATACCCAGGCGAACCAGGATTAAAATACCGACAGTTACAAGCAGCCTGCCTCTCAGCCCAGCTGCTTGTGCCATCTGCATAAAAGTTTCTTGAGCCGTTGGGGCTTTATCTCGACTGATCATAGAGTGCTACCTTTATCGTGAACCAGGCGCTGGAAGCAAATTGGCTAGCTTTCAAGTGCCCTGTTGGGCATCACCCTAAAACTTCACAACTTCCTCCAGCAGCCTCAATTTTGCTCCGAGCTTGACCTGTGAAAGCTGCTGCCTTAACGTTGAGGGCTACACCTAAGTCTCCATTACCCAAAACTTTCAATGGGCCTTTGACAGCAGTTAAAATACCGGATGCTCTCAAAGATTCCAAAGTTACTTCTGTATTTGCAGGGAGATCAGCTAGCTTCTCTACATTAATCGTAGTGTAAATTTTCCGATTAACTACAGGAAAACCTTTCAGCTTGGGTATCCGGCGGTACAATGGCTGTTGACCACCTTCAAAACCAGGCCTGGTACCACTACCAGAACGTGATTTTTGACCTCTCATCCCTAGACCAGCACTAGCACCCTGACCAGCAGAGATACCTCTACCTACACGGCGACGGCGTTTTTTCGAGCCTTTTTGGGGCTTAACATCGTTGAGTCTCATAATCTAAAAGTTGCCAGTTGTTAGTTGTCAGTTGTCAGTTGTCATTTCCACATCGGACAAATGACTACTTAGATGTAGAGTTTTTCGATCGCAATGCCTCGGTCTTCAGCTACTTCAGCTAAGGTGCGTAGTGTAGATAAGGCGTTGACGGCTGCTCTGGCGTTGTTGAGTGGATTGTTAGAGCCGAGTTGCTTGGCTAAAACGTTACGCACTCCCGCCAATTCCAATACAGTCCGGACAGCACCACCAGCAATTACACCAGTACCGGGAGCAGCTGGGCGCATCATGACCTTAGCACCGCCACCTACACCATCAATAGGATGGGGAATGGAGTTAGATTTGGTGATGGGGATATCAATCAGGTGTTTTTTGCCGTCGGCTACACCTTTTTTCACAGCACCTATAACGTCCGAGGCTTTACCTACCCCGACTCCGACTTGACCGCGTTCGTTACCTACAACAACGATCGCCCGGAAGCTGAGTTTTTTACCACCTTTAACAACCTTGCTCACCCGCCGGATCTGAATTACGCGCTCTTGCCAGTTAGTTTCTTCTTTTTTTGTACGGTTCGCTTTACGACGACCTGTTGCCATAATATTGCTCTCTTTTTGTCAGTTGTCAGTTGTCAGTTGTCAGTTGTCAGTTACTACTGACTATTGACTACTGACAAATTAGAAGTCTAAACCAGCTTCGCGTGCTGCTTCGGCTAGTGCTTTGATGCGTCCGTGGTATAAGTTACCACCACGATCAAATACGACTTTAGTGATGCCTTTTTCGAGCGATCGCACTGCGATCAATTTGCCAATTTGTGACGATGCTTCGCAGTTTGCACCGGAAGCCAAACTAGATTTCACCTCTGGCTCTACGGTTGATGCTGATACCAGTGTGTGATGTTGTGTATCATCAATTACTTGAGCATAAATATGCTCATTAGAGCGAAAGACAGCCAGACGTGGACGTTCTGGAGAGCCTTGAACTTTACCACGAACGCGTCTATGGCGACGCTGTTTTGATTCTCTACGAGTAAGTTTCATGTTTACTTCTTACCACCCTTACCAGTCTTACCAGCTTTACGTCTGACCACTTCACCGGCGTAGCGGATACCTTTACCCTTGTAAGGTTCTGGTGGACGAACGGCACGGATTTTCGCTGCTGTGTTACCTACAATTTCTTTGTCATAGCCACTGACTATAACGTTGGTGTTATTTTCGACAGCAAACTGAATCCCATCCGGTGGTTCAATTTGGACTTGATGGCTATAACCCATGTTTAAAATCAGGTTACGCCCTTGAACTTGAGCGCGATAACCCACGCCTTGAATTTCTAAACGGCGTTGGAAACCTTGAGAAACCCCTTCCACCATGTTGGCAACTAGAGTCCGGCTTAAACCGTGTAGTTGTCTAGAAGTTCGAGTTTCATCCCGTCGAGTTACTTGTAAGGTTTCTCCTTCTTGAGAAACACTAACGTTTACAGGTAGTTCTCTTGACAGTTCGCCTTTAGGGCCTTTAACCACAACCTTGGTGCCATCAATTGTGACTTGCACTTTGGCTGGTACAGTAATTGGACGTTTACCAATACGAGACATGATTTTTTTATCCTTGTGTCAGTTGTCAGTTGTCAGTTGTCAGTTGTCCTTTGTTTTGTACTAAATGACTAATGACTGATGACTAATGACTAATCACTACCAGACGTAGCAGAGTACTTCACCACCCAAGTTTTGCCGCCGTGCTTCGCGGTCGGTCATGATCCCACTGGATGTGGAAATAATGGCAATACCGATGCCACCTAGTACTCTTGGTAATTCTTTACGGTTGGAGTAAACACGTAACCCAGGCTTACTTACACGCTTGAGGGCGGTAATTAGTGGTTGACGATTTTTCCCCTTGTATTTCAAGGCAATCACCAGGTTACGTTTTACTTCGTCTCCTTCTTCGGAAATTTCAGCAATAAAGCCTTCTTCCTGTAGCACTTTAGCAATGCTACGAGTCATTTTTGTAGCTGGCACTAGTGTAGTTTGATGCCTTGCCATGTTAGCATTGCGGATGCGCGTCAGCATATCTGCAATTGTGTCGTTAGCCGCCATCGTTCCCTCTTTAGATGAACTTATTGATCGCGAAAGGGCATTCCAAATTCTTTGAGTAAGGCGCGGCCCTCTTCGTCGTTTTTCGCTGTGGTGATGATAGAAATATCTAGACCACGGATTTGATCGATGCTGTCGTATTCGATTTCTGGAAAGATTAACTGTTCTCTTACGCCTAGAGTATAGTTACCACGACCGTCGAAGCTTTTGGGGCTGATACCACGGAAGTCTCTAATTCTAGGTAGTGATAGGCTAATCAGTCTGTCGAAGAAAGCATACATCCGTTCGCCTCTTAATGTCACCATGATGCCAACAGGCATACCCTGACGAATTTTAAAGCCAGCGATCGCCTTTTTCGCCCGTGTGACTACTGGCTTTTGACCAGTAATAGTAGCAATTTCGGTTAATGATGCTTCTAGGGATTTAGCATTTTGAGCTGCTTCCCCTAAACCCCGGTTCACGGTAATTTTCACCAATTTTGGTACTTGATGAACATTAGTGTATTGGAACTGCTGGGTTAATTTGGGGATGATTGTCTCTTGATATAAGGTTTTGAGTCTGGTTGTCGCCATAGTTTTTTGTCCTGATTCTCCCTGGGCTTTGTCAGGGAAATTTTAATTTTCCGATTTTAGATTGTAAATTTAATTCCATATCTAAAATCTCAAGTCGGCTAATTCCCTAATTATCGAGAATTTCACCAGTTTTCTTGAGCTTCCTGACTTTCTTGCCTTCGGCGGTGAAAGTGTAGCAGACACGACTAGCGACGTTTTGCTTGGTGGAGTAAAGCATGACGTTGGAACTGTGAATCGGTGCTTCTTGAGTGACAATCCGTCCCGATTCCCCTTCTTGTTGGGGCTTGACGTGCTTAGTTTTGATATTGACACCTTTGACGATGACTTTACTCAGTTGGGGTAGTGCTTTAATCACTTCGCCAACTTTGCCTTTGTCTTTACCTGCAATTACTTGCACGGTGTCGCCAGTCTTGACGTGCAGTTTATGAAACTTGGGTGTTGTGTCCTTTTTACTTGGCATTACAGCACCTCCGGAGCCAGAGAAACTATTTTGGTAAAGTTTTTGTCGCGTAGTTCCCGTGCTACAGGGCCAAATACCCGTGTGCCTCTGGGGTTACCGTCTTTGTTGATGATGACGGCGGCGTTATCGTCGAAGCGAATGGTCATACCGCTATCACGACGGATGTGATGGCGTGTACGGACGATCACTGCTTCCACAACATCAGATTTTTTTACAGCCATGTTGGGTGTGGCATCTTTGACCACAGCAATAATCTTGTCGCCAATGAAACCGTAACGACTGTTACCCGCACCTAAGACACGGATACACATCAATTTACGAGCGCCGCTATTATCTGCGACATTAAGATAGGTTTGGGGTTGAATCACAATTGGTCTCCCTTATAAAGTTGTTATTTTTATAACAACTAAGCTTTGGTGTTGAGAATTTCTGCAACTTGCCAGCGCTTGGTTTTACTCAAGGGTCTGGTTTCCTGAATCCGCACGCGATCGCCCACTTTGCATTTATTTTCTTCGTCGTGAGCTTTGTAACGGCGAGTTTTGACTACAATTTTGCCGTACTTGGGGTGGGGAGCGCGGTTTTCGATGGCGACTACTACAGTTTTCTGCATTTTGTCGCTTACTACTAAGCCAACGCGTTCTTTGATTGCCATAATCTCCTACTTTTATTCTTGAGGCGATTGAGTTGCGGCTGCCCGTTTCCGCTCTCCTTCTACTGTTAACAATTGGGCTAGACGGTGGCGGGCATGGCGGAATTGGTGAGGTTTGTCTAATTGTCTGGTGGCTTTTTGCAAGCGCAACTGAAACAGTTGTTTTTTGACAGCAGTAATTTCCTCAACCAGTCTCTCGTCACTTAGTTCTCTAGCTTCTGAAATTTTGGGAAGTGGCATAACCTACTCCTGTTCCTCTACAACTTGAGAACGCACAATAAACTTAGTTTTAATCGGTAGCTTATAAGCTGCTAGGCGCATCGCTTCACGAGCAATTTCTTCTGTAACACCAGCGATTTCAAATAAAATCCGACCAGGCTTAACTACAGCTACCCAAAACTCTGGATTACCTTTACCGGAACCCATCCGGGTTTCTGCTGGGCGCATGGTTACTGGCTTGTCTGGGAAAATCCGAATCCAGATTTTGCCACCCCGGCGGATATAACGAGTCATTGCTCGACGGGAAGCCTCAATTTGTCGAGAGGTGATCCAAGCTGGTTCTTGGGCTTGGAGTGCGAAATCTCCAAAGTTGAGGGTGCTACCCCGGTGGGCTAACCCTCCCATCCGCCCGCGTTGTTGTTTGCGGAATTTAGTTCTTCTTGGACTTAACATTGTTTGTCAAAAGTCAAAAGTCAATGGTTAATAGTCAATTAGTCAATGGTCAATAGTCAAACAATTTGAACTGTGGACTATGGACTGTGGACTGTGGACTATCCTTCGTTGGAGCGGTCTTCAAACTGCTGGCGGCGGCGTTGTTGTTGACGACGGCGAGGCTCACGATCGCGATCGCCACGGTCACGGTCGCGGTCACGGGTTGAAGGCGGTGGTGCTGCTACTTCTTGTCCGGGGATGATTTCGCCTTTGAATACCCAAACTTTGATGCCAAGAATACCGTAAACGGTTTTGGCTGTGCAGTAAGAGTAGTCAATATCAGCTCTTAAGGTGTGTAGAGGTACTCTACCTTCCCGTGTCCACTCTGTCCGGGCAATTTCTGCACCGTTGAGGCGACCGCTAACTTGAACTTTGATACCTTGAATGCCAGCTTTTTGAGCGCGTTGAATTGCTTGACGCACTACCCGACGGAAGGAAACACGACGTTCCAACTGTTGAGCGATAAATTCGGCAATCAGGTAAGCATCGGCATCAACTCGTTGTACTTCTACTACGTTGATGCGAATTTGGCGATTACCACCCAAAAGTGTTTGTAGTCCAGTACGCAATGCTTCAATACCTTGCCCACCACGACCTACAACTACGCCTGGGCGAGCTGTACGCACTTCTAGGTCAATTTGATCGGCTTTCCGTTCAATCCGTACTTCGGAAATACCTGCGTTATTTTGTGCGAGTCTACCCAGTTTTTGTTCTATATATTGACGTAGTTTGTGGTCTTCTTGTAGAAGTTCTGGATAGCGGCTAGGTTCGGCAAACCAACGCGATTGGTGTTCTTGGGTAATTCCCAGGCGAAAGCCAACTGGATGAATTTTTTGTCCCACAAATGCTTCCTCTAAAATTTCTGACTTTAACGCAATTTTTTGTGTCTAGGACTTATTTAGCACCGGCGTTAGCAGCCACAGCCAAGGTGATATGACACGTCGGCTTGCGAATTTGGTAGGCTCTACCTTGCGCTCTGGGTTGGAAACGTTTCAGGACTGGGCCTTGATCAGCATAAGCCTGGGTAATCACTAACTCGGTGCGGTCTAACCCTGCATTATGTTCAGCGTTAGCAGCAGCACTACGCAGCAGTGTTAACACTGGCTCAGTGGCTCGATAGGGCATAAATTCTAGGATAATTAGCGCTTCCCGGTAAGAAAGCCCCCGAATTTGGTCAAGTACCCGACGTACTTTGTAGGGAGACATTCTGATAAAGCGGGCGATCGCTTTTACTTCAGTAGTATCAGTAGCCATAATTTTCTCCAATTTTGTCAGTTGTCAGTTGTTCGTTGTCAGTTGTTTTCACCTACTGACAGCCGACTACTGACTATTGACAACTTACCTACCTGCTTTTTTGTCAGATTTACCATGGCCTCTGTAGGTACGTGTAGGAGCGAATTCTCCCAACTTATGTCCCACCATTTGCTCGCTGATAAAAACTGGAACGTGTTGACGACCGTTGTGGACGGCTATAGTATGACCTACCATTAAGGGCAAAATTGTGGAAGCTCTTGACCAGGTCTTAATGACTTGTTTTTCATTTCTGTCATTAAGCTTTTCAATTTTGCTGAGTAAATGATCGGCGATGAAAGGACCTTTTTTAAGAGAACGACCCATAATTACGAAAGTTTTGAGTTTATGTTGTGAGTTTTTAATTGGAACGCCCCGCTACCGCGCTTCAGCACTAATTAAGACTCACGACCACCACGACCGCGTTTAGAAGATTTACGACGACGGCGTATAATCAACTTGCTGCTGGCTTTCTTGGGTTTGCGTGTTTTAGCACCTAAGGTAGGTTTACCCCAAGGAGTTACAGGGCCGGATCTACCGATAGGCGCTCTACCCTCACCACCACCATGTGGGTGGTCTACTGGGTTCATGACGCTACCTCTAACTTTAGGACGGCGACCTTTCCAGCGATTTCTTCCGGCTTTACCAGCGCTTAAGTTTCTCGCGTCGGTGTTACCTACTTGGCCGATGGTGGCGTAGCATTCCCGACGAATCAAGCGGACTTCTCCAGAAGGTAGCTTGAGGGTGACGTAATTCCCTTCTTTGGCTACGACTTGAGCTGTAGCACCAGCAGAGCGAACAATTTGACCGCCTTTGCCTGCTTTTAACTCTACGTTGTGAACGCTTGTACCTAAGGGAATGTTCGCCAAGGGTAAAGCATTACCATCTTCAATGGGAGATTCTGGCCCAGCAATAATTACTGTCCCAACTTTTAAGTTGTTTGGATGCAGGATGTACCGTTTTTCCCCATCTTCATAGGAAACTAAGGCAATCCGAGCGTTCCGGTTGGGATCGTATTCAATAGCTATGACTGTGGCAGGAATACTACGTTTATCCCGTTTAAAGTCGATGATCCGATATAGTCTTTTGTGTCCACCACCACGGCGACGGCTAGTAATCCGACCTTGGTTGTTGCGGCCTTTTGCCCTGTGTTTATATACCGTTAGTGACTTTTCTGGCTCGGTTTTGGTAATTTCCGCGAAGTCGGAAATCGTAACCTGGCGAGTACTGGGGGTATAAGGGCGGTAAGAACGAGTACCCATGATAGTTTATACCTCTGGGAATAGAACTTGTCTGATTTTCTCTACATCCCCAGGGGCGATAGTGACGATCGCTTTCTTATATTGGGGCTTAAAGCCAATAAATTTACCTACACGTTTTTTTCTGCGTGGTGGCAATGCGGTATTGACTTTGACAACTTTGACCTGAAATAGGTCTTCAATTGCTGCTCTGATTTGTGGCTTGGTAGCCTTAGGAGTCACTTCAAAGGTGTATTTATCCTGCTCCATCATGATGGTCGCTTTTTCTGTCAAGATGGGGCGACGCACTAAATCGGGCAGGTTGCGGGGGTCAAACTTAGCCATTGTAGACCTCCTGAATTTTTTCTAATGCTGATGTGGTGACAACTATTTTGTCAGCGTGCAGCAAGTCATAAACGTTGAGTTGGTCAGCCGCAATGAGTTTTAAGTTCTCAATGTTACGAGCAGACAAATACACGTTTTCAGGAAATTCCGACAAAATTAACAATATTTTGCTTTCTGGTTCTGCACCCCAACGAGTGAATGCTGCCACTAAATCTTTGGTTTTGGGGCGGGATAGCTCGTTGCTAAATTCTTCTACTAAAATCAAATCGTCTATACGGCTGACAAGTGCTGTCCGCAGTGCTAAACGCCGCTCTTTACGGTTCATTTTTAGGTCGAAATCTCTGGGTTTAGGTCCAAAGATCACGCCACCACCACGCCATAAGGGTGAACGGATGGAACCTGCACGAGCGCGACCTGTGCCTTTTTGCCGCCAGGGTTTACGACCACCGCCTCGGACTTCAGCACGGGTTTTGGTGCTGGCTGTTCCTTGACGAGCGTTGGTTTGTTGTCTAACTAGGGCGCGGTGTACGATGTGCGCCGCCGTTGTTTCTTTGGCAACCCGCAACTCGAACGTTTTCTGTCCGACTTGCTCTCCCTGCCAATTTTTTACTACACTCTCTACCATTTTTCTGTCCTTTATCAGTTGCTTAGTTGTCAGTTGTCATTAACATTTGAGTATTGACTTGTGACTACTTCCCAACTTTTTTAGCAGGTACAATACTTAGTAAGGAACCTGGTTTACCAGGAACAGCTCCTTTAATTAGCAGTAGGTTGCGTTCTGCATCAACGCGGATTACGGTCAGTTTGCGAATGGTGACGCGAGTACCACCTAAACGACCAGCCATCCGCTTACCCGGATAGACACGTCCTGGGGTTGTACCTGCACCGATGGAACCAGGCGCTCTGTGGTTTTTGGAACCGTGGGACATTGGCCCGCGTCCAAAGTTATTCCGCTTTTGGTTGCCTGCAAAGCCGCGACCGATACTTGTACCGATTACGTCTACAAGTTCACCTGCACTAAAAATATCTGCTTTAATTTCTTGACCTAAAGCATAATCGCTAGAGCTATCTGTGTGATACTCTTTCAAATGCCGTAATGCTGGGGCAGATGATTTAGCTAAATGCCCTAGTAAGGGTCTATTCAAGGCCTTGGGTTTGACTTCGCCATAACCAACTTGGATGGCAGCGTAACCGTCGGTTTGTTTACTTTTAACTTGGGTAACAACGCATGGCCCCACTTGTACGACTGTGACAGGAATTGCGACTCCTGCTTCGTCAAATATTTGGGTCATGCCCAGCTTGGTGCCGAGAATCCCTACTGACACAGTAACTGGCTCTCCTTTCTACGAAATCGGGTTTTCTAGACACACTGTGTGGTTTCCGGTGATGAACGGACGAAATTGTGAACTTGTATGGGGTTGATGCCACTGCAAATTCTGCCGGACACAATCAGGCGGTGTCTTTGTTTGCTGAATCTATTTAGTTACACTCATTTAATTACCAGAACAGCCACAAGCGACTTCTCTAAGGAAGGGGTAGCTTCTGGTATTAGGGCAAGCTCTTACAGCTTTGCGCTTTGTGCAGCAGCGCTTTCGTCCAAGCGTTTGCATAGGCACTTTCTGGCGGCAGCACCTGAAGGGTATCTCCCAGTTTGAGGCATCTGCCGTGTCGTAGTGGACTTAAGCAGTTTTTACCACTCAGTATCCTTTAACTGAAACCTGTGTAATGCTATGAAACCAACACTACTGCTCAGTTTCTACTTCACTAAACAAATCCAACCTTAGCTTAAGGTTTTGCTTGTTCTTTGACTACACGAGTGAATGTAGTCTAGGGATGATGGAATTTAGTATTTAGCCATCAACTCTTGGTTTGACCTAAAAGCTTTTCTAGTTTATCAGTCTTTGATCCATTACGGCTAGTTTATTCTTTTCCAGAATAGACTCATTAGCTGCTGAAGCTAACACCAGCCCAAGGCGATCGCAACACGATACCCTGATAGTTCAGATTGGTCACAATCTAATAATATAAACTATCCAATGATAATTGTCTAGAAAATTTATAGATTAATTTTTTTGGCTGCTATGTACAGTCAAGTTAGCACGATTGAGTATAGCTTATTTAAAGTATAAGCTTCCTGATCTCACTGAATCTCTCACTTCACAGTAAATAATAGAGATATGAAAGTGGGATATGACAAAACCTCAAAAAATTTATGGCACTAATTACCACTGGTAACGGTTTAATTCGGGATCTAGAGAAATTTGGATCTGTAGGAGTTTACGTACCTCTAGAAGGAGGTTTTGAAGGTCGATATCGGCGGCGGTTGCGTGCTGCTGGCTATACAACTCTGCAATTTACTGCTAGGGGATTGGGTGACGTAGCAGCCTATCTCACAGGAGTTCATGGGGTAAGACCTCCCCATCTGGGCAAAAAAAGCTCTGGTAATGGTGCAGCAGTAGGGAATGTATATTATCTGCCACCAATTGTTGGTTCTCAGCTAGAACACCTGCCACCAAAGTCTAAGGGTTTGGTGTTGTGGATCATCGAAGGGCATATTCTATCTGATCAAGAAGTGGAATTTTTAACCGATTTGCCAAAGCTGGAACCAAGAGTGAAAGTTGTTGTTGAGAGAGGAGGCGATCGCACTTTCCGTTGGAAGGCTCTTAAGGATACGTTCTCTGCTAGCTATCAAGCTGTTTAGGTGACTGGGGGCTGGGAACTGGGGATAAGGAATAGTTTTTTCCTCACGACTCAGTACTCAGCACTCACAAAGTTATCAGCATTTCCATTGTACTGAGACGAAAACCACAGGATGTAAACAATTTTCTGGCTGCTTCGTTGATGGCTGCGGTGTCTAGGCGAATTTGCTCTACTCCCATTTGCCGAAAGCGTTCAATGGTTAGTTTTACTATTTGCTTGGCGATACCTTGTTGGCGATATTCTGGTTCAACCCAAATATCGTGAATAAATCCAAATTCTTTTGTCCGATAAATTGGTATTTCTTGCTCGACTGTCGCCGCAACAAAAGCTACTAGTTGTCCTTGGTTTTCAGCTACCAGAAACACACTGCCTTCTTGATGGGCTAATCTGGTCAACCATCTTTGATAGCGCTTTTCAGGCTGTGGTAAAAAACCATACTTGTCAGCATCCCAAGATTCATGCACAGCACAAATTTTGGCGACCATTGGTAAAACAGCAGGGACATCAGCTGGCGTTGCAGGGCGAATCAGCATAGGTTCTAAGAGTGTCTACAGGCTAGCACCACAGGGCGCAATTTCTCATTATGTTGTTGGGAGAGTTCTAGACATTGCTAATAGGTGGACTTAATTTACGTCGTGGCGTATTGGAGGAGTAGGATGATCAACTCCCAAACCTCTTCAAAAACTGACTGGGTAAATTAGGTCAAATTCGCGGTAAAGGGTGATTTGAGAGGAATTATCTGCATCTTTTAAAACTTCATAATCTAAACCGCCTGTAATTTGGGTGACTGGTCGTTTCAAGGGTTTCTCAAATTGATGCCACTCGCGGTTACTCCACTCATAAATTGCTGCATCTAAATCGTTTTGCAATTCGGAGGCTAACAAGAATAGTTCTAATTTATCTTTTGTGTTGCCAGTCAGGACAAATTTGAGGGAGATTGACTGAGTAATTGCGGGTCTGGGTTCGTTAGCGGCTAAAGTTTTACAATCTCCCAGTTGGATATCGTAAGGCTGTAATTGCAGATGTTCCTGTTGCTTCAGGGTGATTTCGATGTCTTTTAAGCGTTGATCTAGATAAGGTAGTAGTCCTAGTTTGGCATCGGTCAACAACTTGCGAATGTTGGAAGGTTGGGTCATGGTTACTTTTTATCCAGTTACCCAGTAAGATTAGCGTTTTGTTGGTTAGTAAATAGATAAACTTTGAAAAACTTTGTTTGGGAAAGAGTTTTATTTAGTCTTGTTGGTGGGCAAATTTAGCAGCACCCCAAAGAGAAAGGGCGATCGCTATGACTAGTAAGACAGGTATGCTATACCAAGGGAATTGAGATAAGGGCAAGTTGGCGGCTGCGCGTAGCCCCGTACTGGCATAAGTTAAAGGGAATAAATAAACGACGACTTGGAATGCTGTTGGTAAGGTACTGGGGTCGAAGAAGGTTGCACCCAAAAAGGACATGGGGATAATGACGAAGTTGTTGTACAGTCCTACCGATTCGAGCGATCGCACTGATAATCCCACAATTACACCCAAACCTGCAAATACTGCACAATTTAACACCAACAACAGCAAAAACAGGGGATGAAGAAAATTCCAATTCCTAGTGATGATCAAGGCTACCAATATCACTGAACCGGAAGTCATTAAACCTCGCACAACTCCAGCCAGCATTTTACCCAGTTGCAGTGCTAAGGGATGTATGGGCGTGAGTAATAGTTCTTCAAAGGTTTTGGTAAATAATCTATCTCCACAAATTGAGAATGTTGTGCCACCAAAGCTGATGGTCATGGAAGATAGGGCTACCATACCGGGCAAGATGAATTCTAAATAGTTATTGTAATTGCCACTGATGGCGGAACCTGGTCTAATTGAGCTACCCAGCCCTAAACCAAAAGCCAAAATATATATTAGTGGTGAGATTAATCCAGATGCAGCTACTTGGGCTACGCGTACCCGTAAATCTAACCAATCTCCCCAAAAGATAGTCAGACTATCAGCTAACAGGATTTGCAGTTGTGAGGTTTTAAACTTTTTGCCCCAGATTAAGGATTTTTGAGATGCCACTTTTTTCTGTCAGGTTTCATATTGGTTGTAAATATTACTTTACATTTTTTGACATCTCAATGTCTTGAGAGTAGGTAAGTTTTCATGGGTGAGTCCTAATAAATAATTGGTCATTATTGACGCTCAAAACAAAGACGCAGTGACAATATCACTACGTCTCGCCTTTAGCTATATATGTTTTGTCAAAGAATATTGTTAAACGCAAGTGCGTATTAATTGTCGTCTTGACACTTTTGTAAGGGTGGGTGATGACACCCAAATCAAAACCTACCCACCCCATTTTGTGTTTTTTAAAGCCAGCTTACTTAGTTCAACCCTAATCCCAATCAGGAATATTTTGGGCTTCTTCACCACCAATACCGATCGCAGTATTATAAATTTCCGCATCGGTGATGGTGAGATTATCCATTGATGCACCGTACACATTAGAGTCGATCACATGGGCGCGAGTCAAGTTTGCCCCATTCAGGTTAGCTTTTTTGAAATTGACGTTGGTTAGGTAGGCTGAAGTTAAGTTAGCTTTTTTTAAGTTGGCGTTAGTTAAGTCAGCACCTTCGAGGTTAGCGCCAGAGAGGTTAGCACCTGCCAAATTTGCTCCTCGTAAGTCAGCACCAATTAAATGAGCGCCACTGAGGTTCATGCCTGTTAGATTACACCCGTTACATTCCCCTGTTGATAATAACCTTTGTAGGTCTTGCGGATTACCAGCTGTTACTGAGTTAGCCAAAAATAGGGGAGTTGCTAAGGCAAGCGCCGCGAATAGCTTAAGTTTCATAATTATCCCCCTTTCTATGTAGGTTGCGTCCGTTCTTTACCTCACATTTCTATTATCTCACTAAAATTCAGGAGAATGTTGATTTAAAGCACAACTTGTTTGTAATGTAAGAGATGTTTGATGGGATCTTGGATATTAGATTGGCTCTGGTTTTCAGAGATTTATATCTAAAGGAATAAGCACAAATACTTGGATTAATTTACTGTTAAATATTTTTAAGTTAATGTACCAATTAGTATAGTTATCTTATTAAAACTTTTCAGTGTGTGAATATTACTAAATGGTACACAGTAGTAATAATGTTTGGTACTTTATATCATCAGAAAATTCCGCATATACTGATTAACTAATTCTGGCTTTTCTTGTTGTACCCAGTGTCCACAAGCGGGAATATACTTAACTTGCAGGTCTTTGACATAGGTTGAGGTGTCATAGGTGAGTTCTTTACCAAGAGCAGTATCATTCTCTCCCCAAATCAATAGTGTCGGCACATTCAAAACACCCCAGCTTTTATTAAAAAAGGAGTGAGAAAAAATGTTACGGTAATAATTCAACATAGCCGTGAGCGCACCTGGTTTTGCAGCTGCATTTCTATAAGTATTGAGGTCATCTGGAGTAAAAGCATTTTTATTAACTGCTGTGGTTTGAATAGTGTTGGGAATTGCTTGATAATCTGTAGATTGGAGTAGTAATTCAGGTAATGCAGGGATTTGAAAAAAGAAGATATACCAACTACGTAATAACTGTTGAGGAGTGTATAGACCTTGAATAAATTTGGCTGGGTGCGGTAAGTTGAGAATGATTAATTTCTCCAGCATATCGGGGTAGGCGTATGCAAATGACCAAGCGATCGCACCACCCCAATCATGACCAACTAGGATACACTTCTCATGTCCTAATTCTTTAATGAGTCCTGCCACATCTTTGATAAGCTCATCCATGACATAAGCAGATTGCTCTTTTGGCTTATCACTATCGTTGTAGCCACGTAAGTCCACAGCAACAACTTGATAATGTTGGGCAAATTCCGGGATTTGATGTCGCCAGGAATACCAACACTCAGGAAAGCCGTGTAACATCAGCATCAATGTCCCTGTTCCTTGGGTAACGTAGTGTAGTCTTACGCCATTGGTAATGATGTATTCATGTTTCCAAGTCTCTTGGGTAACGGACATATAAGACTCCTATGTAATTTACTGATTGATTCGTAGAGGTGGGTAATGGGTAAGAGTTTTGGCTCACTTAATTAATTATCAAATCCAGAGATGACTATAGTATGATGTAGCATTTTTAAATAAAAAACATCTGTTTATAGAGAGTATTCTTCCAGCAGTTACAGACCAAATGCAGGTAATAAAAGAGTGATACAGATAAGTCATCAATACTTGTGAGCAAAAGTTACTGCGCCACTGGATAGTATGTAATAAAGTTAAGCTAGATAAAAGTCATGCCTGACATCAAAGAACACGCAGTTATTCTTGCCAGACAATTTCTGCCTTATTACAGATTTATGCGTACGCAAGAATCAACTATTGATAGTGGTCAGGGATTACAAACAGAACTAAACAGTAATTCTATTAAAGTTTTAAATTGGAATATTGCTAAAAATAACTTTGAGAAATTTTGGTTTCAAGACTTTTTTAAAATCCTTAGGCTGTACCAGCCAGACCTCATATTTCTACAAGAAGTCCGGATGGGTGTGAATGTGGAACAGATTATGGGCTTTACAAACATGAATTGGGCTTATGCACCTAATTTTATCGATGCTCATCATCAAACTTATTCAGGTATTTTAACTGCGGCTAAAATTAGTGCGATCGCTAAAAAAGTTATCATTACAAAACACCATGAGCCTGTGTTTAAAACTCCTAAGGTTTCACTGATTAGTGAATACTCTTTATCTCATAAGCAACAGACACTTTTAACTATTAATAGTCATTTGATCAATTTTGTTGATTTAGATAAATTTAAAGCCCAACTACACGAATTGGAGTTAGCTATATCCACCCATAGGGGACCGATTATATTTGCTGGGGATTTCAATACCTGGAGTCGTAGACGAGTAGTCCTTGTAGAGAAAACTGTAATTAGATTGGGTTTAAGAGAAGCACATTTTGCGCCTGAAGAAAACAAGAAGATTAAAAGGTTTCTTTTGTCACCCCCCCTAGACTATATTTTTTATCGTGGTCTGAATGAAAAACTAGATAGTGCTAAGGTTTTAGATGAAATTTGTTCATCCGATCATAAACCTTTACTGGCAGAATTTACTTATGTCGATACGTAAGAAAATCAGATGCTGATAGACAGTAGCATCCTTGCTTTTTTTAGTGCAGCTACAGTTGTTGTTCATGGTTTGGGAATTGCCCATGCTGCCCATGCTGTGATGAATGTGCGTTCTTCTCGTGGGGCGATCGCTTGGAGTATTTCGTTAATAACTTTTCCCTGGCTGGCTATTCCTTTATATTGGATTTTAGGCAGAACTAAGTTTCATGGATATTCTGAAGCCATCCGCTCAGTTTACACCCAACATTATCAATTTGTTCGCCAGGCTTACATGGAAATTGCGAAATTCCAGGTGCCAGTTGTGGCAAAATTGGAACCATTACAACTACTAGCTGAAGCCTGTATTGGTATTCCTTTTACATCTGGTAATAATGCCAAATTATTAATTAATGGTCAGCAAACTTATGCAGCCATGTTGAGTGCGATCGCATCTGCCAATGGTTATATTTTGCTGCAATCCTACATTATTGTTGATGACAAAGCTGGGAATGAGTTTAAAGATGCTCTAATTGCCAAGGCAAAGCAAGGAGTAAGAGTTTACTTAATTTATGATGAAATTGGTTCTAATAAAATCTCTCACCTTTATATTAAATCTCTGCAAAAATATGATATTCAAGTGAGTGCATTTCATACTACCAAAGGCAGAGGTAATCGTTTTCAATTAAATTTCCGCAACCATCGCAAAATTTTAGTAGTTGATGGGAGAACGGCGTTTATTGGTGGTTTGAATATTGGTGATGAATATCTGGGTAAAAATCCCCGCTTGAGTCCTTGGCGTGATACCCACATGATGTTACAAGGCCCCACTGTCCAAAGTCTGCAAGGATGTTTTTTACAAGATTGGTATTGGGCGACTCGTCAAGTTATCGATGTAAACTGGCAAGTGCAACCCAATTGGGAAAGCGATTACACAGCATTGGTATTTCCTACTGGCCCCGCAGATAAGTTGAAAGCTTGTAAACTGTTTTTCGTCAACACCATCAATCAAGCACAAACTCGTCTCTGGATTGCTACTCCCTATTTTGTGCCGGATGATTCCACTTTAACAGCCTTGAAATTGGCAGCACTACGCGGTGTAGATGTGCGGATTATTTTACCAAATCGACCGGATCATTTACTTGTGTATTTGTGTTCCTTTTCTTATTACACAGAGATGAAGGCGATGAATATTCAATTATATAGATATAAACGTGGATTCATGCACCAGAAAGTGATACTCATTGACGAAGAGATGGCAGGTGTAGGAACGGTTAATTTAGATAATCGCTCATTCTTTCTCAACTTTGAAGTTATGGGTTTTGTCGCCAATTCTCAATTTGTTAAAAGTGTAGAAGAAATGTTACAAGCTGATTTAGCGGCTGCTTTGGCCGTGGATTTTTCGGATTATGAGAGAAAATCTTTTTGGTTTAAGTTAGCTGTAAAAATATCTAGTTTGTTAAAACCTTTGTTGTGATAAATTTTCTTGATGAAGCGGTACAGATGGCGTTAAATGAGATGGATGCCTATTGTCGCAGTTTTGAACGGCAAGTTTTACCTAGACTGGTGCAAGATGGTATTGCTGTATTGGGAATGAAATCAATGGGCAACCAAAAAATTCTTAATAGTAATGTAGTTAAACCAATTGAATGTCTGCATTACGCATAGATTGTGAGATAATATATGCAAAATTGAAAAAATGTAATGAATATAAAGCAAACACTCACATCTATTATTAAAGTTATCTCCACAATTCTCATCAGCACTGCTATTGGCTTGGAACTATGGAATATTTATGCAGTAGTTACTAATAGCAATATTCCCAGCATTTTAAATCCTATTTTCTGGGTTGAGCGCTTTGCTGTAAGCTGCCATTTTTTGGAAGGAATAATTGCCGCGTTTTATGCTCGTAGCAAAAAAAAGATGCCAATTCAATATGGCATCTATACATTTTTTGTGGGTACAGTTGGTTTATTAGAATTGTTTAGCAAAGAATCTGAAGATATATGTAATGTAGAGGCTAAATATTAGACTGCAATGACCCCTGGTCTGTCGTAGAGCATTGCCTCTTTCGCCTCTTCTGGTTGCAATATTTCCGTAATTTCGTTTGCAGGTGCAGGGATACCAAAGTAATATCCCTGACCTTCTTGACACCCACGCTTTTGTAAATAACTAAGCTGTTGTTGGGTTTCGATTCCCTCGGCTGTAATTTTTAATTGTAAGCTTTTTGCTAGGGCAATAATAGCGTTAGTCACCGCAGCACTATCAGGATTAGAACATACATCCTGCACAAATGACCGATCAATTTTCAGCATATTTACGGGAAAGCGCTTCAGATAGTTGAGAGAAGAGTAACCAGTACCAAAGTCATCTAAAGCTAACCATACACCTAATTCTCGTAACTGTTTGAGTATTGTTACTGAGCGCTGAATGTCTGCCATTAAAGAACTTTCAGTGACTTCCAGTTCCAGATATGATGGATGCAGACCACTCTCCTGTATGATTTCACCGACAAGCTCCACTAAATTTGATTCTTCAAACTGTCGAGATGATAGGTTTACTGACATCCGTATTGGTGGAAGTCCTGCAAGTTGCCAAGCGCGGTTTTGCAGACAAGCAGTGCGTAATACCCATTCGCCAATTTCCACAATCAAGCCGTTGGCTTCAGCAATGGGAATAAACTTGGCGGGAGATACTAAACCTCGTGTAGGATGTTGCCAGCGTACTAATGCTTCAACGCCTGTGATTTGCCTAGTCTGTAAATCGATGATGGGTTGGTAATAAACCACTATTTCATTTCGCTGTAATGCTCCATGTAGTTCATTCTCTAAGGCTAATCGTTCTTGCAGTTGGGCGTTAATTTCTGGCGAATAGAACTGGTGTTGGCTGCGCCCTTGTTGCTTGGCTTGATACAAAGCTACATGAGCCTGCTGCAACAACTGGTCTACATCATAAAGATTATCCGGTTGATTAATTGTGATACCAATGCTAGCTGTGATGTGAATATGGTTGCCTTGAATTATGAAAGGTTTGCTTAAGGCAGTCAGCAAGAGTTGTGAAAGCTTGATGATACTTTCAATTGAATGAATGTCTAAACGAACGATCGCAAATTCATCGCCACTCAAATAAGCTAAAGTATCCTTCTGAGCTAAGCAGCTTGTCAAGCGCTGGGCTACGGCTCTTAATAGTAAATTTGATAGCTCATGTTCTAGGGTATGACTCATTCCAGTAAAATCATCAATTCCTAACACCATCACAGCTACCATTTTTTGGCTGTATTGCTGGGAGATAGCCTGATTGACACGTTCCCGCAATAGCTCACGATTAGGCAAGCCTGTGAGTTTGTCATAATTGCTGATATAGTCAATCAACTCGTCCAATTTGCAGAGAGTTTGTGATGTATCTGCCATGAGAGTACCTGCTTCATCCACAAATTCTGTAGGCAGACTGGGTAAAGTTTTGTTATTGAGGTAGTCTCGCAGGGTAGCGGATGTCAAATTGACGGGAATCAGGAGATGGTGAAGTGCATAAAGAGTAACAACCGTACCAATTAACGTAGCGAATAAAGCAATCACCAAAACTCTAATTGTCATCTCCCAAGAGTAGGAATTAGAAATGACAAAACTGAAGAGTAAAGTTAAAAGCGGAATGTGAGTCCCCAAAAACGCCACCAACATAATTTTGGCGGTGTAATTTTTTTTGAGCAACCGAAAATTATCTAGGGTTGAGTATAGGTAGAGCTTCTGATTTAACTGCATAGATTCTAATGTGGGGTTTGAAAGTTGGCAAATTGGCGCTCAGTTATTCTTGTCATCCTGATTCACCAGCCAGTAGAAACAAACCAATATGAGGTTATTTATTATGCTGCCCTAAATAAATATCGAATATATAGAATTTTCCTTATAGTTTCTGTAAATATTGGGTATGGGGTTATTTACGAAAAAAATAATGACGTAATTTTACTTAAGTATTAATAAATTTAACGTAAAATAAAAATCAAAGCTTTTGTGAGTGTAAATACTGATACCGGAGTATGGCTGATTGCTAGAATTTTGCAGATAAAATTTGCAGCATATTTGCAGAGTTTAAAGAAACCATGCAATGCAAGCAAAGAATGGGTAGGATGAGTAGGAGCGATCGCTGTAATAATTAATAGATCCCTTACTGCTAGCTAATATCAATTATTTTCACATCACTCAAATTTAGTTTTCTCGGTTACTAAATAAAAATATTCATCTAACAATGAATGAATCAAATTTTGAGAAAGAAACTGAACACATTAACATTGAGTCTGACGATGATAACAGTCATTTGCAACAAATAAATGCAGAACTGAGAGATTTCATGGAGACACTGCCGCCCCCAATAGTTCTTCAACAATACAATAGTATTCTTCCCAATACATCTGACCGAATTATTGCTATGGCTGAGAGAGAACAAGAACACAGACACAAAATGAGGGAAAAGCTGATAGATGTGCAAATCTCTGATATCAAACAAGAAAGGTATGAGAGACGTTTAGAACAAATCTTTGGATTTTCCCTTGGTGTGGTATCAATGATAGCTGGTGCAATCATAGCCGTTTGGAAATCTCCTTTAGCTGGTAGTTGCATCTGTTCAACAGGTATATTTTCTGTTGTTTTTATCTTCCTTCTGAGCCGTGAAAAGCAACATAAAAATATTTTTATATCAGACCCAAAAAATCCTCATATTCTAGATAAGATAGACTTAATAAAGTAGTAAAATATTTAAACATAGTTAAATGAGTCCTAATCTTATACTAATTTCTTATGTACATCTAATATATAGGGTTTAATTTATAGTAATCTTCTAAAAGATTATAAAGTGATTGATGATTCTCTAGCAATTGCTGTGGTTTTTCAAAGAATGTTTCAGTCGCTACAGCAAAAAATTCGGCGGGGTTAGTCGCACCATACGCATTTATTATAGTCTCTCTTCCTTCTTGAATATCATTGCAGAGTTGTTGATATTCTGCGGTCATTACTTTAGACCAAATGGGATAATCTGATTTGTTTGGCAAAATAGGCACGCCATCAGCTTTACCATCTTCTTGATCTAACTGGTGGGCAAATTCATGTAGAATAACATTATGTCCATCTTGCAAGTTGTGAATATCGTATTGTATCTGCTCCCAAGATAATATAAGTTGGTCTTTAGTCCATGATTCGCCTAATCTGGCATCACGCCTTTCTTCAACAATATAATTATCAATAGCAACGGTTTGAGTAACAAAATAAGTTGTGGGGTAAATCAAAATCGAGTGCAGTTTAGGGAAATATTCTCCTCGCTCATTAAGTAGAAGTAAACAGGCTACAGCAGCAATTGTTAATTTCATTTCTTCAGTCACTTGCAAGCCTCTACAACCAATAAATTGTTTCTCTACTAAAAACACTTGAATATGCCCTTGCAGCCGTCGCCTTTCTTCAGGAGAAAGGCGCAAGTAAATAGGCAGATTATTTTCAATAATGGCATTCCAAAGCGGAGGGAATGGACGTTGTTTAATCCGATATCTGCGTTTATTTTTGAGGGTGGGACTGATAAAAATCCAACCAATAACCAGCCCAATAATGATAAAAATAATAACTGATTTCAACATTACTTGTGCCTGTGGATGTTGTGAAGCGATTTTAGGTTACCCAATCTATATAAGACTTACGCAAACAGGTTGTCTATCGAAACTGGGTGTAAGAGTGTAAGGGTATAAGGGTGTAAGGGTTTTAAAAATTTATACCCTTACCTACAGCCTTTTTCACACCTTTGAGCTTTCATCTACACAGTAACAGACTCTAACGATCGCACAAGCGCCCATGAAAAACTTTAAAGCCAGCGATCGCTAATAATCGCCAAAGCATAGGGACAAACTTAACGTAAAATTATCTTTTATCTAGCCCTCCTCACTTCATCTACCCCATGCTTTGCGACTACCTGGTACAAATTCTGACTGCTCGTGTGTATGATGTTGCCCAGGAATCACCTCTGGAGTATGCCCCCAATCTTTCAGCCAGACTGAATAATAAACTATTGCTGAAGCGGGAAGATATGCAGTCTGTGTTTTCCTTTAAGCTGCGGGGTGCTTACAACAAGATGGTGAATCTAACACCCGATTTACTAGCACAGGGTGTAATTGCTGCTTCTGCGGGGAATCATGCCCAAGGTGTGGCACTAGGTGCAAAACAGCTAGGGACAAGAGCAATTATTGTTATGCCGGTGACTACTCCCCAGGTGAAAGTAGATGCAGTTAAAGCACGAGGGGGAGAGGTGGTATTGCATGGGGATACCTATGATGACGCCTATGCCTACGCGCGGCAGTTGGAGGCAGAGAAAGGTTTAACATTTATTCACCCCTTTGATGATCCTCATGTAATTGCCGGACAGGGAACTATTGGGATGGAAATTCTCAGACAATATCAGCAACCTATTCATGCGATTTTTGTGGCTATTGGCGGCGGCGGTTTGATTTCGGGGATTGCGGCTTACGTGAAACGGTTACGTCCAGAAATTAAAATTATTGGGGTTGAGCCTGTTGATGCTGATGCTATGAACCAATCCTTGCAAGCTGGTAAACGGGTGCGATTGTCACAGGTGGGTTTATTTGCCGATGGGGTAGCAGTGCGGGAAGTGGGAGAAGAAACCTTCCGGCTGTGTCAGGAATATGTGGACGAGATTATTTTGGTGGATACAGATGACACTTGTGCAGCCATTAAGGATGTATTTGAAGATACTCGATCTATTTTAGAACCTGCGGGGGCATTGGCGATCGCTGGCGCTAAGGCTTATGTAGAACGAGAACAAATCCAAGGACAAACTTTAGTCGCTGTCGCCTGCGGTGCAAATATGAATTTTGACCGTTTGCGCTTTGTTGCAGAACGGGCAGAATTTGGTGAACGCCGCGAAGCTATTTTTGCAGTGACAATTCCTGAAACACCTGGGAGTCTGCGGAAGTTTTGCGAATGTATTGGTAGACGCAATTTGACAGAGTTTAACTATCGCATTGCTGATGAAAAAATTGCCCATATTTTTATTGGGATGCAGATTCAAAACCGTGCTGACAAAATCCATATGGTGGAGACTTTTGCAGAATGTGGTTTTGAAATCCTTGATTTAACAGATGATGAACTGACAAAATTGCACTTGCGCCACATGGTGGGTGGACACTCTCCCCTAGCCCATAATGAATTACTTTACCGTTTTGAATTTCCTGAACGTCCTGGGGCGTTGATGAAATTCGTTGCTTCCATGAGTCCCAACTGGAATATCAGTATGTTCCACTACCGCAACAATGGTTCAGACTACGGGCGCATCGTGGTAGGAATGCAGGTTCCACCGCAGGAAATGGAAGAATGGCAAGCATTTCTCGATTCCCTCGGCTACCAGTATTGGGATGAAAGCCAGAACCCAGCCTATAAGTTATTTTTGGGATGAAGTGTAATTCAATTTCAGGCTGATTCACTGATTCGTTATAATATTGGACGATAAACTTTGCTAAAGAGGGCAAATGTATGACTAGCCGTGAGCAGCTTATCCAAGAACTTGCAGAAGTTCCAGATGAGTTAGTTCAATTAATGTTAGATTTTTTGCATCGGGTTCAGACAACACGTACTCATCATCCTCTAGCGAAATTCGCTGGTATTTTGAGTGACGAAGAGGCGGCTGATTTACAGCAAGCCATTCAAGCTGATTGTCGTCAGGTTGATTTAAATGACTGGTGAGATTGCATTAGATACTTCTGTTGCAATACGTTTTTTGAATGGTGATCCTGATGTTGTTTCAAGGGTGTTGGCATTACCAGAAATATTTTTGTCGGTGGTGGTAGTGGGAGAGTTACTGTTTGGGGCTGAGAACTCGACTCGAACGTTGAAAAATCTTCCTCGATATTTGGAGTTTATAGAAGTTTGTACAGTTGTGCCTGTGGAAAAGAGAACGGCACTTATCTATGCTCAGACTCGTTCAGTTTTGAAGCGCAAAGGACGACCAATTCCTATGAACGATGTTTGGATTGCAGCGCATTGTCTGGAACATGGCTGGGTAATTGTGACTGATGATTCAAATTTTGATTATGTGGATGGATTGGTGATAGAGCATTGGTAATGATGGCTATTATGTTTTGCGATCGCCTTTTCGTATCATCTTAATGGGCGATTGCTTAAGTCTGCAATATTCAACAGCGATCGCCATCAATTTTTACCATACTCTTGTACGAAAAAAATCTGTCCGACTGCTTTTATATTTTGCTTCATAACCCACAACAAACGATTCTCTAAGGTTCGACTATCTTTATCCAAAAGATCAATTATTGCCTTGACTTTCCCAGCATAATCACGATCATGTTTAAAAATAATTATGCCAGCATGATTTGGTGCAGTGCGATGTAGATCGATAAAATCTTGGCGATTTTCCGTAATCAAAATGCGACCTGTCGCTGTGGCATACTGCAAAACAACATCGTCGGGAATCCCTTGATTTGCTTGACCTGCTTCGTAGGAAGTTAATACATCGTGTCCCTCCGATCTGAGTAAGTTTACCATTGCGATGGGAAAATTTTCATTGGAGTAAAATTGTAATACCATTAAACTAAATCATCTTGGGCAATTTCTCGATCGATTTGTTCGGGATTTTGTTCGTAGTAATGCCAAGCTGCACTTAAATCTTCCGCAGTCAATCCAGGATAATTTGCCAATAATTCTTTATCCGGCGCACCTTGTTGACGATATGCTACCAAAGTCCATACAGGAATTCGTGTATTTCTAATTCGCGCTTGTCCTCCGCAAACTCCAGGTGTAATCTGAATCGGATTTTGCAACATTTGCACGTAATTTAATGCTTGGTCAACTAATTCCTCTGGTAAAGCTGCAATTACTTCGAGTAGTTGAGTCTTCTTATTCATGACGATAAAATCTCTCTCGCTGATCTCATCCTAACTTGAAATTTTTGCGATCGCCTCCGCAATATTCAACAGCGATCGCCCCATACATAGCGCACTCATAGCCAATTACATAAAAGACAAATCTTCAGCAAGAATCAAGTTAATTTCGTAATCATCTAACTCCTGTAAATGAGTGACGATGCGGTTAGCTTGTTGTTCAATGCTACGTTCAAATAGCGCCCGCGCAAAGCGTCCATTACCAAAGCTTTTGTCTCGTTTGGCATAGGCGACCTCAAAGGTGGCTTGCAGAACGATAATGGCTGATGAGTCTAAAATATAACCGTTGTCTTGACAGAATTTCTTAAAAATCAATAGCAACTGATTGGGAGTATAGTGATCAAGATAAAATAACCGATTCAATCGTGATTTAAAACCGGGGTTTAACTCTAATAGCCGATCCATCTCATCAGTGTAGCCGGCGACAACCACAGCCATGCGATCGCGGTAATCTTCCATACGTTTAATTAATATCTGCAATGCTTCCTTGCCAAAATCATTAGGGGTATCTTCAGCCGCTAAGGCGTGGGCTTCGTCAATGAACAAAACACCACCAATGGCTTGATGTACAGCACTTTCCACTCGTAGGGCAGTTTGTCCAATATAACCGCCAATGATGCCGGCGCGATCGGTTTCGACAACGTGTCCCCGTGGAAAAAATCCCAGTTGTTTATATAAACGCCCTACTAAACGGGCGATGGTCGTTTTACCTGTACCTGGAGGGCCGTAAAGCATCAGGTGTAGTGAAGTGTCTACTATTTTTAGTCCTCGTTTTCTCCGTTCCGTTTGTACTTTTAAGTAGTTGGCTAAGGAGAAAAGTTGATGCTTCGTTTGCTCATGGCCAACTAATGCCTTTAAGTCTGCAAACACTGCTTCCACAGTATCCTTTTCTGGGGGGTCATGCTCAACAAAAGAGGCTTTTGTCTCCTGCTTGGAATCACGAACATCGATATTACCCCCAACTGACTCTTTTTCCGTATCAGGAGCGCTGACAATTAAACTATGGACTTTCATTTTGATTTTGTCATGAATCACAAAACCAAAATTTTTCCCTGAGACATCAACTAACTTATCGGCGGGGAATTTATCTACTAGGGTACTGTTGATATAGAACTCTACCATATTACCCACACGGGCAATTTCCAACAGATTAACCGAGTCACTACGGTGAATGCGATCGCACCTTTTCCAATCTGTGTAATTAATAAAGTTACCATCTTTGATCTCCGTGATACGATAGTGACCATTGCCCGAAATCACGAACTCAAAGAAATTGCTAACGTCTGACAATCCCCAAACAAAACCATAACCGTGATCATCTACACCAGCAGCTTTTTCTACCACTATATGAATATGAAAATTTGTTCTCTCATAAAAGAACTCGGCTGAGTTCCACGATAGCCAATATGTATCACCTGCACGTTTATGGTCAAATACATAATGACTCACATCCATGCAAAGGCTACACTCTTCACTATCTCGTGTTACCCAGCTACAGCGATTGTCTTGAAAATGCTCTTCAAAAATCAGCATTGCGTTCCTCTGTAGCTCTGTGTGTAAAATCAGCTGCTAGCTATTTCACTCTAACAAGAGGTTTTATGATTTTATAACCCCTCTCCCTGGCAGAAGAGCCATTAACTTATTCAGCAACTTTCTAAATAAAACACCAGTAATTTTAGACATCAGCTTGTTTTGTAAATGTTTACCGTGAAGTAGTTGCTGTCCAGAAGCATGAACCTTTGATTTGAGGGGTGTAGGGGTTTGGGGGTTTAGGGGTGTAGGGTTTGAAAAATTTACATCCTTGTTCAAATCTTAGCCTCTCCCAGAGAAGGCTAGGGCTGGTATTATTTACCAAGCAAGTTGCTTAACACCTCGCTACCGCTAACAGTCCTTAGATTCTTTACTCTCCAAAGATCAAAATGTCACTAACTGCATCTTCCACACCTCAAGGATTTAGTACCTTTATTACTAATTTGGGTATACGTGATACCACTGAAGATTTCGTATTCTTACGATCAGATGTACCTTGTGTAGCTGATGGCGTATTTACTCAAAGCCTTTTTGCAGGGCCTAGTGTGACTATTAGTCGTCAAAATTTACAGAATGGGCAAGCACAAGGGATTATTATCATTTCCAAAAATGCCAACGTTGCCAATGGTGCTGTGGGGACTGCTGATGCTGAGGAGATTATACAACTCGTGGCACAGGAAACTGGGATTGCTGCCGAAAATTTGGCGATCGCATCCACTGGGGTAATTGGTAGACGTTACCCCATAGAAAAAATTCGTGCTGGCTTGGTAGGAATGGGTCAAAAACTGACATCTGCTGATTTTGACTTAGCTGCGCGCGGTATTATGACCACTGACACCGTATCTAAAATCGCTGCACGACAAGTTGGTAATGCCAAATTGGTGGGTATTGCTAAAGGTGTCGGCATGATTGAGCCAAACATGGCAACAATGCTAGCTTTCTTTTTCACTGATGCAGCAATTTCTGCCAATACACTGCGTCAAATTTTTCGCTTTACCATAGATAAAACATTTAATTGTCTGAGTATAGATACTGACACTTCTACTAGTGATAGCGCGGTAATTTTGGCGAATGGTTTAGCGGGTGAAGTTCCCGAAGCCGAATTTGCTGGTGCGTTGCAAGAAATTGCCCATGAGTTAGTGTTAAAGATTGCTCGTGATGGTGAAGGGGCGACTAAGGTAATTGAAGTGACTGTAGACTCAGCCGCTAACTATGCTCAAGCTAAACGGGTAGCTAAAGCGATCGTCAACTCACCACTAGTTAAGACTGCTGTGTATGGTGCAGATCCTAATTGGGGAAGAGTAGCTATGGCAATAGGCAAATGTGAAGATGAACGGGATATTAATCCAGAGCAGGTGGTAATTAGATTTGATGAAGTGCAAGTTTATCCTAATACTTTCCAAGCGGAAAACTTGGAGAAATTAAAAGAAATTATGTCCCAAGAAAAAGTCAATATTCACGTTAGTTTGAATATCGGTACAGATGTGGCTACTGTATGGGGTTGCGACTTGACAGAGGGTTATGTGGAAATTAACGGCAAGTACTCTACTTAAGCAGGGGTGAGGGAGTGCTGAGTTCCCAGCCAATAGTCAACGATTCAGCTTTGCTCATCGTTGACCCTGTTTTAAATTAAGGCAAATAAAGGGCTATAAATACTCTGTGGGCGTAAATGATGACAAGACGAATTTTCTAAACAACCTGTGTAGGTGTCGTACCGAGAACCTCTATTTTCTTTGTTGCTTCCAACTGCTTCAACGCAAGAGTCGCAGCATCCAAATCATAAGGGAAAGGTCTACAACAAGTAATATAATCCCTTTCTTGAGGAGGTCGATGACGCAGTACAGCATTCACCAATAAACATGGTTGTGAACTTAAATTAATTGCACCGTGCAGAACCCCAGGAGGAATCGTCACTACCATAGGATGGTTTTCACTTAAAGGAATATACTTATATTGTTTGTTGATTAAAGTTACAAGTACAACTTGGCCTTTAACTACCAGTAATTGGTCAGTTTGTGATTTATGAACGAACAGATCATCTATAGTATTTGGCGCGATTTGCACCAACATAGTTTCATGACTTGTTTGAGGAGTAAAGAACTCAACCATCCCCCCCTTTATTGACTCTAACTGACGGATTTCAATTTCTCTAATACTCATAAAAAATCCTACAAGAGCATCTTATGGATTGAACTTATACATCCAATCTTAGATGCTCAAAAAGAAAAAAGTGTGACAAAAGTAACCAAATATAGAGAAGTTCGGTAACTGTACTGAGCAGATATCTTCAGGCTGCTAGTAGCGCGTATAGTCTAATTTGTTGGGTTAAGTAATCAATTATCATGAAGTTTTGGTTTTTTCACACTGAACAACCCAATATTTTAAGCTTGCCGCGCTACTATAATCTAGGCTACATAGAAGTGATTTTTGAGGTGTAATCGAGCAGTATTGGGGTGCGTCAGTGCGATGGAATCTAACTGTACCCAGAAATTATTTATACTCACATCCCCTACCAAACTTTCCATTTTCACCAAAGTCAAATTAACAACGCTTTATCTGTGCCAATAACACAACTATCTCATCAATGGCTTGGCGCAAAGCACTTGCAGGCTGCTCCGATTGATTCACCATAATACTAAATGCTAAAGGCTCATATTGAGGGCTATTCACGTATCCAGATAAAGATATTGCGCCGCTTAATGTACCAGTTTTAGCTTGTACGATGCCTTCAGCCGGAGTATTACGAAGGCGGTTGCTCAAAGTACCACTTTTCCCCGCGATAGGTAAGGAGGCACGATATACATTGGCGGCTGGTGTTTTGGCTATTCCTTGTAATGTTTGTACTAAAGCCTCAGGAGTGACTAAATTACGACGTGATAAACCAGAAGCATCTATCAAAACATAACCTGTTGGGTCAACTCCTAATTTATCTAAGGTCGCTTTAATAACATCTAAGCCAATATTAGCAGTACTTTTATTTTGCACTCTAGGTTGTTTGAAAGCCAATGCCCTTAACAATGCTTCAGCATACAGATTATTACTATTTTGATTAGTTTCAAACAGTAATTGTGATAAGGGTGGCGACTGTACCGCAGCTACTTCTTGTTGATTATTAGTACTACTAGCAACTAATGTTGTTCCCAAGTTAATTTTTGCCGTTGTGAAGATAGTACGTAAACGTCGCAAGAAATAATAATTAGGATCAACTACAGGTAGTTCTGCTAAATATGGTGTGGAATTGGCTGCTACTTGTCCTTGAATTCGCAGGACTTTTCCTGTTAAATCACGGGTAACTTCAATATAGCTTGGTTGGTTTGCTGCCACTGTTACAGATTTATTTATAACTAACCATTGTCTGCCTTCATTGGGATCATTCCATGATAATTGTGGAGTTTTACCTACAGTTTGAGGAGTCAGTTTTAAGCCAAAAACATTTTGATTGAGAATAAAGCTATTAACTGGCGCACCATAATCTGATTGCACATCTTCCCATTGCCAAGTCGAGTTAACAATATCCCCTTGAACATAAGTATCATCAGCAATTAACTGTCTAATTTGGGTGATACCCTTCTGTTTTAATTGTTCTGCCAATGCTTGCAGTTGAGTATCACTGAGGCTAGGGTCACCTCTACCCACAATAGTGAAGTTACCGTTGGCATTTTCATAAATTGAGGTACGAATGCGGAAGTCTGCACCTAGTTGTTGTAATGCAGCAGCTGTTGTGAGTAATTTCGCATTAGAAGCGGGAGTAAAATATTTCTGAGCGTCTCGGCTGTAGAGAGTCTGCACAGATGACAGAGGTTTGACTAAGATACCCCAGCGCACTCGATTGAAGAGGGGACGATTTACTATTGTATCTATGGCTGTTCCCAATTCCCCAGGGCAAATAGATTTTGTGGTGGGTGTAGGCGCAGTTGGAGTTTGGGCTTTAACTAGTTGTTGGGTAACACTAACTTGAACACTAATAAATAATGCCATCAAGCCAAGAGAAATTTTTCTGGGCATACAGAGTGTTTAAAACTACTTGATGATGATAACTTGCTTATGAATTGAACCAATAGGCGCGAGAGAGCATTATTCTCTAGTGAGAGGCTGTTCAACTGTGCAAAATCAGTATAATTGCGCTTTTATTTCACATTAGACGTAAATTCCTAAATTCTTGTTGTTTGTGCCTCACTGGGGTAAGAAAGCCTATACTGCTCAAAAATGCTTTAATTCTTAGGCTATTCATAGTTACAAATCATCCTGATTTTTCAGGGTTAGCCGTAAATAAGTGTTTTCCTCTATGTCTACAGACAGTCGTTCGAGATTTTCTCCTAAATCTTTTTGTAGCTTCTGAGTTAATGTAACTGGGAAATCTAAACTAATATCTTGGTTTTGTACTAGATTTGACAATTCAGAAAACTGTACTTTTACAACTTTGCGTTGATGACTTGTGAGCTTATAAGTAGAGGTTTCTGATATATTTTGAGCCTGCATAGCTTTTTTTAATTGCTCTTGTAGATGCTCATATTCAGAATTTAACAATTTCCATTGCTCCTCGATTTGGGAAAAGCGTGAGTTGATAGCTGTTATGTCTAGTGTCGCTGGATCAGGGTTACTTTCTATTTGCAAGTCTAATAAACGCCGATGAATTTGAGCGAGATAAATACAATCTAAATAAGCATATTCTATTTGTTCTTCGCTGAGAGGTCGCCGTCCCCAATTGCTACTCTGTTCTTGTTTATCAATATTGTTAAAATTACATAATAATGTAGCTAAACTTTGCAGTTGATAATTTTGCACTGGCAAGAGATGATAAGGTATTTTTTTAGCAATTTCTAAAGTGCAAGTAATATTTTTAGCTTGTTTATTGCCCAGAAGTTTAACATCAAAACTAGCATTGTGAAACACCTTTTCAATATTGGTGTTTACCATAATTTTCTCAACAAAATTAGTGACTAAATCAGGTTGATCAAGTACATCCAAAAGGTAAACGCGATCGCCACTCATATCGTCAGGATCATCTAATACCTGAATCAGCGATAATCGAGGATTACGACTTTTATAGTCAGCAACCTCAGTGTCTATCCATAAAGTAGTAGCTTGAGTATATCCAGCAACTATGGCACGAATTTCCCTGGCATCAGTTAAGTATGGCATCGGTGGATATGTCCTGATATTTGCACTCAACAGCTAAAAATATATTTACAATTCACGTAGGATTGCTATACAATCGTATTCTGATAAGAAGGGGAGTAGCTGCTGGCAAAAGCCAGTACATCTGGATCAACATACTGGCGATGAGCCTGGTTCAGATGACAACTAGAAAATATTTGGAAGCGAGACCTTCACTAAGTTCACATTCAAGATGTGGCTTGGTGGGGTCTTTTGGCATTCATCAAGCTTCACATCGGTAAACGTTTTTCAGGAGCTTGAGAGAGTGTTAACAGCTTTTACCGCAGGTTTATTACTAATTACAGTTTCAGAACTAGGCGATAAAACTTTTTTCATCGCCATGATTTTGGCAATGCACCATTCCCGAAGATGGGTATTTACAGGAGTAGTGGGCGCTTTAGCCGCAATGACAATACTCTCGGTGTTATTTGGCAAAGCTGCTTCTCTATTGCCACCAGTGTATATTTATTACGCTGAAATAACCTTATTTATTGCCTTTGGTCTGAAACTGTTGTATGACGCTAGTAAGATGTCGGCGGCGGCGGATAAAGCTGAGGTGATGGAAGAAATGGAAGAGGCCAAAGCAGCAGTAGAAAAAGCAGATTTACAGCTACCAAAACAAAAAACCCCCTTATCAATTATCTTAGAAGCCTTTGTCTTGACCTTTATGGCCGAGTGGGGCGATCGCACACAAATTGCTACCATAGCCTTAGCCGCCGGCAATAACATCATTGGTGTTACCATAGGAGCTATTTTAGGTCATGCCATTTGTGCGGCGATCGCCGTCATCGGAGGCAAAATGATTGCCGGAAAAATTTCTGAACGTCAACTCACCTTTGCCGGCGGATGCCTATTTTTGATTTTTGGTATTGTCGCCGCTATTGAAGGAGTGTAAAAATTCAACATTCAAAATTCTTATCCTACTCATCAATAACCCCCTGAAAATTGGGGGTTAGAGTTTTATTGCTTCGGAGTACTTTCAGGAGTAGGAACGGGAGGTGCAGTCGGCGTGGGAGTGGGAGATGCGGTTGCTGCTTTATTAATCTCATCTTTGTATTGAGCTGGCGCTAAAGCTAAAGCGCTATCAAACAAAGGTTTAGCCTCGCTTGCTTTTCCTTGTTGCTTCAACAGCATAGCCTTTGCCAAAACTGGGCGAAAATCCTTTGTATCTTTCTGAATTGCTTGGTCAAATGCCGAAATCGCTTGAGGATAACGTTTCTGAGCAGCATGAACATTACCCAGTAGCACCTGTACAGCCACTACATCCACACTCCCCGGCTGGATGGTGTTGGCTTGGTTAGCGTTAGTCAGGGTATCTTGCAACAAGCCAACAGCCGCTTCTGGACGTTGCTGATCTAATAACAGAACTACCATCCCCTGCAAAGCTTTTAAATCACCGGGTTTGGTATCCAAAATGGAGCGATAAGCTGTAGCTGCCCCTTCTTTGTCACCAATTTGCTGTTTGGCTTGGGCTAATAGCACTCCATACTCTGATTGATTAGGATTAAGCTTGGCTAGCTTTTCCAGAGGCTCTATCACCCCCTGGACATTACCTTGTTTTAACGCTAAAAGTTGCAGCCGTGCTTGTAATAAACCCTTCAATGCGGTTTGATTTTCTGGTTCCCGTTGTAAAACCAATTCATATCCACGTACTTCGTCTGCCAATTTGGATTGTTGATTAGAAGCGAGCGAGCTGCCTTGGTTACTAGCACTATTCTGGTTTGAGCGTGACGTATTATCATTCAGCGCCCCAATAATAGGAACAACTGAAACACCTACAAAAGCTAGAACTGCCAGCGCCAAGATAAGTTGAACTATCCACCGATTGCGCGGTTGAGACACGATTTAAATGCCCTCCATATCTATGATCACATTATTATCGATACAAATTAGAAAGTTAAAAATTTCCAAAGTTTGCGGAATACCGTCAAATACCTGTGAATTTTATAACAAACCACAAGTTAGCACTGCTAAAGTAAGTGATGACTTTAGGAGGAGCCATCAGAATAGAAGCTGTGATATGCTTCCGAAACTAGTGTAAAGGCGCTAAATTACAGATTTAGAGTAGAATGACGAGTCTAGCGTCTTTAAAATTATATAGAGCGTTTTCGTGTGATTTTGTGAAAAGCCAATATACTTTCATCAGCCACACAAGCGCTCTTTCTCGATGCTTTAGTAAAATCCCATAATTGGGATGTGTCTCCGCCGCAAGGAGTTTTTATGACTTCCGACCTGATGCCTTCGCCTGAATCTTCCAACTCTTTTGCCTCAGATCAGCCTCAAACTAAAACAGAGGCGGCCGCTAATATTCATATAGCAGCACCCCAGTCCTCTAAGCCTGAAAATTCATCACTCAACACTAGTGAGATTGCCTCAGATGAGAACTTAGCCGATCGCCAGCAACCAATTCCGCCTCCCAGTGAACCAATGCAATACCGAGCCATTGGTTTAGTCCGGGGTCGTTACCGTGCTAGCGATGAACAATTTACCCAAGGTATCTTACTGACTACAGATGGCGTAGAACTCAACGCCGTCCTCCTGGGTCGGATTATGAGCCTAGTCAAAAATCATCTAGACCTAGAACAAGACCATTTGTGGGTAGTTTATCCCCGCACAAGGCAAGAAAACGACACTCTGCATATCCAAATCGTCGGCGTTTGGGAACCAGAAAATCTGGCTAAACATTCGACAGAAGAAGATGAGCAAGATACGCTTTCACAAGAAACCATACCCGAAGAACCAGAAGCAGCTACAAAAGCCCCAGCGCCTTCATCGAATATTCCTGATGGTGGTTTTTCTGTTCGTGGTGAAGTCGTTTATCAGTCTTTCGATGCTAAAAGCTTAGTTGTCAAAATTAAGCAGGCCCCACGGAAACCAACTGATAAGCCCAAATATTTCAAATTGAAACTGCGTGGTGTGTTAACCACCAAAGCCGTAGGGAAGTTTTGGGACTTCCAAGCCAAGCGAGAAGGTGACGTTCTGGTAGTACAAACGGCAGAAGCGATCGCTGACTTGCCCAAAAAACGCCGACCACCGTTTAAAGGCGGCGGCGGTGGTGGCCCCCGTGGTGGTTTCCGAAAACCATTCCCCCCCAGAAGACCAGGAGAAACGCCCCGCCCAGTCAAGAAAGTCGGTGGCGAAACTTCTGCGGTTTCCAAACCCCAACCGAAAGCACCGATTCCCAAGCCGGTGAAGAAGCCCAAGCCGACGGAGTAGGGCAAGGGGCAGGGGGCAGGGGGCAGGGGAGGCAGGGGAGGCAGGGGAGGCAGGGGGAGAATTTACTTCAAAATTTTCACCCAGTACCCAATCCCCAATCACCCAGTACCCAGTCCCCAATCCCCAATCCCCAGTACCCAATCCCTAAAAATCCGTCCAACGGTCTTGAGGCAGAAACGAACGCTCTTGGGGAATCGGGGCTACTGGTTCCGTGAGAGTGAAACTACCTGCCTCAATCCACTGTTTTAACTCTAAGGCTACCTGTCGAGCTAGAAACATACTAGCCAAAGGAGCAGCTCTTACTGTTTTGCCCTCGATGGTGATACGCCCAGATTTGAGTTGGGCGTAACTCACCAAACCAAATGTAGGACGAACACGCCGAGGAATGGAAAAGTCTACTATTGGCGCTACTAAATCTTGGTCTTGAACTGCACAGTGTTCTACAACCTCTTCATTTAACACCGGCAGTGGGATACCTACACCCAACATCAACGAGGGGCCATAGCCTTTGAAATAACAACCCCGCACCCAACGAGCATCCATCTGTTTGGCATCGCCAATTAAAGCTAAAGTTGCAGCCGGGCCAATGGGTGTTTGATTAGCTAAACGCTTTTGTAAGGGAAAGTGTTGAGTCCCTTCCCAAGCCACATAACCAATCCCACCACCTAAGAAAATTCTTGTGCCAATACCAACGAGTTGTAAGTTGGGGTCATTGAACAGGGGAGAAATTGCCCCTGGGTTGGAGTAAACAGCATTACCCAAACGTGGTTGTAAAGGGCCTAGATAAGTATGAAGTGGGCGATCGCCTCCATTCACGCCTACGATAAAATTTTGATAGAGATTACGCGGATTGAATAAATAAAACTGATTTATCGTGTCGCGGGTAATTGTTGTTTCAAAACTCGCTCGCGGATAACAATCAGTCACTTGTCCTTGCGCTCTGACGTGTATAGGTTTACCCGCAATTAAATCTTCGATCACATGACCACCGCCACGTTCTCGGACTTCTTCACCGTCCATCACATCTACAGCACAGCTAGCACCCAGGTATAAATCAACAGCCCCAAAACCACTGTATGCTGGAACACCATCTAACCAGCAACGGCGAATTTTGATTGGTGGATCAGTGTGTCCCAGATTGAGAATAGCGCCAGTTGATTCCATCGGCTCAAAAGTGCCAGTAGTAACTACGTCAACTTCTTGAGCAACTTGACTCACACCAACTTCTAAAACTCTTGCCTTTAATTCCTCAACCGTTAGGACTATCGCCGTTTTACGGTTAATTTTCTCATTAATTTCCGCAATAGTTCGCATTTTAAATGTAGCGGATAGACATTTCAATTATGATGCAGTATGCCTGCCAGATAACTGATTAAATCAGTTTGGCAAGAAAAATCCAATAACCTTCATCAGAAATGTACATCAGCTAGTTATAGATTTACCAATATTACTATTAATGGCAAGGAGTAGAGTTTGGCCTTAGTATTCAGCCAAATTTAAATATAGGAATTGTATTTGATTTTCATTGGTATAGCCTGCACTATGGGCTGACAATTCCCAGTAAATAAGTCAGTTTACAAATCAGATTTTCAAATTACCAAACCAACCTTAATTGTTTGCTAATTCCGGTATAGTAGCTTCTAACTTGAGACAATTAGCCCCATCAACTTGCAACTGATATTCTACTTTATCCATTAAACGATTCATAATTAGCCAACCATAGCCACCTTCTTGCCTATCACCAGGGTTGGGTGGGAAGTAGGTAGACATATCAAAACCTGTGCCGTAGTCCCAAATTTCCAAAGCAATATCTCGTTCTTTAAATTCCAAGCGTAGTAATACTGGCAAATTTGGTTGCTCTTTATGGGCATGACGTACAACATTAGAATAGGCTTCTACTAAAGCTAAACGTAAGCGGCTGGACTGTCTTGACCAATCAACAGATTCTCCTAACTGGATTTTCAAGCATCCCAATAACCAGTGTTCCACTATGTTTAAATAGTTCAAGTCGCTTGGTACATGAAGCTCACTTTTCATAACTTACAAAACCTCCAGAGAGAGTATAGTTTGATCGTCTTCTTGGACGTGATTATCTGCCTGAATACGTGATAGTAAATGGTTGAGAGACAATGGTTGAGGCTCTTTTTGTAAGAGTTGCCACAGACCATCTTGATTCAGCATAGAATGACTTGCTGGCTGAACGCCACCCACGGTTTTTACAGTTTCTAATAAACTATTTGATACCATTGCTTCCGTGATACCATCGCTGGCTAACAGCAGTGTATCTCCGGGTGCCAGAATCAAACTACCCGACTTAGCCTGCCATTTCGGTAAAATGCCTAAAGGTATGCCTCTCACTGTAAGATAGTTAGGTTTTTCTGGTGCGGTTTGATTTGACCAAACCAGGGGATAAATGTGTCCAGCATTTGCATAGACTAACTCTCTAGTAATAGGTGTATAACGAGCTAGCACAAAAGTAATAAAGCAATTGTTACTAATTAAGTCATCACACAAAGCATGATTGAGATTATGTATAACTACATTGGGTTCGGCTGGGATTTCTTGGGCTAATTCTCGTCTTAATACAGAAATTGCACTAGCCATAAATAAAGCAGCAGGTACGCCTTTACCGGAAACATCGCCCACTGCTAACCACACATCACCTTTGGTGGGGTGAACAAAGATTTCAAAAAAATCGCCTCCTACTTCTCTTGCAGGATAGCAGCAAGCTTGTAATTTTGCGCTTTTGATATCCGGTAGAGTTTGGCGTAGTAGATTATTTTGAATTTGCCGCGCCACTTCTAATTCAGCACTAATTTGCTGTTGTTTTTCTTGCAGGCGTTGGTAGAGTTTTGCTTGGGAAACGGCTAAAGCTGCTTGTTCAGCCACACCCGTAATTAATTGAATATCTTCGTCTTGCCAAGGATGCTTTCGTCCCCACTGGTAAAGAGCCAAGACAGCTAATAAGTGCTGTTGGTAAGATAGAGGGACAACCAAGTAGTTACAGGGATTGTCACCGTATATATCTTGGGCAATTTGATAATGGCCGGTTTCGAGTACTTGGGCAATTAAAGTAGCAGGATCAAAGGCGCTATCAGGTAAGTTGTATGCTGGATTTTGATAATAAAACTGATTTGCAGTGAGGCGGTTGTTTTCTACTGGTTTGAGTAAACAACAAGTAGCTTCAAAGGTTTGTCCAATAGTGGCTGCGATTTTTTGCAGCATACTCTCATAATCTAATGACTCTCGAATTGCTGTAGTGACGGCGTTAAATAAAGATTCCCGCCGCAAAGACCGACGCAATTCGTGGGTGCGCTTTTTGACCAACCGATATGTATCAGTAGCTTGCTCAACTAAATTTTTCAGGCGTTCAGGGTTCCAAGGTTTGGTGATGTATTTAAAAACTTGACCAGAGTTAATGGCTTCTACCAAATCTTCCACATCTGTAAAACCTGTAAGTAAAATCCGAATGGTGTCGGGAAATTTTTCTACTGTCAGGCTGAGAAATTCGGTACCGTTCATTTCAGGCATTCTTTGGTCTGAAATAATTACGGCCATTTCGCCTTCTTGAGCTAGAATTTCCAAAGCTTTCCGGGCATGATTAGCTTTATATACGTGAAAGTCTCGCCTAAAAGTACGGTAGAGTAAATCTAAGTTATCTGGCTCATCGTCTACTACCATGAGCTTCAGTCTTTCTACCTTAGTTTCCGTCATATTTGACTTGCTTTTTCGGATACTAAAAATTAGCGAGATATGGCAACTGTTATCTCACTGAGTCGTCAAAAGGCATTCTCAAAAGTAATCTTTGATAAAAAGCTTACTTTCCAGACAAGTATAACTTTACTCTTAGAGTTATTGGTAAATCTTTAAGTCGCTAGTAAATTTAACCTACTAATCCAGAGCGCAAGGCGCGGACAGCCGCCTGGGTGCGGTCATCGGCGCAGAGTTTATTGAGAATATTGCGAACGTGGGTTTTTACAGTGCCGACTGTAATGTAAAGGCGTTCAGCAATAACCGCATTGCTACAGCCTTCGACGATTAGCTGTAATACTTCTAACTCTCTTTCCGTCAGGGTATAGGAGTCGATAGTCTCTAAGTTATCTTCGGTTTCTGAGTTGATGAAAGAATTTTTTGCTTCTGTTATGGTGGTTACTGGTTTTGGAGACTGTTGTTGTGCTTGTTGTAGTACAATTCTGGCGATCGCTGGATCAATCCAAGCGTTGCCATTATAAGTTACCCTAACTGCTTCCAGTAGATTATCAAACCTAATATCCTTCATACAGTAGGAATCAGCCCCAGCTGCGAAAGCTGCCAAAACTGCTTCTTTATTATCACGCAAGGTTAAAATCAATACTTTTGTTGGTAAGTCTGCGCCATTACTGGTTGATTTTAATTCCTTTGTTAGCTCAATTCCGTCTTTATCTGGCAAACCGATATCGACGATCGCAATATCTGGTTGTACCTTTTTTAACATATTTAGTCCTTCTGTCGCATTGGCAGCTTCTCCTACCACTTCAATTTCTTCTTTTTGTAGCAGTGCTGTCCGAATACCCACACGGGTGAGATCATGATCTTCAATCAGCGCAATCCGAATTTTATTCATAGCCAATTTCTACCCGTCACGCTAGCTTAACTTCAAAATCGTATTTATCGAAAATTTTTCATAGATACAGTTTTCAGCAGTTACCCAACAATAAATATAGAATTTTTCGTCATGTAGTCTTGTGCATGGGTGTATGACTAATACACGCTCTCATGAAAACCTTACACTTAAATCATCAAATCGGATAGCTGTACCTCAAATATCAGCAATCTGTCTAAATCGACACATTTAATCTGGTTTCTATTTTGGCAGGTGTCAGACTCAAGATAAACAAACCCTCAGCTAGCTCTGGAGTTGTTGATTGCAGCAAAAAATTTTCATCTTTCAGATATTTTCACGGAAGCTAGCTTGTTTTGTTTGTTAACTATCTTATGTAGTTTTTTCATTAATAATAAAGAACAAAGTTAATTTTTTTAGCGATTTGTCAAAAATCAATGATAAAAGCTTACTTAAGCAGTATAAGCTGTTTTTATCATCCAAAATAAGCAAAATTAGGGTTTTATTTTGCATCTGGAGTTGTCTTAGAAGGCTTATCTGGATAAATTTCCCCCCCTATCAGCCTAGAGGCAACCTATTAAAAAATTTGATAAACTATCGTCGAGAGAATCTGGTGTGAGGCTAAAGGGCTATGTTTCCATCATCTAAAGTGTTTTTAGTACTGGGAATTCCAGTTCATGTAATGAGTGACTATCCGAGTTGGTTACTGGAATGCCTGCGACATGGGAAAGGCGCTCATGTAGTGACACTCAATGCAGAAATGACGATGCAGGCACAACAAAATACATCCTTGAACAACATAATTCAGAATGCTGAGTTGGTAATTCCTGATGGTGCAGGAGTGGTGATGTATTTGCGGTGGCTTTGTTGGCAAAAAGTCCAACGCTGTCCGGGAATTGAACTGGCGGAAACGCTGTTAAAAGCAATCGGTCAAGAGCAAGCCGATAAAACTGTGTTCTTTTATGGAGGAGCGCCAGGAGTAACCGCACAAGCGGCGAATGATTGGCAGCAAAAAATACCTAGTTTGAATATAGTAGGTACTCATTCCGGTTACCATTCTGGGGAAGAAGAAAAACAACTACAACAAACTCTCGCCCAATTACAACCACAAGTAATTTTGGTTGGTTTGGGTGTTCCACGGCAAGAATTATGGATTGCCCAAAATCGTCATTTGTGTCCTCAAGCCATTTGGATTGGTGTTGGCGGTAGTTTTGATATTTGGTCAGGAAGTAAAGATCGCGCACCCGCTTGGTTGGCTAATAATAATTTGGAATGGCTATATCGTTTATATAAAGAGCCTTGGCGTTGGCGGCGAATGTTGGCTCTGCCTCAGTTTGCGGTGAAAGCCTTTGTTTACCGTTTGACTATGAAGGGTGCGATTTAGTACTTCTCTCACCTAGATGATAGTACTTATGCCATTTTGAAGATTACAAGATTTTTAATTTTGAGTTTCGGTTTTGGGATTCCCAGGCATGATTTGGGAATCCTTATTTTTAAGTTAACGTGAGTTCGATAAATTCGGAAGAACCCCTCTCCAAACCTCTCCCCGACGCGGGGAGAGGCTTAAAACTCTGATTATTTGGTACTCAGTTATAGATTTTCAGCCCCTTCCCTTGTAGGGAAGGGATTGGGGTTAGGTTCCGTCGAGTTCACGTTAAGTTAATACTGTTCAGAAAAGGGTAAACCTGCCGAGCTAGGCGGGAGAGAATGAACATTACAGTGAACAGTTGCCCATTGCCTAAGGAAAATTTAGTAATGCCCGTATTAACGAATCCAGTCTCTGCCGAACAGACTATTCATGAAAAAGCAAGTCCAGCCCAAGAGGAAAGTGTTACTACCAGTAATATGGTGCAGTTAAATGGGGTGACCAAAACCTATGCTAATGGTTGCCATGCTTTGCTGGATATTAACTTAGAGATCAAAAAGAAAGAATTTTTATTTATTACAGGGCCTAGTGGTTCAGGTAAGTCAACTCTGTTAAAACTTTTGTATGGACAGGAGTCACCCACCCAAGGAGAGGTGATTGTTAATGACTGTAGTGTCACAAATTTACGGGGCGATCGCTTATCATTATTACGCCGACGTATTGGCATTGTTTTTCAAGACTACAAACTAATTCCCCAACGAACAGTGGCGGAAAATGTCACTTTTGTCTTGCAAGCTCAAGGTTACACCCGCAAAGAAATTCATAGGCGCTTAGAACCTACACTCAAATTAGTGGGTTTGCTTTCTAAGGCTGATTGTTTTCCTGATCAACTTTCTGGAGGAGAACAACAACGGGTAAGTATTGCACGGGCGATAGTGGGAACACCGCCCTTAATATTAGCTGATGAACCTACAGGCAATCTCGATCCCGATAACTCTTGGCAAGTAATGCAGATTCTACAAAAGTTAAATGGTTTTGGGGCAACTGTCATTGTTACTACTCACGACGAGCAATTGGTACGTCGGTGTAATCGGCCTATAGTTCAGGTTCGGGATGGTAGATTGTATCGTAAATAGTCAGACTTTGTATACAACTAGGACTTACGAAGTGTTTTTCTGGCTTTTGTGTCAATAGTCAATAGTCAAAATCAAGGTTTTTGGACTGTGGACTATGGACTATTGACCACCCTCAGAAGGTTTTTTTAGTTCAGTGCGTAAGTCTTAACAACGTCTATAAATTAATTTTGCCCCCTGTCTAATTGATTACAAATTAGAAACTCTTGCCTTAACTTTGGTTGATAAAGGTATGAGAGTTGGCAAAGGACTAGATTGTAATGGTTGTGATTGCTCTAAGGCTTGCCAGCTATCTAAAGCCGCCGCTCGAACTATTGGCTCTTCTTCACGAGCCAGTAGTAACTGTAAGCATTGGCTAATTTCTCGTTGCAGTCCTGAATCAATTTGTTGAGTGGTGATGATTTTAGTTAATCGGCGTAAAGTAACCAACCGCTTTAAGGAGTCTGTTTCTGTAAGATTGAGGAACAACTGCTCCAAGTTTTGTTCTTCTTTACCTGCATAAGATTTGACAAGCTGCCATATGAGTAAAATTATAGTTAACAATGTCCCTAATCCTTGAGCGATCGCCCCAGTAGCTATCCAAGGACTAGGAGAGTCAGCCAAAATCGAAGCGGCCATATAAGTACTGACAGTACTTAGTCCACCAGCGCCTACAGCTATGACTAATCGCCGATTTGGGCCACTAAAAAACTTTTGAATTTCTACCCAATGTAATTGCCAGTCCCATTTTTGCATTGAGTAGACTAATAACATTACGCCAATACCAACCAGCAGAGCTAATAGTAGTTTCCAGTTCCACAACAGCATCGCTACAGTAATTATCAGCAAGCCTAGAAGACTGCTTGGCTCTGAGAGATGCTGAAAAGTCCGCCGCTTGGTGGCTTTAGTCTTAAGCTCTGGAAGCAGCCAGTTGAGAATCTGGTTGATTAATTGCTGCCAAGAAGACAAAGCCTTTACCACAGTGTTTACCTACCTAACATTACAAGATTGTCTAATGTATAAGTTGTACTTGGTATGAGGACAGGATGACTTAGGCTGTTTACTAGTGGTGAGGCTGAATTTTCGCTCCTTACTCAGGACTTATAACGTTTTACCAGCTCACAGTCTTACACACTAAGCATTCGTGCTTTCCCAATACCAAATACTGTAAATCGACAATCAATAATACTCTATAAGAATACCTGGGTTGAAGTGGATCAAGCTATTTTGCTACTAAAAATTGTTCTGGGTTGTTTTTAAACGAAGAAATGAAATTCACTGAGAGTAAATTGACCATCAAATGCACAAAAGGTCACAGAGTGGATGTTCTCAACTGTGATCGATAATAAAGTATTAGGAGGTAAGGCCGAGTCTGAGTTGGCAAGATTGGCGCTGGGAAGTATACTTTGGGCTAATAACTGGCGATCGCGATCGTAAGCAGAAAGTACTAGCCTCTGTGAACTAGTCACACAAGCGCTTACTTGGTTAACAGGACGCAAGAATGTCGCTTCCAAAAATCCACTTTTGGGCGCACCCATCAATACTGTTAAGCCAGAATTAGTTGGAAAAGCTGGGTTTGATGGTTGTATAGCTAGTGAATTATGAAAAATCACTCCCCAACGTTCGTACTGATGCTCTACGACTTCAAAGCACTTTAAGTCTTCTAAGTTCAGACATAGACAGGTTTGTGCATCTATCGTACTAACATCAATTCCTTCTTCCGACTGGCTCCGTTTAACTGAAGCTACAATTTGTTTCTGCACATCAAATTGATTACGTGCAAATTTAATATCTTCAAATCTTGGTACTTTATCTGTTTGAAGAGTAGCCTGCTTGACCACAACACCCCGCCTTACCATTACCTAGAGAATCACAAAACTAATGATAGTTATTTGTTTTATGTGTTAACAAATAAAACATAACTATTGTGTATGAGCGTTGCAGATAGTTTTACACACTCATGATTTATCCGTAAGTTTTCTGTAGACTACCACAAAAAATTGATCCCCAAATATTACCTAAGTGATCCTCGCTACCAGAAGGAAATTTCAGTAAACCTTGCTATCCGGTAGTTATAGGCAAAAAATGTTGTGAGTGATGAAAAAAAAATTACTGAATCTTTACAAGTAAGCCAGTGATTTTACATCTACTTAATCTGACGCTGGCTAGAGGTGTCATCATCCTTGGTTCATCGATAATAGCAATTGTCAGAGACAGAAGGCAGGAGAGCAGGGGGAGGAAAAACTAATGGCAACTGACCAATGACTAATAACTAATAACTAACACTATGTTTCAAGCACCGGGATTTGAGCAACGCTCTATAATTACTTCACTGGGTAAGATGGTGTATTACACTGCCACTGGGTCGCTTTGGCAGGACAATAAGAAGACTGATGACCAAGAAACTTTGGTGTTTCTGCATGGCTTTGGAGGCGGGTCTTCTGCTTATGAGTGGTCGAAAGTATATCCTGCTTTTGCTTCAAGGTATCGCGTATTAGCGCCAGATTTAATTGGTTGGGGTCAATCGGAACATCCAGAACGCAATTATCTAATTGAAGATTATTTAACGACTATTAGAGAGTTTTTTGAGCGGACTTGTACGGGGCCAGTGACGGCGATCGCCTCTTCTCTCACCGCAGCATTTACAATTAGAGTAGCGATCGCACATCCCGATTTATTTAAGTCACTCATTCTTGTCACACCAGCCGGACTATCTGACTTTGGCGAAAACTATTCTCGCAGTATTTTTGCTCAAATAGTCGGTATTCCTCTTCTGGATCGCTTACTATACAGTACTGGAATTGCTACTAGTGCAGGTATTCGTAGTTTCTTAGAACAACGTCAATTCGCCCAAGCTAACCGAGTATATGACGAAATTGTCGAAGCTTATCTAAAATCTGCCCAACAGCCCAACGCTGAGTATGCAGCATTATCATTCGTTCGGGGTGACTTATGCTTTGATTTATCCCTCTACATTCAACAGTTAAACACCCCCACAGCCATTATTTGGGGGCAAAAGTCTCAATTCACTGGACCAGAAATTGGCAGACGTTTGTCCGAACAGAACCCCCTAGCAATTCGAGTGTTTCAACAATTGGAAAATGTAGGATTAACCCCACAATTGGAACTACCAGCAGTGACAATCGGACTCATTGAGAAATTCTTACCTCTACTCAATAGCCATTAAAGGCTGCTCCCTGCTCCCTACCTCTTCATCTCCCCCCATTGACATTTTTGAAATATTCTGAAAGATAGAGGCTGATTACCTTCAGGTATATCTTTTTTCGGTAAATTTTTTCAAAAAAACTGTGTTGCCTGTTACAATATTGTTAAGAAAAGTTGCCCGTTGCATTTTGGGAATACGCAGCCGGGTTTTAACTCTATATGAGAAGACAACGCTAAAAGAATAAACTAGGCCAGCTGTGGGAAGCTGGTCTTTTTTTCCGTAGGTAGAAGTTAGACCTATGGTCGTTTTGCGTGGTGTCTCTCAAAAATTAAATCACCAAACCCTAACAATCATACAGGAAATTTTCAGTAATTTCCACATATTTTCTGATTTTATTCATTTGAATAGACTATGGTTTGTCAAAACTAGTATGTTTTTATTCTGTGGTAAAACACTCAAAAAAGCTCGACCCATAAGAGGATAGAGTTTTTCTCGATTGCCTACAAGGAAGGTGTTAAACCAGAAGTAAAACAACTGACAACTGACACACAGCATAATAAACTCAATATCAAAATCGAAAGCCTCCTTCAAAACGAACCTCAAATCTGTCTCCACTCATTCCAATTCGAGACTCCCAAAAGTTATTACTACCAGGAGTATTATGCTGAATGACCAAGCCATAAGAAAAATTAGAAACTCGATTTCTTATGCCTTTGTCAATATTTCTAAAATTTTGTAAATAACTGCCAACAGACCAATGAGGATTTATTCTTTTTAGTCCATCAAATGTATAGAATAATTCATCCCTGATTTCTACGGAAGTGTTAAACTCTAAACCTGTATTGAACCCCAATTTTCCCTGAATAAATCCTAGCGGTGTAAGACTAGATTGATTATTTAAAAGTAGAAGGGCTGTAGATAGAGAATAGTTTAAGTTTCTATTTTGGTGAGAGAAAAAGTAGCTTAAATTTAGGTAAGCCGGATTCTGAGAATTGGCTGCACTATTCCAGGAAAATTGCAAAGATGGAATGTGGTTAGTAATACTTCGGGTTTTTCCATCTGCATCTAATTCTATATTAGTGTTGATAAAATTCAACACTCCATTAGTGTAAATACCTAGTATTGGTTCTTGAATACCAAAATTATTAGTGATATTAAATGCACTATCCGCCTGCAAATTAAACCAGATTCCAGAACTAAGACTGTAATTCCATTTCCCAGAAGAACCAGCCCATAGAGCTTCTATGGCAGGTAAATATAAATATCCCCCAAAAGTCTGTAAATAAGTATTAATTTGACCATCTTGGCTTAATTCAATGCGGTCAAAAGCAATATCAAACGCACGAATATCAATAGGAACAGATGTTATATTGGCTGAGTTCCAATCTTGAACATATTGCTGACCGTCAGGAGCAGTTAAAGTTACTCGCGTAGCCAAGGAGCGGTTAGGTGTTTGTTGTGAAGAAAAAGGTACGTTAACTGATGTTAAACGACCAAAACTATTATTAGACACGTCGGCTTTAGAAATGAAAGTTTTACCCTCATTCCAAGTACGCTTTCCATCAATTAATTGAACTGCTCGCTGATGATTACCAGTCCGAATTTGCCATAAACTCGAACTATTAGGTGTGATAGTACTAGGAAAAGTCAATTTTCCTGAAACTTGCTCTAAACCACTAGTACGGTTACTTAAAAATAAGGTTATATTCAGTACTTGGTTAATTTTTCGTCTTTGTTCTGGGGTGGATTTTGAGTCTAGATTTGCAAAATTCTCTTGCCTAGATAATCTTTCTTGGGCTTCTTGCAAACTTGCATTTAGATGGGGAAAGTCAATCCAGTTAAAAACACCACCGATTAACATCCCTAGTGTAGAGTTAGCTGTTTGCAATTCGTCTATTTTTATTTCAGAGAATGACAAAGATAAGGAAACTCCAGGATTACTAGAAATATTAGTATAAGTCGCCTTAGGCTCTAAAGAGTCATATTCTAACAGTGTCCGACTATGAGAACGGCTAAAATAAAGTCTGTGCCAGTCATGTTTATTAATTGTATTCCTGATTCCTAAATTACTGCGTCTTTCGCCTAAAGAGACCCAATATAAAGAATTTAAGTAATATAAATTTCGCTGATTTTCACTGATGGAGCTATTGAGTAAAATATTGAATAAATCAAAGTTACCGAATTGCTCTCTGTTACCAACTTTAATCCCCGGATTAGATGTGATTGAAGGTATAAATCTAGTTCTTTGTCGAGTTAGAGGATTTCCCCAAACAAAGCCTGCTTTTTTCAAAGTTTCTTCAGGAATTACGGTTCCGCGAGTCAGACCTACTTCTCCTAATAATGGCTGTAAATCACTTGTAGGAAAATTTTGTAATATTAGAGGATATTTTTCTGTCGTCACTGATGAAATGCTGGGAACAATAGAAGTTATAGAATTATTTGCACTACTTCTATTAATATTAATAGGAGCAGCAGTCACACCCACAGGATTATTAACCTCTGCCGCAACTGATTCGACAGCAAATTGGTTAATCCCAATTTCTTCTATGAGTTCTTGAACACCTTGGGGAAGTGAAAAAACTGCCTGCATCCCCCAAAGTCTTTGAGTTAATCTAATTGTTTGTCTCGTGACACTATCTGTTGATTCTCCTTGATATACGATTCCACTCTGCCAACCTTTAGTTTCTACAACGACCCGATTACCTGGTAATATCCAATAAAGTTGATCTTGTTTAGGAAACTCAGCAAAGGTAAATCTGTTAATTACAGGGTCTTCCGAAGAAAATTTAGTTGATAAATCAATATATCTCGTATCTTTTAGAGGATTAAAAGTCGAGGAATAAAAACTAAAGTTATCTCTAGGATCAATTATCCAAGGGTATTTAGTGGCGCTATTACTCAGTGCATTTAATATAAATAACTCTAAATCTTTTTTAGGTAAAGTTGGAGTTATATTTAATTGAATAGGAATGTCATCTTGAGCAGAGTTATTATCTGGTTTTGGGAGTGGATTAATTGGAGTAGGAAGATTTATTTCATTGGGATTAGGAAAAACTTTTACTGGCTCGTTAGCTAGGGTTGGTGTAATGTTTTTATTCTCCCGAATATCTTGGGCGGAGTTGAGTGAATAATTAACAGCTATTGCTTTTGACTGTCTTTTATAATTGTTACTATATACGATTAAATCAATATTTTTTCGAGTTTTAGCATTGACTCTATTTACTAATAAATAGTTTATCAACAAAGATATGAATATTACTAAATTAATGGGTATTTTTCTATAATTAAGTATGATATCCACCTATTTAACATACTCTATTTCAATAATTACTTTTAAGGTAATTATGAGTATGTTTATACGAAACTTCAATAGAAAAAACTGAAATATACTTGTAACTATTCTGAAGTTGTCGAATGTATGAAAAAACAAATTATCTGTAGTATCTAACTTGTGAGAGATGATACTCTGCCTATGAAGGGTTATTTAAAAATAGTATTCCCATCTTGCTAAAATTATGAAATATATGCAGGAAGAAGATTATCAAATATGAGTTTGTGGCTTTTTCAAATAATTAATCAGGTAATATACGAAATCTTCTGCTTAAAAGAATACAGACACCTACTAATACAAAAGCAAATTCAGCTAATAAAAAAGCACCTATAGATGTGTTCCCTAGTTCTTTGATGAGGAAAGAAACTATGGCTGTACCGCCTGCACTACCACCAAAATATAGTCCTGTACCTAAACCTGCACGACTGGGGTGAACCTTACTTAACACCAAAGGAATCATACTGATAAAAACTAAACTGAAGCTAATACCAAAGGCTAGTATGAAAGCGATCGCCAGTTTATCGCTGTCATTTAATAAGACTAGCCCCATTAAGGCTGTCATTGCACCCAAACCCAGTAGCATAGATTTATTTGCTCCTAGTTGTGCTGTCAAATCACCCAAAGGAACAGAAACGATCGCCGAAACTAACAACATCGCAGAAGCAATAAATTCTACTCTCAGGTTGGGTAGTTGTATTTGTAATTCCTGGGGAAATATTGATAAAAGCAGGTTAAGTTCGATTCCTGTTCCTAAGCCAATGATGAAAATCAGGATAAACATCTGCACAGGAGTTTTAGCTGTTGGTTCTAGGTTGAAGCTAGAGATGTGCAGCGAATGTTTAGGTGTGAATAATTGCAGAATATATGCTGCCAAAATTAAAGCGATCGCCCCCACAAGAAAGGTGATAGATGCACCCATGTTGTCAAGGAGGGTGTTCAAAACTGGACTGATAGCGCCTATTAGCCCCAAGACGAACACTAATACTGCATTCGCTTGGGGTAACTCGCTTTTAGGGGCAAATTGCGTTAAAAGTGCGATCGCCGGGGCGCGGAAAATAATTATGGCGATGACCCAAACAGTCATCAACATCGGCACAACCCAACGTATACCTATCGGTAAATTTTGTTGAACTAACAGTGATACAGCTACAAAAATGACACCAGCTAGGACTACCCCTAGACTAATCATGGGTAAACGACTACCCAAACGCTGCTGAATGCGATCGGACAACCCACCAATCATCGGTTCGATCACAGCTATTAGTAACCCTTGCCATATCCCCAACCAGCCAACCAGTCCGACAAATTCCAATTCCTCTAAAATTCTCGGTTGATAAAACTTGTAAGCCATCCAACTGAAGATGATGGCAGCTAATAAAGCGGCTAATCCCCAAACTTGTCGCCATAAAATTTCGGGGCGGGTATTGACAGAGTTAACCATGATTTTGCCGAAATTTTCTAGATTGGTTGTGGAATTGTATGACAAATTCCCTGATTAAAATCGCATTCAAAAATGCAGAATTTTCTGCTATTTGTACAATTACTCATTAATCCGTATAACATACTAATGCTCAGACCGCTAGTAAGAATGTAGTAAATAATTCACTCAATGACTCATACCATCAATGGAATTTATCTAATAAATCTCTAATGGGAACTTGACTGCTTACAGTAATTTCATTTTTATGACTAGTGACAAAAAATACTCTTATTTTTATGAAAAACATTGATAAACATAGTTTTTACGTAGAAGCGGCTGTTTTTATTTAGGCATTATTTTCCACACAAGCACCTAAATTGGTTATCTTTTTTAAGTTATATCTGTATGAAAAATAACTGACAGTGTCGTTGCAACTACTATTAATAATATTGTCGAAAATTTAATTACATTTTTATATCTGAGGTTTTTATGTTTCAGCATTTCCTTATATGCTTAAGTACTAATCTATAGACATCTGATCATTCTTGATATATAAGACACTTAGAATTCTGAATAAATTCAGTATTTGTAGTTTTTCAATATCACAAATAAAAATTTTATCGAAAGTAGCTTTGTTAACAGTTAATAGTCCATAGGAATTACGCATGAAAACGAAAGATCAAGGGTTTGGAGAAGGGTATAGGGGTGTAAGAGTTTCAAACATTTATACCCCTACACCCCTATACCCTTACACCCTTGCATCCAGTCTCAACAGACAACCTGTGTGCGTAAGTCCTAGTCCAATTAGCCATGACCAAAATACCTATGCCCTTGCGGGTGCGGATTTGGTAATTTTGGTATCATAACTGCCAGGAAAGCTTGAGTATCGTCTTACACTTGCGGCTATATCTGATATAACCAATCTCCAAGGTATGATTTGACAGCAATGCAAAACGAAAAACCGTCGAACAAACAACGGTTGCAACAGAAGACGAAATTACGATTTGGGATGTTCGTTGTTTTATTAATACTGAGTGCGATCGCTGTCTTGCTGTTTTACCCGCGAACATCGACGGTGGAACATATACCATCAAGCAATTACGCCATTCACAAACAGCAAGACTTCAATCAATCACAGTTTTATCCCGCAAATCAAACCGTCAACCCCGACCTTTATCAACCTGTGGACAAATGGGTAGGTAGATTAGTATTGCCAAATCAGCAGCAAATACAGCCGGGATCAGATTGGGTATGGATGGAAATCCAACACGCGCCACCAGAAGCACAAAATTTAGTAGGTAAAGTTGTGCGTTTGGAATGGCTAAACCAGCCAGAGTCACAGTCTTATGTACAAGCTGTGCAGCAAGATATAAGTTTTACTGATGAAACAAGGGAAAGCCAAGCCAAGGGGATTATTCACCCATTTCGCCTGAATGGTCGTCTGCAAGTAGGGCCTTTGCAATCCCTCGCTGGTGCTAGGCCGAAGGATGATGTCGTCGTCACCTTAGATGATGGTGAGTTAGTGAAAGGGAGTGATAATCAGCTACGTCTGCAAATTGCCCACGAACCTGTAATGGCTACTGGCAGATTTTATGGTTTAGTAAAAATCCTCAATCCAGAACCAGCCAGTAGTCAATATCCTGCGTCACCGGTTTGTCCTGGGACTTCCTCCTGTCCCAGTGATTTTTTTCGCGTGCGTCATTACAATCGAGTTTCTGGTAACTTCGATGGGGTGGAGGAAACTGTGCGGATTCCCCAACAAGTAATTGATACACGCAATATTCCACCCTCTACTCCCAGGGAAATAGAAAAATCCCCAGCCGGGCAAGCAGGTTGGTATATTTATGGCGCAAAGAATACTCAAGGAATTTTTGTGGTTCAGGGGATAGTACCGCGATCGCTCTTAAAAATCCAGCCGCAACACGTAGTTTTAGGACAACAACCGGGGTTAACCTACATAAAAAACCAGAATTGGCAGATTGCACCCCAAGATAAAGGTACAATCCGCACTGTTTTACTTGATCCCACCACCAGCCAATCCCAAATAACCGCATCTAATTGGCAAGAAGGCGATCGCGCCATAGTCTTGCATAACTTTGGTGGTATTGGTGGTAAAAAGAGTGAAGGTAGCACAGCATATACAATCACCGGACACTTCGCCTTTGGACTAGCGCAAGTAGTTCGTGATCCCATCACCAAAGAATTACAATTTGCCATTGAGTATCAACAAATTTACGCCAATAACTCAGACGGGATCATTGCGGGGAGACATTCTTGGGCGGACTACATGGGGAACTTACAATGGGGATGGGCAGCCACAAGACCCATTTCTGATGTATTAATTAAGTTTGCACCAGTTACCCAAGACTACAATTTTGACGGGATCAAGCTTTCTCCCGTGACAGAATTTCAGCGACAATTGCAGATTATGATGGCACGCTATCGCACAGGTGATGGCACTGGTAGCGCCACGGTTACCCCGGCGACTTCTTGCGTCCAAGATGCCAGCCAAGCACTATATATCGCCATTCAAGTAATTACTCAGCAAGTAGCCTCAAACCCAACTATTCAGCAGTGGTTGAGTAATCATCCTCATGATCCCCAAACTGAACGTTTTGGGCAACTAGTGAGATTGAGTTCAGACTTGCAACGCCAATTAACTCCCTTGGGGATCGTCCGCGCAGACTGGAAAAGCCATGCAGATTATCTCACGGGCATTGGAGATGGGACAGAACCTTTTCAAGATCGCAGTCCTTGGGCCGCCTTGACAAGTTGGCGGACAATGGTACCCAGACAAGCACACGATGAAATAGCCGCCTTATTTTTCAGACATGGTGCCAAACTTTGGTTTTTACGTACCAATCAAATCGGCGGTGAAAATCCCGATATTGCCCCCGTAGCACCGACATTGGGTTTAGGAGAAATTACCATACCCTTTACCAACATTGCACCTATACCCATTTTGTTAAACCGCTTACTGGCATCTTTGGTTGTGCCAGAAATACGAGATTGGCTAGTTGCGGGGATCACTGTCTTCATATATAGTGCGATCGCCTTACCTTTAGGCTGGTGTTCTGGTTTTTTGTCTTGGTGTTTTACCTCTACCAATCCTCTCCACCAACTAGCGATCGCATTACGAGTAATTATCACACCTGCGATCGTCGAGGAATTAGTCTTTCGCGTATTACTGCTTCCCCATCCCCTAGAAGTAATCAACTGGTATGGATGGACATTGTGGGCAGGATTTATCTTACTGCTGTTTATTCTCTACCATCCCCTCAACGCCAAAACCCTTTACCAAGTTGGATTTCCGACCTTTTTCCACCCCATATTCCTAACCTTAACCGGACTTTTAGGATTGTGCTGTACAATAGCCTATGCTTTGACAGGTTCTCTATGGGCGATCGTCCTCATCCACTGGATTGTAGTACTAGTATGGCTACTAGCCTTGGGAGGCAAAGAAAAGTTGTTAATTAGTCATTAGTCAACCGTTCTCTTCTCCCTTTGCACCCCATTCCCCTAAAACATATTTTGTCCCTTTTAATTTTCAAGTTTTCTTGTGTTTGGTTGTTAGTTTTACTCTCAAAAAGGGTATTTTCTGGTATGGAGGATGTCAGTTTATTCAGGTTTTGATAAAAAATAGACACAAGTACATTAGCTTATGCTTATCAGACGATCACTGGGAACTTATTAAATAATATTCAGGTCAGTTTATGTAACCGATAAGACATTTTATTTGATACCTAATACTCTAAAATCAGGTATCCGTATAGTTTAACCCTTAGGAAATATAGCCATAGCATCAGCAAAGAGTATTTTTGCTAGTAAACGTACATCTTAGGGTACTGTGTAGTTTCAGAACTGGAGATTTAAATTTAAGATATGAGATTGCTATCTCAAACATTAGCAATCAATAAGTTAAAGAAATCCCACTTTTATATTTTCTTTGTTATTTTGTATTTAACGGGACAGTTCTTACTAATCTAGTTAAGTTTAAATAACAATCAGTCCCCCCTATTTACCTACAAAATCCCTGAAAATTAGCTCCTTAAATGCTTTAATTGTCAATCCTCACACATTCCTCATAATTTCAGGTTAAAGATTGTATGGTAAGTTGCAAAATGGCAAATAGTTGATTCTCTCAAAGGAGATTAAATATTATGACTGTGCTAAAAACAAAAGAGCAACATATTGTCCTGTCTGCTGTTATTCAGCCTATTGGTAATCAGCAAAAAAATACTCAATCTAAAATTGATCCACTACAACCTTTACGTCAGTGGATTGATGCACTAGAAATACAAAATCGTAAGCTAGCTCACTTCATCGCAAAATTGATTCCTGCTCAGTGTCCTTTTGAGCGTGACATCGTAGTATTTGGTCGGATTATTGCCCACATTCCCCCCATGTGTAAGCTCAATCCCCTGTATGATCAATTTGTTGGTTTACGTTTTCGTGCTTTGTGTTATTTAGTAGATAAGTGTGGAGAAGACATCCAGTCCTACTGCTAATTGTGAACCGAGAAAAAACTACATGGAAATCAAAATTGAGCATCAACCTAGTCCAGAAATACTCCAAAAATTGGGTGTTTTCCAATGGGGAATTTGGCAAAAAGAAGTCTCAAAATTTCCTTGGACTTATGATACTCAAGAAACTTGTTACTTTTTAGAAGGTGATGTCATTGTTACGCCTCATGGTGGACAACCAGTACAAATGGGTAAAGGCGATTTAGTAACCTTCCCTGTTGGAATGTCCTGTATATGGGAAATTAAAAGCGGCGTGAAAAAACATTATTCCTTTAATTAGCCAAAAGTCAAGCATTAAAGTTGGTTCCCTTCTATTCTCATCTCCTCTAATCTGAAGAATTTTTGGATTTCATCGTTCCATTTCAGAGATTATATGGAGTTGCAGCGAGTGTTATAAGCTAGAATGGCAGAATTGATAAATTGCTTATATCCGTATTTCTCAGAACTCGTAGCGACTCCATAGCCTAAACAGTATTTTTAAAAATAAATAGTTTCATCTTCCAAGGCTAACAAGCTTACCGTAAGCGGGACCCGTTCGCGCTAGCATTTCCGACAGGAGAAGGAGAAAGCTAGAATCAATATTCTACTTTGTATAAAAGTCTACCGCATCCAAAAGATTCTCTTTACCCATACTTGGCCTACGTAATTACATTTAATTGACATTGTTTAGCTAAAAATAAACTTGTCTCTAATTCATAACGTAAAGTAGGTGAAACATCTCTAGCAAATTTTAGACAATTTATTAGTAATTTGTTGGCATTCCAATACTGTTGTAAATCCTGTAAATCTTGTTGTGCGAACTGCCAATTAAGTCCAATCTTACGCTCATTAATCATCATATCTCGTAATTCTTCAGTCCATGCTTGCCCATTTGCTAGCCACCAAGCTTTTAAGTATTCTCTCCCTTGAGTAGAAGAGGGTAACTGGTTTTTAATATTTTGCAGTGATTTACTTAACGATACCTGATTGACTAATAGGTGCTTCAGGTCTAGAGCTAAATTTAAAGTAGATAATCTAGCAAAAAATATATCAGCCGTCATGGTCATACTGACTGTTAGTGCATTAGTTAAAGCCAAGTCCAATGCTAAGTCTATAGACAAACTACCAGTAAACTGATGCTCTAAGGAGATTGCTAAATCTTGGTTACAAGCTAAGGGATGTTCTGGAGGTAAAGCTATACTAAAATAAAAAGCACGTACACTGGCAGGATGGTAGATATAACTTACTTGAGCAGACTTGTGTTCTACCCATTGCATAAAATGATATAACTTGCCATTCCTAAGAGCTATACTATCAATCTTTTCTTTGATTAATTTTAATAAATCATCTACTGGTTGTAGCATCCACACAACTAGTAAAAATACTTCATTCCAGCGTTGATCAGATAAATGGCTTACTAATTCTTGCAGCGTTTGATTATTGGCATTAGCTACGATTTCTCTAGCTATAAAATACTCTTGAAATATGAGATGAGAAAAAGAGTAAATGCCTTTTGCTCTTTCAACTAATAAACCATGCTGTAATTCAATTGTTTTGATGATTGCGGTACTCTCCAGTTCTAAAGCATCTGTATCAGTTATGGTATTGCTTTGATGCAGTAGATATTCAGTTACTACTTGCTGGAGTTTTGTTTCAGTGAGAAAATAATCCCCTTGATGAAAGCTAATTGCTGCTATGTGACTAAGTAACTTGATTTTGTGCAGCAGAGATAAATTAATCACACTGTGACTGGATTGAATTCCTTTTACGTCATCGTAGCGTACTAAAAGCAGATCCAATGCTTGTTTATAAATTTCAAAATGATGAAAAGGGAAATCTGTCACAGACTGGAATGCCAAACAACAAAGAATCAATAAGGCTGGTCTTTTAGCTAACTCCAGAAGACGATGATTTTCTTCTAGTTCGAGTCTTTGTATAAATTTTTGTGCTAAGAATTTCGATTTTTCTGGAGAATTATTGGCGACTATCAAGAACCATTTATTAGCAAATTCGGTAATTTTTGTTTTATCAAAATCAGTAATTTCTACTTCTGTAAAACCATGAAAATTAGAATAGTTCGTACCTGTACGGCAAGTAATAAATATTTGATTTTTATAAAATTTTTGGATGAAACCGTTAATTCTATTAATATTTTTTTCATAGTTGTGGCTGATAAATTCATTTAATCCATCTAACAGAATTAAAGCTCTACCATGAGATAATACAGTTTTCAATTCTCCTTCAGTAATGCCAAAATTTATCACCTGGTCGAGTATATACTTAAATAAGCTAAGTTGCCGAGAGTCTTTAGCATCTTCCGCAAAGTTTTTGAGATTGACAAAAATAGGTAAGTAATCTGGCAGAAATATTCCTTGACTGCAACTAAGAGCAACTGATTGTAAAAATGTAGTCTTACCTGAGCCTAATTTTCCCAATAATATCAGTTTAGAATATTTTTTCAGAGCTTCTAAACCCCCGATTAATTTTTGCTCTTGTTGTGCAAAAATAGGAGGAATAATTGTATAAGAACCTAATTTTTGTAAATCTTGAATATCTAACCATCTTTTACTAGAAATTTCCTCGCTGATGTTGACATCAATATAAATATCATTAAGTGAAATTGGTCTAGCAATATCTAAAAGATGTAATGTGCTACATTGAGCCTGAATTTTTTCGTGATGAATAGAGCGTAATTTTTGCACCAGAAAATTAATATCTATTAGGCTATATTCATCACCTTCTAAATATAAAGAATTTTCGACAGATTGTTGGGAAATTTCTGCTGTCTCCAGTTCCAGCGCAAAGCAAATATCATTAAAGACGTGACGATCTATAGGTTTACCAGTAAAAAATTTCCATATTGACTGGCGTGTTTCTAAACCAACTTCCGCCGCCAGATATTCTTGTGTCCATCCTTTACGCTTAAAAGCCTGCTTTGCTTTTCTAATACCTTCAGCAGAGGCTTGGAGCGATCGCTTTGCCATGACAACAATTTGTCCGTTATTATACAAATTATACAAGTTATATACTAACTTATACAAAAACCCCAACGCGATCGCAAACATCCGTTGTACATAATAGAACTTGAGTCAGCCAAATCTACATACCCAACTAGCTTACGGCATTGCCCAAAGAGCCAATCGCAATCTGAGCAATGCTTAAGCTTTTACTACAGATAGTAGGGAGTAGCTAATTGGCTAGTGCAGTTTTCCCTAAAGTCCAGATTATGCAGTGTAAGGCTCCTGCCGTAAGCATATTAGCCTCTAATCTTGTGTTCGCTGCAAATACTTAACTAAAATCAAATTCATACTTAATTTCTGAAGTACACGTAGGGAAGCAACGGGCAATAACCACCCCACAGATAAGGTAATGCGCGTCTAAATTGCATAACTACATAATCGGTGCTGTTGACTGTCAACGGTCAACCCTCCGGGTGAGGCAGTTCGCATACCCTACGGGAAGGCATTCCGCCTACGACGGAAACCGCCTTGGCGCAGCCTCTGTCTCCGACACGCTCCGCGAACGTAGAGAAGACAGCGACTGCCTCACAGTCAACAGATATCACTATGGACTATGCAAATTAAAAGCAAAATATTTTACTTAAATTTTTTCAATGATCAAGTCGGATGCCTATAATTGATGATTTTTGATAGTACGTATTGTCACAGTAGTCTTCTTTTCGCTGGCTACATGGTAGTGCTACTTGCACAATAGTCTTTTCTTGTGGCTTGCTGTGAATTTTTAATTTACCGCCATGTAGTTCAGCTATGCGTTTAGCAATAGTTAAACCTAATCCAGAACCTTGCTGCTCATAAAGTTTACGCTCAAATTGCTGATACGCTCCTAATTCAGCAATTTGTGCTGCTGTAATTCCTCGTCCATGATCGATAAATGACAAGATTAAGCAATTATTAATAACCTGATTTTTGATTTGAACTAGGCTACCTGGAGGGGAAAATTTGAAAGCATTATCTAATAATTCTTCTATAATTTTAGCAATCTTAGCTGTGGAAATTCTTACATTACAAGGATGTAATTCTAACCGTAAATCGGCTTCTCTTCCTGCTTTTTTAGCTTTTTCACTAATGATTTCCATTAGTGTTAGATTAGGAAATATGGTAGTTTGACTTTGCAGCAATTTAATTTGCTGTGGATCAGTTCCCATAACTTCTAACTCTGCGTACATTAAAAAGTTCTGAATCAAGCTAAATAGACGTTCACCAGATAGATAGATGGATTCTGCCATTTCCTGAATTGCTTGCGAATCAAGACTATCACTCTCTTCCATCAAAATTTGAGAAAAGCCTAATATCCCGTTTAAAGGTGTTCGCATTTCGTGAGGCAAAGATAAAGCAATACTGTTACGCAGATTATCTAGTTTTCTTTGATTCTCTTGTTTAATTGTGATATGTTTCTCTAATCGACAGGCAATAGCTGCTAATAGCTCTGCTCTTGTAAAAGGTTTAATGATATAGTCATCTGCTCCCATCTCCATACCTTGACGGAAGTCATTTTTATCAGACTTAGCAGTTAGAAAAATTAAAGGAATTATTGCTGTTTCTGGACATTGACGTAATACCTTTAAGACTTCATATCCATCTAGTTCCGGCATCATGACATCACAAATAATTAAGTCAGGAATTTCTTCTTGAGCTAATTGCACACCAAGGAGTCCATTATGCGCTTCAAGTATATTAAATCCTTCACCTTCTAACAAATCTAAGATATTTTGGCGTACATGGATATCATCTTCAATAACCAAAATTTTATTCATATTGGCCAATAAAATAAATTTTTAATAATCGCATAAGGTTGTATGGATGATTACTGATCTTTAGTTTATGAAAAATTACCAAAGAGCAACTATTACTATATTTTAGTAATTATCCAGTTAACTTTTGGTTAACAGTGGTAATCATTTGGCTATCTTTTATACAGACAAATGTTTATTATTCCACAGAAAATTTTCGAATTCTACTGCTGGTAATGGACGACTAAAGAGAAATCCTTGCATGGCATCACATTTATTTTGTTTTAAAAAGTATAGTTCTGATTCTGTTTCTACACCTTCAGCCACTACCTGCATATTCATATTGTGTGCCATTTCTACTAAAGCTTTGGTAATAGCAGATTTTTGTTTATCTTTAGCAACATTATGAATGAAGTATCTGTCAATTTTCAGTGTATTAACTGGCAGATTCTTGAGATAAATTAAAGAAGAATAACCTGTGCCAAAATCATCAATAGCGAGCCTAACACCTAGAGATTGCAATTTGTTCATGGTAAAAATTGCACTATTTAGGTCTTGCATAATCATGCTTTCAGTTAATTCTATTTCCAAATAATGTGGTGCTATATTATTGGTTTTTAAAGATTCAGTAATTCTCTGAATTAAATCTGGTTTATTAAATTCCATTGCTGATAAATTCACAGAAATGGTTAAGAAATCTACTCCGGAATCATGCCAACTTTTAATTTGGTGACAAACATTAGCTATTACCCATTGACCAATTGGCACAATTAAACCTGTAGACTCTGCTAATGGAATAAATTCTGAAGGAGAAACAAAGCCTAATTCGGGACTATGCCAACGTAATAAACTTTCTGCCGCGACTATTTTCCCTGAAGCAATATCAACGATAGGCTGATATTGCACCTCAAACTCTTGAAATTTCTGTTGTTGAATAACTTTATGTAGACTCATCTCTAACAACTGCGTTTTTGGAGATGAGATTTTGATACCATTTTGATTTATTAAGTACTTTTTTAAAGTGGCTTGCCTTTCTAAACGATTCATCACCGCACTGAGTAATTCCGCCCTGGTAAATGGTTTAGTTAGGTAGTCATCTGCACCCATATCCATACCTTGGCGGAAATCTGCCTTGGCAGATTTTGCCGTTAGGAAAATGAAAGGAATAGTTGCCGTTAATGGTTCTTGGCGTAATGCTGACAATACACCATATCCATCAACTTCCGGCATCATCATATCGCACAAGATTAAATCAGGAAATTCTGCCAGTGCCAAATTTATGCCAATGCGTCCATTAGCAGCAGACACGGTATGAAAATCTTCAGCTTGTAGCAAATCTAAAATATTTTCTCTGACCGACTCTTCATCTTCAATTACTAAAATTTTAATCATTTTTGACCTCTTTTTTTATTGTTGTTTTAAAGGAATATTCACAGTAAATAAAGTACCAACTTCTGAGTTACTAGAAACAGATATTTCACCTTCGTGAATATCTACACATTTTTTAACGATTGCTAATCCTAACCCTGTACCTAAGATATTGCCAACATTCTTTGCTCGATAAAATGATTCAAATAAGTGCGTAATATCTTCTGCTGGAATACCAATACCCCAATCGCGAACTTCAAATACTGCACATTGATCTCGACAATAAAATTTAACTTGAACATTACTATGGGCTGGAGAATATTTAATAGCATTGGAGATTAAGTTAATAAGAATATGTCCTAATAATTTTTCATCCATGCAACATGACATAGATTGATATTCACTGATAAAATCAACTTGCTTATTATTCAGGTTTAGCTGGATTTCTTCTACTAAATTTCGACAATAGGCGACGACATCGAGGGGTTTAGGCATAAACTCTAGTTTCCCCGCTTCTGCCTTTCCAATGATTAAAATGTCATTTAACATTTCCGTCATCCGCTTGACGGCAGTTTGAATACGATGTAAGTGGGTGAGTTGTTTTTCCTCTGTCCATTTGTGGCGGTAGTGTTCTAGTAATTCAGAAGAAGATAAAATGGTACTTAAGGGCGTGCGGAATTCGTGGGAAGTCATGGATACGAAACGAGATTTAAGTTCGCTCAATTCTTTCTCTTTTTCGAGTGCTACTTTTAAGTATTCTTCGAGTTGTTTGCGGTCTGTAATATCTATTAAGTAACCGACCATTTCCACTGGATTCTTTGTGTCATCTTTCACCACCCTTCTTTGGTCATATAGCCAATGATATGTCCCATCTTTGTGTAAAAATCGATATTCCAATTTGTAAGTTTCCGCTTCCAAGACATTAGAAAGTTTGTTAAGGACTGATGGTGCGTCTTCCGGATGGATATGATTGAACCAAAAGTCGGAATTTTCTATAAATTCTTGGGCTTCATAACCAGTTATGGTGGTGATGTTGTCACTAACAAAAATACTGCCAAAATCTCCACAGGTTTTGCAGGTATAAATCACAGCCGGGCTAGATGTCAGTAAATATTGTAGTCGCTGTTGGCTGACAAGTAGTGCTGTTTCTGCTTGTTTACGTTCTGTGATATCTGTTTGAATGCCTATGTAGTGGGTAAGTTGACCAGTTTGATCATAAACAGGGGAGATGTTTAACTCATTCCATAAGAGGCTGCCATCTTTGCGATAGTTGCGTAGAACTACAGTGCAAGCCTTACCTGCCTGCATGGCCGTACTCAGTTCTCGTAATCCTAGTTGATCGATATCTGCGCTTTGGAATAAACGGAAGTTTTGTCCTATCACTTCGTCTGAAGAGTAGCCAGTCATGCGCTCAAAGGCAGGATTCACATAGATAATGGGTCTGTTGGGAGTGCTAGCATCAGCAATAATGATGCCATTACTGCTAGCATCGATCGCCCGATCGCGCAATTTTAAACCTTCTTCTACCTGCTGGCGTTTGGTTATGTCTGTATGGATACATACAGTGCCTATGATTTTACCATTGCTGTCTCTAATGGCATCTGCCCTAAGATCAACTTGTAATAAATGGCCATCGCGCGATCGCATGGCCACTTCACCCCGCCAAGATTCCCCTTTCATCACCCTAGCCATGATTTCTCGTTGCTTTTGAGGCTCCTGGAAAATTGTGCATACCCCCCCTGCCGCTTGTAATTGCTCTAGATTATAACCGTATAATTCCTGAAAACTTGGGTTAGCATAATTACTGATATTCAAAATATCACCAAAGATAATAGCATCACTTGTACTTTCCATCGCTTTGTGGAAACGGAGAAGTGAATCTTCTGCCAATTTACGCTCTGTAATGTCTGTAGAAATGCCACACATTGCATAAATGATGCCATTACGGTCTTTTAAAGGAAACTTAATACTTAAATATGTATGTAGACCATCTTCTTGGGGAACCATTTCTTCAACTTCTATCGCCATACCAGTGGTAATAACTTGACGGTTGTTAATGGCATATTGATAAGCAATATCATCAGGCCAAGTCTCATATACACTTTTGCCTACAATTTCAGATTGAGTGGTGTGGAATAGTTTTTCATATTGTTGATTCACCAAGATAAATCGGTTTTGCAAATCCATGACATAAATTATGGCTGGGGAGTTATCCAAAATTACTTGTAACTGTTGTTGAGTTTGATATAAGTTCGTTTCTACTTCCTTACGAGCAGTAATATCTCGATCCACCCCGCGATAACCACAAAATTTCCCCACCGCATCAAAAATCGGCACTCCACTAGTTTCGAGAACCACTAAATGACCATCTTGATGAACATTGGTGTTCTCAAGACATTTAAAGGGCTGTTGTGCTGCGATAATGGAATTAAAAATCTTCATGACACGTTCTGCTTCTGTTGGTGGCATCATGTCTAATGGAGTTCTACCCAATAATTCTTGTGGTTCGTAACCTAAAATATCTTTGGCTTTAGGACTAACGTAAGTATAGATAGCGTTTTCATCAACTTCCCACACCCAATCACTACTAGTTTCAACTAAGTTGCGGAACCTTTCTTCGCTATGCCTGAGAGCTGCTTCCGTTTGTTGACGCTTGATACCAATAGCGATCTGATTAGCTGCAATTCCCAAAGCTTGGAAATGAGATTCACTGAGTGCTTGGCAAGAAAACATGGCAATTACTCCTAATGTCTCATTCTCCACAATTAGGGGATAACCGGCAAAGGCAACTATTCCTTCTTGCTTGGCCCAATCTGGGTTACTGATAAGCGGATCTGTTTGTACAGAATTGGTGAGGTGAGGCTTTCCTATTTGGGCAATTAAACCGATTTTGCATTGACCGACTGGTATACATCTATGAGATCCATCTAGGTGGGTGTATCTTCCCGAACTAACTTGTAATTCCAGTAAATTTTCTTGTTTATTGAGTATCCAGATTCTAGCAAAGGCGGCATTGAGATGTTTAACTACTGCATCAGCAGAGCCGTGCATTAAATCCTGTAGGGTGTAACTTTGAGTGAGAATTGTATCAACTGCTGAGCGAAAGTCTGACAATTTTACCCTTTCTGCCAGGGCTTCTTCTGTCCTTTTGCGATCATCTATATCTGTATTTGTCCCGAACCAATTGATGATATTACCTTGAGAATCGCGTAGTGCTAAGGCGCGTCCTATGTGCCAGCGATAGGTTTGATCTGTTGTCCTTAACCAGCGAAATTCTACATCTAAGGGTTCACCAGTGGCTACACAATGCTGCCAAATTTCCAAGCAACGGGTGCGATCATCAGGATGTATCCATTGCTGCCATTGCCAGCCTAGTATGGCTTCTGGTACATTACCAAAGTATTCAAGGGTGCGTCGGTTAACATATTCAAGGTAGCCATCTGGTCGAGCTATCCATACCTGTTGGGGGATAGATTCAGCTAAAAATCGAAAGCGCTCTTCACTTTTTTCTAAAGCTTCTTGTACTTGCTTGCGTTCAGTAATATCTTCCAAAGTGCTAAGAATTCCTACAACGTTACCTTCAGGATCATGGAGCGGAATTTTATTTTTTTCTAGCCACATTTTTTGTCCATTTGGTTTCAGTAGGGGTTCTACTATGTGATACTCAGGGGTATTCGTTTCTAGGACCCTAACATCGCTTTGGCGGTGTAAGTCTGCATCATGAAGATTGGCGAGAAAATCGTGGGCTGTTTTTCCTATGATATTTTCTGGATACTCAAAACCTAACATTTTGGCAAAGTTACGATTACAGCCCAAAAAGACGGAATTTCTATCTTTCCAAAAAACACAATGGGGAATCGTATCTATAACTAACTGCAACATTTGTTGAGATTGCCGTAGTTGCTCTTGAGCGATTTGGCGATCGCCAATTTCCGCCAGCAGTTGTCTATTTGCTTTCTGCAAGGCTAAGGTGCGCTCTGCTACTCGCCTTTCTAGCTCTTGGTTGGCTTGTTCTAGTGCATCTTGTGCTTCTACTCGGTCGGTAATATCCATCGAAATGCCAATCATCCGAGTGGGTTTACCTGTTGTGTCCGTGAGAATTGTAGATTTTGAAAGAAACCATTTATATTTAGACGGTTGCCCTGCTACTGGCAGCCGATGTTCTATTTCTAAACAACTACAATTGGCGATCGCTTCTTGTGCAGCCATATCCACTTTTTCCCTGTCATCTGGATGGAAAAAAGACATAACCTCGCTATGAGTTAATTCCTCACGATCTCCGAATTCAATAACAGGATTTAGAAAGAATAACTGGTCATTACTAAGATTTCGCTCCCAGTAAATTGTGTTGGTCGCCTCTAGCGCTAGTTTGAGCCTGTTTGTACTCTCCTCTAATGCAGCAAAGTATTGCTTGTGTTCAGTAATATCTATACAAGAATTAATATAACCAGCGAAATCACCATTAGATGTAAATCTGGGAACCCCAATATTTAGTAGCCAAAGGTACTCTCCATTCACTCCTAGTAGTCGATATTCCACCAAGAAAAACTGATGAGTATGAAAAGCTGACAAGTAAGCATCTAAAAAACCTTGTAAATCTTCTGGATGCAACTTTTCTGACCAACTTTTACCTATTTCTTGCTCTAGGGTACTGCCAGTCAACTCTAACCAGGCTTTGTTGAAAAAAATACATGACGTATCTGTAGCGGATATCCAAATTAATATTGGCGCAGTATTAGCCACACGCCAAAGGCTCTCGTCACTAGCCCCAATTGCATCGAGAGGATTAACTACTGCTGACTTTAGCAACTGAAAATCTTGTTGCGAGGTTTCTAGTTCTTCTTGGCTATTCAACTCCGTTGCTGCTCCCAGAGCTTGATAAATACTTTCAGAGGTAATTGTTCCCATTAGTTGCTCTTGTTCATCAACCACTAACAAGCAACTCGATTGATGTTGACGTAACAGAGAAATAATTGCCCCAATATCCTCAAATTGTGCAACCTGGAAAAATATGATTGAGGTGTTCATCACCTGCGAAATTGTGGTTGTTTGCAAGTCAACACCCAAGGCTACCAGCTTTACCACATCTCTTTCTGATAACCACCCTAATATCTGAGTATTGGCAACCACAACAATAGCAGCACCTTGCTTTGCCATTTGGGAAACTGCATCTGACAATGGCATTTCCGGCTCAACCGTCAGTGGCGAAAGGTCAATAACTGACTCTAAGCATGGTGGCCAGAGAAGTTGAGGTAGAGATTGCATAGAGCATTAAAATGGTTACTATCAGATAATCATTAATTACAACAGATACTGTTGTTATCTTCTAATATTTTTATGCTAAATACTAATATCTGGAGTATATCTACTAAATAGCTTGTATTCCAAAATTCCTGTAAGGTGCGTTAAATACCAAATATCTGCGGAAAATCGCGAAAAACTGTAGTCTGACGAACCCTACGAATATGCTGCATGAGAATCGGAACTTCTTCAATGAATTCTTGATACTTGTGGATGAGACGCGCTAGTAAGTTGGGTGAAGGAACGGAACACAAAATTTATTAAGATCACAGGTAGAGCGATCGCTCTACCCATACGACAAATAATTGTCTCTCTCCACTTGGCTAATAACTTCTGGGGACTTCCAGAAATTAAGTTATTCAATTTGGAAAACGAAGATGATGAATAAACTCTTTCTCCCCCGAAGTTCGCCCGGAAGGAAACCCTCCTTACGACTTCTCTTCCTACTCCCCCTGCTTTTCAGGCTGCCAAACTACTAGTGATGCTGATAGTTAGAGGTGGTTTTTGTTAGGCTGGTAAAATCAGGGTTAATTACTCACCTAGTAATTAGGTTGGCAAACAGAGGTGTACTATGGCTCATGTAAATCTTCGTCGCCCCCAAAATACTAACGGCGATTTTTATGTAGATACTACCTGCATTGATTGTGATACCTGTCGCTGGATGACACCAGAGGTTTTTCATCGTGTTGATGAAATGTCGGCAGTATATCATCAACCAACAAACGAAACAGAAAGATTAGCAGCATTGCAAGCACTTTTATCTTGTCCTACAAGTTCTATTGGCACCGTTGAAAAACCCAAAGATATCAAAGTTGCCCAGGAAAGTTTTCCCCTTTTAGTGGCTGAGAATATTTATCACTGTGGCTATCATTCGGAAAAATCATATGGTGCTGCTAGCTATTTAATTCAACTCCCAGAGGGAAATATTTTAGTGGATTCCCCACGATTTACACCGCCTTTAGTGAAGCAGATCAAGGAGATGGGGGGACTTAAATATATGTATTTAACTCATCAGGATGATGTGGCAGATCATCAAAAGTTTGCTGAACATTTTCAGTGTCAGCGTATCTTGCACGCTGATGAAATTTCTGAGGGAACTCGGAATGTAGAAATCCAATTAACTGGTTCTGAACCATTCACTTTACAAGGAGATGTATTAATTATTCCCGTTCCTGGACACACTAAAGGACACACAGTTTTACTATACAAAAACAAGTTCTTGTTTACGGGTGATCATCTTGCATGGTCGGAAACTCGGCAACAATTAACCGCATTTCATGATGTATGCTGGTATTCTTGGGCAGAACAAATTAAGTCGATGATCCGATTAGCTGATTACTCCTTTGAGTGGGTATTACCAGGGCATGGACGACGCTTTCATACTGACGTTGATACAATGCGTCAGCAGATGCACAAGTGTATTGAGCTAATGACTGATGAGCGTCAACTTTTAACATTCAACAGTTAAGATTGATTTGGTATTTTCAATTGCCTCTATGGTTACTCTGTCCCCCAACCTCAAAGCTAGACTTTCCCAACCCCTAAACATCGGCTCGTTTGTAGTTAAAAGCCGTGTTCTTCAGTCGCCTTTGTCGGGGGTGACAGATATGGTGTTTCGTCGCCTAGTCCGTCGCTATGCACCCGATTCAATGATGTATACAGAAATGGTAAATGCTACGGGTTTACACTACGTCCAGCAGTTACCAAAAATCATGGAAGTAGACCCCAACGAGCGACCAATCAGTATTCAGTTGTTTGACTGTCGTCCCGATTTTTTGGCAGAAGCAGCAATCAAAGCCGTTGCGGAAGGCGCTGATACGATTGATATCAATATGGGGTGTCCGGTAAATAAAATTACCAAAAACGGGGGCGGTTCTTCTTTACTACGACAGCCGGAAGTTGCAGAAGCGATTGTGCGGGAAGTAGTAAAAGCTGTTAATGTGCCGGTCACTGTCAAAACCCGGATTGGTTGGAATGACAGAGAAATTACCATTCTCGATTTTGCCAAGCGCATGGAAGACGCTGGAGCGCAAATGATTACGGTGCATGGACGCACCCGCGCTCAAGGTTACAATGGCAATGCCCGTTGGGAATGGATAGCCCGTGTCAAAGAAATACTTTCCATCCCGGTGATTGGTAATGGCGATATATTCTCTGTAGAATCGGCGGTGAAATGTTTAGAAGAAACGGGTGCTGATGGTGTGATGTGTTCCCGTGGGACTTTGGGTTATCCGTTTTTGGTGGGGGAAATTGACCATTTCTTAAAGACTGGTGAACTTTTACCAGCACCAACCCCAATTCAACGTTTGGAATGTGCTAGAGATCATTTACAAGCCTTATGGGAATATAAAGGCGATCGCGGTGTCCGTCAAGCCCGCAAGCACATGACTTGGTATGCTAAAGGTTTTGTCGGTGCGGCTGAGTTGCGTGGACAATTAAGCGTAATTGAAACAGTCCAACAAGGTTTAGATTTGATTGACAAAGCCACTGAAAAGCTAACTCATGGTTATGAGCTAGTGGAGGAAGCTGATAATTTTCAGGTAGCTTAAGGCCAAAGGGTGCAAGAGTAATAGCCTCATCACCCCTAAACCCTTACACCCCTAAACCCCCACACCTTTGACTTTGCCAGCGTTACACTAAAACAGTAAAGAAATGTAACTAAATTAAATCTGGCGATCGTGGAAACAATTACCTTAGGGAAAAATGGCCCTACCGTTACACCACTTTGTATTGGAACTTGGGCTTGGGGTGATAAACTGTTTTGGAATTATGGCAATGGCTACGGCTCCGAACAGTTACAAGAAGCATTCACCGCCGCTTTAGAAGCTGGTGTTACCTTTTTTGACACAGCAGAAGTTTACGGACTAGGACTATCAGAAGAATTATTAGGGCAATTTGTAAAACAGGTAAAACAACCTGTACAAATTGCCACAAAATTTGGCCCCTTGCCTTGGCGATTTTCAGGTCAGTCTGTCTCTGATGCCATCACAGACAGCCTCAAACGCCTGCAACTTGAGCGTGTGGAATTGTATCAAGTGCATTGGCCATTTACTTTTTTGTTAAGTCAAGAAACTTTAATGAACACCCTAGCCGATGAAGTGAAGCGGGGGAGAATTGCTGCTGTGGGTGTGAGTAATTACTCAGCATCACAAATGCGCCAAGCTCACCAAATATTAGCGGCTAGGGGTGTGCCTTTGGCGGTAAACCAAGTCCGCTATTCTTTACTAAGTCGCCAAATAGAAACTGAGGGCATTGTAGCAACTGCCCGTGAACTAGATGTAACTATTTTGGCATATAGCCCTTTAGCGCAAGGTTTACTTACAGGAAAATATTCTGCTGAAAGTGCTGAAGTTCCGACTGGTGCTAGAAGTATAGACCCAAGATTTAAAAAAGAGGGATTGCAAAAAATCGCACCAGTAATATCTTTACTACGCAGCTTAGGGGAAAAATACGATCGCACTCCTGCCCAAGTTGCCCTAAACTGGTTAATCGCTCAAGGTAATGTGATTCCCATTGCTGGAGTCAAAACCGCCCAGCAGGTAAGGCAAAATGCAGGCGCTTTGGGTTGGAGATTAAATGATGAGGAAGTTCAGGAGTTAGAAAAAGTTAGTCGTCCTTGGAAATAGTGGTTGGGGATTGGGGAGAAAAAAGTAAAAAGTAAAAAGTAAAAAGGTAAAAGATTTTTTCTTTTGCCTTGAACTAGGGATTGGGTGGAATTTCTTCCCATCGGCTGCTACTTCTAGCCTCTAACCTCTAGTCTCTTACTCAAACACATTGTGATAAGTCATATCCCCGACTTTTTTAAAAAAGTCGGGGATATAAACATCCGCAACCTGTCCCAATAAGCTGAGTTGACTACTAGCATCTCACTCAAACACAGGCGGCCAAATTTCTGATACTGTTAGCTCCCAACCTGGAAGTAAATCAGGTAATGTCAATTTATCGTTATTTTGTAAAATTACAGGCTCTTGATTAATTCTGTAAACGGTTAATGTTAATTTATCTGGGTCGATGAGAATTCCCACCGTACATCCTAGTTGTAAAAATAATTGAATTTTTTCTTCCAGTGGCTTGATGCGATCTGATTTAGATTTAATTTCTACCATCAAGTCAGGGACTAATTCTACAAAATCACGCTTGCTAATTTTTAGTCTCTCCGCACGCACAAAAGATACATCAGGAGCGCGGAGATTTCGCTTTTCTATATCAGCTTCGATGCCATTTTCCGCTTCCAGTCTAGGCAGAATAAAACCAGCGCTAGAACCAGTTACCCGTCCTAACTTACGTGGGCGAACCCAGTTGCCAAGCAATCGAATTAACTCAGCGCCGATTTCTTCTGAAATATAATCTGATGGCCCCATAACCAGAATACTTCCGTCCACCAGTTCCATCTGCCATTCTGGATGTTCAGCTTGTAGCTGCTCTAAGTCTGAGATTGTGAACATAAGATGAGAAATAATCCATTTATATCTATGTTCCTACAAGCTGATCAAAACAGTTAGCTATCTTAGCTAAGTTCAAAGTCTGATGACTAATGACTAAGAAGCTGATTCTCTTGCAGCAGGTGAACCCAATTTAGGATTGCTAGGTGTAGCGGAAGTTTCACGACGGCCAGTCCGCAATTTTGGTTTGGGAGTACCGCGTCTTTCGTCGTCGCTGTTGTTATTGTCTGATTTGTTCCAGTTGGAACGACCTCTGTCACCGGAAAACTCACGACGTTTGCCGCCTAGTTTAGGTTTGGGAGTGGATGCGACTTCTTCAGGGATTTCGGCATCCGTGCTTAACCAAGCGGGACGAGTTTGATCGTAAGCGATTTGTAGTGCGGCTGCGGCGATCGCTTGAGCGTCATATTTTTCGATCAATTCGCTGACAATGGGCAAGAAGGAAGCTAAACGCTCACCAGCTAAGGCTTCTCTGACTTGCTCTTGCAATTTCAGGATGTGGCGTGCTTCGATTTGCGCCCGTGTGGGAATGGAAAGCAATTGCCAATTTTGGCGGACATGGCGTTCAAAAATTTGCTGTTTGCGACGCTCAAATGGTTGTACTAAGGTAATTGCTGTACCTTCTTTACCAGCACGACCAGTACGACCGATCCGGTGGACGTAGGTTTCGACGCTATCGGGTAGGTCGTAGTTAATTACGTGAGATAGTTGATCGACATCTAAGCCCCGTGCAGCAATGTCGGTTGCTACTACCCAGCGCACTTGACGACTACGGAACCGAGTTAATAACCGTTCCCGTGCTTGTTGGGACAAGTCGCCATGATATTCATCTACACTGTGACCGGCTGCTTGCAGTTGGCTGGTGAGTTCGGCGGCTGTACGTCTGGTGCGGACAAAGATTAAAGCTGTTTCTGGGTCTTCCATTTCCAGAATTGGCTGTAAGGCTCTGGCTTTTGTCCAGTGACGGGGGATGAGATAAGCTACCTGATTGATTTTATTGGGGGTGGCTTTTGGCTGCTCGACGGTGACTGTGACGGGCGATCGCAAAAACTTGTTAACCAACATCCGAATTGATGGTGGCATGGTAGCTGAGAATAAAGCTGTCTGACGCTCTTGGGGTGCTTGAGAAAGAATTTTCTCTACATCGTCGATAAAGCCCATGCTCAACATTTCATCGGCTTCATCTAAGACAAACCACTTGACTTGATCTAGCTTCAGGTTACCCCGTTCTAGCAAGTCAATTACCCGCCCTGGTGTACCGACAACGATATGCACGCCGCGTTTGAGTTGTAGCATTTGACGGTCAATTGATTGACCACCGTAAATTGCTAAAGTCCGTAATCCACTGTTACCAATGAATTGAGCCATTGCATCGTGGACTTGAATTGCTAATTCGCGGGTTGGGGTTAAAACTATGGCTTGTACTGCTTTTTGTTGAGGATCTAACCGCTCTAAAATTGGCAGTGAAAATGCTGCTGTTTTACCTGTACCTGTTTGTGATTGACCAACTACATCACGTCCTGACAACAGTTGGGGGATGGCTTGGGCTTGAATGTTTGTTGGTGCTGTAAAACCAAGTTTTTCTAAGTGTTCTACGCGTTCTTGGGAAATTCCTAGTTCGGGAAACGATAAGTTCATCAACTCTCCTAGATTTTGCTTTTTTGCTTTTAGACTTGTAAACCGAAACGTTGTACTACTGATCAGCTATCAGTTATGACTGACAACTTGACCAAACAGGTCATACTCATCAGCACTGTGAATTTTCACAGGGATAATGGTTCCTAGCTTCGCCTCGCCATCAACGTAGACCTGACCATCAACTTCTGGAGAAAATCTGCCAGAACGACCAATTAATTTCCCACTTTCAGGATTTTCTTGCTCAATCAGGACTTCAACTGTTTTGCCGACTTCCTGCTGATTTTTTCGCCAAGAAATGGGTTGCTGGAGTGCCATGAGGCGATCGCGGCGTTCATCCATCACCTCTTGGGGCAGTTGATTTGATAACTTGTAAGCGGGGGTTCCCTCTTCTGCGGAAAAGGTGAAAACACCTACATGATCAAACTCATGCCGTTGGACGAACTGTAGTAAATGCTCAAACTGTGCTTCTGTTTCTCCAGGGAAGCCCACTATAAATGTTGTCCGTAACACAGCACCTGGAATGGCTATCTTGAGGCGCTCGATGATTTCATCGTTGACTCGCCCTTGCCAGGGACGGTTCATGCTACGAAGAACTTCACTATGAGAGTGTTGTAGAGGCAAATCTAGATATGGTAAGACGTTTGGTGTTTCTTGAATTGCCGCTATCACATCCGGGGTTAATCCAGTGGGATAGGCGTAGTGCATCCTAATCCACGGTACATTAATTTTCCCTAAAGCACGCAATAGTTCGGCTAATTTGGGCTTACCATAAATATCCAACCCATAGTTGGTAGTGATTTGGGAAATAAGAATGATCTCTTGCACCCCTTGGGCTACTAGTTGCTCGGCTTCAGCAACTATAGATTCTATAGTACGCGATCGCTGGTTCCCGCGTAAGTGGGGAATTATGCAAAATGCACAACGGTAATCACACCCTTCGGCTACTCGCAGGTAGGCTACACCTTCGGTAGTAGTTCGATAGCGTGGGGTAGTTTCATCGGCGATATAGGTTGGCTCGGCGCTAACTAGTGTAACCCGTTCGCCTTGCTCTGCTCGCTCAATGACGTTAACTATTTTATGGTAGTCTCCTGTACCAACTACAGCCACTGCTTCGGGTAACTCTTCCAATAATTGTGTTTGGAAGTGCTGCGCCATACAGCCCGTAATGACAATTTTTTTGTTGGCTTCTGCGAGTTCTACTAAGGTTTTAACAGATTCTTCCCTAGCTGATTCTATAAAACTACAAGTGTTGACTATTACGTAGTCGGCTAATTCTTCATTTGTATCTACACCATAACCTGCTTTTACCAGCAGGCCTAACATATGTTCTGTATCAATTCGATTTTTCTCACAGCCCAAGTGAGAAATTGCTATTGTCGGCTTTTCACCCATATTTTGAAAAAAACTTCCAGTCTTTTCTTGTTATTAAACACAAAACGCGATAGTTTTGCTTTTTTCCTCCGCACCCTTGACTGACAGCGATCTGGTGGGGTACATCCACGGTCAACAACTGCCCTTTAACCCTGAGTTTGACTATTTCAGGTCGTGTTATGATGTTTTTATTAGTTTGTTTCCCAGGGTAATTTTTAGTGTCTTGAGATAAATCTGACACTTTTAAGTTTTTTAACAATTCGCCTATTGGTATTTTACATTACCGCAGCGTATGCGTTGTTAATTTACCCATCGGGAAGCCGCCCAAAGGGCTGGTTGTGAGAAGTCGCTACCCTCAGGGAAATCGCACTTGCGACTACGCCCAATAAAGCAGTAATGCTACCCTAACGATCAGGCTTGACCTACATGAATCGCAGGTGATGTGCCTAAACCACGGGAAGCTGCCTTGCGTGTTGTGAGTGGCAAACTCCTCTTGTAGCCAGGTTTTATCTTAACATATCTTATGGTAAGTTTTGCGCCAAATTCTGTCTTCAGGAGGAGGTAGTAAAATATCCTGCATAAAACGAAATTTAATGATGTGGGCTGGGGATGAGGGAGATCAGGAAGATGGGGGAGATAAGAAAGATGAGGGAAATGAGGGAAAATTTTTTTGAATACCCAATCCCCATTACCCAATCCCCATTACCCAACCCCCAGTACCAATCCCCAATCCCTGACAATAGTTAAAGACGTGGACTTATATCAACTATTTAAAACTCGCACACCGATTATTGGCGTGGTTCATTTGCTCCCACTGCCTACCTCACCCCGTTGGGGAGGCAGCCTCAAAGCAGTGATTGATCGGGCAGAACAAGAAGCCACAGCACTGGCTAGTGGCGGAGTGGACGGTATTATTGTAGAGAATTTTTTTGATGCGCCGTTTACTAAAAATCAGGTTGATCCAGCCGTTGTTAGCGCCATGACTGTTGTCGTGCAAAGAATACAGAATTTGGTGACATTACCGATCGGTTTAAATGTGTTGCGAAATGATGGCAAAAGTGCGATGGCGATCGCCAGCTGTGTCCGCGCCCAGTTTATTCGCGTCAACGTCCTCACTGGGGTGATGGCGACAGACCAAGGATTAATCGAGGGAGAAGCCCATGAATTATTGCGCTATCGGCGAGAATTGGGTAGTGATGTGCAAATCCTGGCTGATGTCTTAGTCAAGCACGCTAGACCACTGAGTTCACCCAATCTGACTGTGGCGGTCAAAGACACTATCGAGAGGGGTTTAGCAGATGCGGTGATTTTGTCTGGCTGGGCTACTGGTAGTCCCCCCAATCAAGAAGATTTAGAATTAGCTTGTGATGCTGCCAATGGCACACCCGTATTTATTGGTAGTGGGGCGAGTTGGGAAAATATTGCTACACTGTTGCAGGCTGCCAACGGTGTAATTGTTTCTAGTTCACTCAAACGCCACGGTCGAATCGAGCAACCAATCGACCCGATTCGCGTCAGTCAATTTGTGGAAGCTGCTCATCGGAGTTGGAACTCTAAAGGTGAGAGCAAATCGGTTTCCTCAATCACTATACATTCGTAAGTGCTGGGGACTGGTGACTGGGAATTCTTTTAGTCTCCAATCCCTAATCCCCAATCCCTAATACCCAATCGCAATTTATGATTCGCCGCCGTTCTACTCCTTGGATTCATAAATGGTCGCGTCTAATAATTGCCGCGATCGCCGGATTTGGCGCTCTCAATACCGGTTATCTAACTATAGAAAAGTTAACAGGAGGTAGCCCAGCTTGTGTAGCACAGGCTGGTGCGAAGGGTTGTACTGACGTACTTTCCAGCCCCTGGGCAACAATTTTAGGACAGCCATTAGCCTTGTTTGGGTTTTTAGCGTACACCAGTATGTTGGTGTTAGCATTAGCACCTGTTGTTTGGAAAGGTGGAGAAAACAACAACCGCAAACAACTAGAAAATGTGACATGGTGGCTACTGCTGGTAGGTGCGATCGCCATGTCTGTTTTTAGTGGCTATTTAATGTATTTACTGGCATTTGAAATTAAAGCTCTGTGCCTTTATTGTATTAGTTCGGCTTTATTCTCCCTTAGCCTTTTGGTACTAACAATTGTTGGGCGTTCTTGGGAAGATATCGGACAAATCTTATTTACTGCTTTGATCGTGGGTATGGTAACCCTGATTGGTACTCTAGGAGTTTACGCAGGTATTAATAAACCGGATGTTACCTCTGCCAACATACCTCCTGGACAACTAGCACCTTTTGTTCCCAAAACCAATCCTAACCCAGAATTTGGTTGGGAAATTAATACTACTTCCGGTGAGGCAGAAATTGCCTTAGCACAGCATTTAGTTAAGGTAGGTGCTAAGGAATATGTGGCTTATTGGTGTCCTCACTGCCATGACCAGAAACTACTTTTTGGGAAAGAAGCCTACCAAATCATCAGTGACCAAATTAAGATAGAGTGTGCTGATGATAGTCCCAAGGGTCAGCCAGAATTGTGTCGAGCCGCAAAAATACAAGGTTTCCCCACTTGGATTATTAATGGTCAAACCTATAGTGGAGTGCAGAACCTCTCGGAATTAGCCAAAATCACAGGTTATACAGGGCCAAGCAACTTCAAGTACTTTAAGTAACTTCTACAAATCATTTCCACCCAGTCCAGACACCAATAAATATGACAAATAAAACAGTCAACTGGTTGATGAGCATAAATCACCTGTTGACTTTTTTATTTATGCGATGAGAACTGAGGGGTTTATAGTTGTATATCTTGGAAAATAAGGATTTTTGCTCTGACTTTCCCTGTGAGATACTGAGGCATATCTTGCTTCCCTAAAGATTTACATCCACTGAACATAGCTTTTTTTCAGAAAAAAATATGGCAGTTTTAAGTAAGTGAAAATATACTATTGACAAACAGTACTTAGATTGGGCTTGTGTCTATGAATAATACAATATCAATCATACAATTAATTGTTATCTATACCAGTCGATATTATCTGGAGAAATATTATCTAGATATATATAGGAACCCGACGCTCAGACTACTCTTCTTCCCACGCAGTGGCTCCCCTACGTATATTTCAAAAATCAAGTATGATTTCTAATATATTTCTCCAGATCAATCAATCTAGTTTATCAAAATTTATTGCTCGATAGTTACTTGATTTGTAACAAGTCAATATTCAGGTTACTTCATTCATAATTATAAAGAAATGAGTGCCTAAAATTATGTTTTTTCTCCCGATGATAAAACTTGAATATTAGGATTTTTCTGACTTGGGAAATTTTGGGTTAATATTTATCAGCAATCAAGAAAATTATCCCACTTAGGTATTGGGAATGAGTAAGCAACTAGGGAATCCTATTGTGAGGTTAATTCTGGGACTAAAGCAATGGCTGAGTCGAGGACGAAGAGAATTAATTACTGCTTCCATCGTTTTAGTTTGTGTCCTGATGCTGCGTTCTATAGGATTACTGCAATCCTTAGAATTGGCTGCATTAGACCAATTTTTTCGCCTCAGACCAACCGAACAGCCTGATAATCGCATTACTATAGTAGCCATTGATGAAGCTTCCTTACATAAAGGATTTCCCATTCCTGACGGCATCATTGCTAATTTATTAAAAAAATTACAAGCCAATCAACCTCGTGTTATTGGTTTAGATATTTATCGAGATTTGCCAACCAAAGATGGCCATGAAAATTTAGTTGATACTTATAAAACAATACCAAATTTAGTCGGTACGCAATTATTATCAAATGATAAAAGTTATAAAGTTGCGCCACCACCACAATTAAATTCCCAACAAATAGGTTTTAATAACTTACTCTATGACCCAGACGGCAAAGTACGCCGAATTTTGTTGTACTGGCATATTGGTGAAAATTATTATGAAAGCTTTGCTTTAAAGTTAGCTTTATTGTATTTAAAATCAGAGAAAGTTCTTCCTAGAAAAGCAGCTAATAACCCGGAGTATTTACAGCTAGGTAAGTCAGTTTTTCCTCGATTTGAACAAAATGATGGTGCTTACGTTAGAGCTGATGACAAGGGTACTCAAATTCTGTCTAATTTTCCTAAACCAGGTTGTCGAAATTCGTCTGTAGATTCCTGCGGTTTCCGAAAGGTTAGTATGCTAGATGTGCTAGATGATAAAGTGCCGCGCAGTTGGATAGAGGATCGCATTGTCTTAATTGGCTCTACTGCTCCTAGCCTCCAAGATTTTGTATTTATTCCCTATTCAAGTCGTTGGATGAGAGCAGCAAAACCTGTGGCTGGGATTGAACTGCAAGCTTATTTTATTAGTCAGTTAATTTCTGCGGCTTTGGAAGGAAGACCTGTATTAAAAGTTTGGTCTGATTTTTGGGAATACTTGTGGATTTTTGCGTGGTCATATTTAGGAGCAGTAGCAGCATGGCGAATACGGGGAACAATTCCCAATATAGTGGCAATATTTTTTGCTTGCTGCTTGCTTTTTTTAAGTGCTTATCTAGCTTTTTTATCAGGGTGGTGGATACCATTAGTTCCAGCACTGCTGACCTTGGTTGGTTCAGTAATTTGGATGATTAATTATCTTGCTCATATGCAGGAAGAGTTAAAGCGTTCCAAAGAATTTTTACAGCAAGTAATTGATACGATCGCTGACCCAATTTTTGTAAAAAATGAGCAACATCAGTGGATTGTTTTAAATAAGGCTTACTGTCGATTTATTGGTTATCCTGAGAGTTTTTTAGTCGAAAAGTCAGATGTTGATTTTTTCCCTAAACATGAAGCTGATGTTTTTCGACAGCAAGATGAGTTAGTGTTTGACACTCAAAAACCTCAGGAAAATGAGGAAGAATTTACTGATGCTTATGGAAAAACTCATTTAATTGCTACTAAGCGATCGCTCCACAAGGATGCAGCCGGTAATTTATTTTTAGTTGGGGTGATCAGAGATATTACTCAGCGCAAATTGATGGAGGAAGAACTCAAGCGCACGGCAGCTGAGTTGTTTCGCTCTAATAATGAATTAAAACTGAAGGAAGACCATTTGCGTTATTTGGCTTATCACGACGCTTTGACCGGTCTTCCAAACCGTAAATATTTTGCGGAACAACTTTACGAGTCCATTAATTGGGCAAAAGATAACAATTTCTCCCTTGGACTTCTATTTATTGACTTAGACGGCTTTAAGCAGGTTAATGATAGCCTTGGTCACGAAATGGGCGATCGCTTGTTGGTGGTGATAGCTCAAAGACTCAGCAATTCTTTACGCGCTAGCGATACAGTGGCTCGCTTAGGTGGCGACGAATTTACCGTTATTCTACAGGCGATACCTAACGTGCAAGTAGCAGCCAAAGTCGCTGAAAAAATTCTAGCGAACATCACTGAGCCAATTGTTTTGAACGGATGTACTACTAAAGTTTCTGTCAGCATTGGTATTAGTATTTACCCAGAAACCAGTTTAGATCCTGATACATTGCTAAAAAAAGCGGATGCAGCCATGTACCGCGCCAAACATTTAGGGAAAAATCGCTTTGAGTTGGCAGATAGGGGAAATACTGAGTCCTGAGCAAGGAACTTCCAAATCATGTTGGAGTTTTGTTGGCGTAGCCTTTCCTCCGAAATGCCATACAGGCGTAGAACTACTCATAGAGTATTTCGTATTTTGAATTTAACTGCTATCAGTTGTTCATGATAGTTACTTAGATATTGAACGACACAACTAGTCTTGGTCGGACATATTATGAAATTTTACTGATATTTCTCAAACCAATTTTTAAAAAGAATGATTATAATGGTCGTTCTCTCCCTAAACTTTACACATTCTTAAGATCATGAATTGATGAAATTTAGATGAATCTGCGTAATGTTACGTAAATTACTACTGATAGTGTGAGTATTTACACCATGAATTATTAAAAAATAATTAAAAAAACATGATGTTGATATTTCTCTTGTGGTAATTAATGAACATATATAACTTTTGACGTAGAAATAACTATAACCAAAGACCGGTGTAAATAACCGGCTGTAGGTTATATTGCTTAACTATTGAGTACCTCTTGGCGTCAATTCTTGAAGGGATGCGACTCTTGATGGTCTTTTAGTTAAGTATTTCTCTGTCTCACCAATAAGATTAGCCAACGTTTGATTCTTGGGAAAAGCTTTTTTCCTGTTTGTAAAAAATAAACAGCCTGTAGATAAATCAGAAATTTAAAAAATTGCCCAAACCTATGAAAACCAACTGGACAATCATCGGTGTTGTGATATTTTGCATTAGTGCCAGCCTGATTATTCCCAAGGTAGCGGATGCTAATGGAAATCAGAATCATGTTTCCTTCGCTAGCAGTTCTAGGGATATAAGCACGATGCCTAGCCAATCTGAGCAAAAAGCACAAGATTTGGAAGAATCTTATGTTCCACCAAATTATGGTGGGCCAGATAGCCAACACGGTAGCGGTACTCGCTAAATATTCATTTTTTGTAGGGTTTTATAAGCAAATAAGCACGTTACTTACTATTTGACTAAGTAGTCTCGTAGGGGCAGTAATTTGCGTGTGATACAGGGAGAAACTTAAATCCAGAGTGATTACCTGGAGATAAATATCAATTTACTATCAGTATTTTTTTGTGCCTATTGGAAGTCAATATATGGAACTTAAACACTTAGTTGAATATACTTAAGCATTATTTAAGATTTCATGATCAGAGATTGCCACCATTGGTGCTTTTGTACTAGGGTGTGGACTTGCCAATCAGGATTTGAGTCGGGATAGTCTAAACGGAAGTGTCCGCCACGGCTTTCAGTTCTAAAAGCAGCGCTTTTGAGAATTAAATAGGCAACATCGAGTAAATTGCCTGTTTCTGCCCAAAGTCGTAGTTGTTGGTCGGTATCTGAGAAATTAAAGCTAACTGGCTCGTTGGGTTGTAGAGATAAGAAAAATTGGCTTAAAGGCAACGCAGCAAAATCCTGTTGCCAAGATTCCACAGTAGCGATCGCCACAGATAAAGTAGACTGTTCTCGACAAATACCAGCGCTTTGCCAAACTAGACGCGGTAACTTTTCTCGCAGTATGGTTAATTGTGATTGCTGGTTTTGCCACTCGCTGGCATCAATCTTAAATTCTTTTGTGGGTAAGGCTGGTGTTTCTGTGTGCTGTGTCAAATCTGCTGGCGTGAGATTTGCTAACTGCGCCCCAAAGACAATACACTCCAACAATGAATTACTCGCTAAACGATTCGCTCCATGTACACCCGTACTAGCGGTTTCTCCCACTGCATACAATCCAGGTATATTAGTTTGATTGTTTAAATCTGTGGCAATACCACCCATCCAATAATGGGCGGCTGGGGCTACAGGAATCGGTTCATGAAAAACATCTATACCCCAACGTTGACAAACCTTAACAATATTGGGAAACCGCAGACGAATCTTTTCTTCCGGGATGGGGCGCATATCCAACCAGACATAGGCTGTAGCAGGATCGACCGCAGTGCGTTGTAGATGACTAAATATAGCCCGACTCACCACATCTCTGGGTGCTAATTCTCCAGCCGGGTGATAATCAAAGGCAAATCGCCGCCCTTCATCATCTACAAGGTGTGCGCCTTCACCACGGACTGCTTCACTGATTAAGAAACGGTCTGCACCTGATTTAGTTAAGGCTGTGGGGTGGAATTGGACAAATTCTAAGTCACGGAGAATAGCCCCAGCCCGCCATGCAATTGCGACTCCATCACCTGTACTTACCGCCGGGTTCGTGGTTTGGGCAAATACTTGACCACCGCCACCAGTCGCCAAGACTACAGCCCCAGCCCTGACCCATGTAATTGCACCTTGATAAAAGAGGCTGATTCCCTGACAATGACCGGTTTCTGGTTCCAGCCAAAGACTCAAAGCCAAAGCTTGCTGAATTACTTGGATATTTGGACGACGTAATACTTGGGTGGTGAGAGTGGTTGTGACTTCCCTACCTGTAGTGTCGGCGGCGTGAAGAACACGGTTACGAGAATGGGCGGCTTCTAAAGTTAACGCTAAAGCTTGTCCATGTCGGTCAAAAGCCACTCCCAAGTCCACCAACGATTTGATACATTTGGGGGCTTGTTGAGCCAAAAATTCTACGGCTGTAACATCACACAAGCCCGCTCCTGCGTGAATTGTATCTTCAATATGTAGAGAAGGAGAATCATTAGGGGCGATCGCAGCAGCTATACCACCCTGCGCCCAATCACTAGCAGATAAAGCAACAGTTTCTTTGGTAATCAAGCCGACTCGTAAGGATTCTGGCAGACACAATGCTGTATACAGTCCAGCCGCACCAGCACCGACCACTAAAACATCAAATTGGCTAGGAAACTCTATTTGTGACAAGGTTAGAAATCTGGGTAATGGGTAATGGGTGAGTCCAGTCCTGTAGGAGGGTTTCCCTCCGTAGGGAACTGGCGTTAGCGTAGCGGTAGCGACGTAAGGAGCGTCACCCGAAGGGTAATGGGTAATGAATAACGGGTAATCACCAATCACCAATCACCTATTACCTATCCCCTGATTTAATAATAAGACTCCCACCCCCTGGGATAGAGAGTGGGTTAGTCTTGTTGACGGGAAATACAAATTGGGTTATCTGTAAATACCGTTGTTAAAGCGATCGTCTCCTTCGTTGAAGGCAGGTTCTAGTTCTGTTACGGTGAATTTGTCAAAATTAGACTGTAAGAGTTGTTTTTGACCATCGCTTAATCCTGGTAGATCCAAGACATCTTCTACCTTGCTGTAAGGAGCATTTTGGATAATTTTCCGAGCCAGAGTGGGATATAACCCTGGATATTGTTGAAAAGCTCTTACGTTGGTATTGTTCAAATCGATTTTCTTACCGAATTCTGTTGCTAGTTTGGCATCTGCCCGATTTTGCGATTCAATCGCCAAAACTGGGACTTGAGGAACCAAAAAACTTTGTAAACTGCCAGCTTGGGCAATTTGAGTTGTTCCCAACCATCCCCAGCAGCCTAGCAACAAACTAAATACTGTTAATAAACGCACCAATCCTTTCACGATTTTTTTACCTCTTTCCATCAAACTGAAACAACAGCTTTAAGCAAACAGCCTTCAACAATATATAGTAGAGACTTTGCGTACAAGGTTTCTACTGTTTATGAGAAGCCAATGACTTAATCAACACACAGCAGCCATCAGAAACTAATATACAGCTTATTAATGCTCACAATATTTGGTGTTAGTCATTAGTCAGTTGTCAGTTGCCAGTTGTCAGTTGCCAGTTGTCCATTTTCTTCTTTCTGCTCTCTGGCTCTTAGACCCCACTCTCATTTTTATGCCGTGAGGGCGGCTATTAAAAATAAGCTATCTACCAGAATTGTACTTAGGACTGCTCCGCCGAAAGCATACCAGTGTCGCTGCTTTTTAGTTAGGGGTAAAGTTCCTGCTATTAGTAGCACCAAACCTAGAATAACTGCCCACGATATACCCCAAGGTGTTTGCACTTGGCTAACGGCTGCTTGTAAAATGGGCGACACATTTTCAGGTTCTATTACCATGATTTGCCGCCAGTAGGGCATTAAATCTACTACATAAAAATACACATCTGTTAAAACCGTGCCGAGTAAGGAACCTAAATAAAACCAGTTACCTACTTTGCCCCAGTTGCGTAACAAACACCAACAAGCAAATGGTAGTCCTATAGACTCTACTGGTAAATGCCACAAAGGTTCCCAACGTAGCCAACCCCAATAAATTCCCCCTGCTAGCCAACTCCAGCTAAAGCCTAAAAGTAAATCTCCCCATACATAAGTTGCTGGACGGGACATTAAAGTAAAACTGAGCCACACCCAAAATCCTGTGAGCGCTAAACTCAACGTGGGTAGCGATCGCACTAATGGCGCTTCTATAAATACTGGTACTGATACTAAAAATACTGCTGCTGCAAACACTAGCCAGGTTTGTTTAGACACTAAAGCTAAAGGTAATGAGGGAGATGCTTGTAGTGTCGATTCCAATTCTTGAATATTCTTCTGTCCAGTTTCGCTTTGCGGTAATTCCGTAATCCCTGGAGTGGTAGAAGTTGCGTAAGATGCCAAAGTATTATTAATCAAAGTTTTAATAATTGTTACTAATCTTTATATTACTCAAAATACCATACTCAATAATCCCCCCTGGGGGCATATTTATACTACCACGGTTGGGGAGGAGAGAACTGTTGACTGTTGGCTGTTGACTAATGACTATTGCACCGCAGGCTGGAACATGAGATGCTTTGTTGGGTTATTTTCCTGGGAGCTTATCTAGTTAGCTGTTTGTTTATTTAATTGTTTGTAATACAGCGATCGCAGGTAAAGTAATGACTTTATTCAAACGTCAATGGTTCGTGCTTGTTAGTGCAGTATCGGCGGCTGTGTCGGTAGTGCTGTTTCCTTTGGAAGTTTTTAGCGCCTCACCTAACTCAGTAGGTGGCGGGGTGCAGCAAATGAATATTTTGCAGGCGATTGTTTTAGGTTTTGTGCAAGGAATGACTGAATTCCTACCCATTAGTAGTACCGCACACCTGAAAGTTGTACCAGTCGCCCTTGGTTGGGGTGATCCAGGGGTAGCTTTCACGGCTATCATCCAGTTGGGGAGTATTGCGGCTGTGCTGTGGTACTTCTGGGGCGATTTGACAAGAATTATTAAGGGCGCGACAAGAGCGATCGCCTTGAAAGATTACGCTGATTATGATTTACGTTTATCTTTAGGAATTATTTTAGGAACCATACCCATTGTCTTTTTTGGGTTGCTGATTAAAAAACTTATCCCCGATTTTGATAGTTCACCTATCAGAAGTTTAGGAGCGATCGCTGTTGCCTCGATAGTCATGTCCTTGTTACTAGGGGTGGGAGAAAAATTAGGCAAACGTGAGCGAGATTTTGAACATCTGACAATGCAGGATGGGCTGTTGATGGGTTTAGCCCAAGCACTAGCATTAATTCCCGGTGTTTCCCGTTCCGGTTCCACCCTCACAAGCGGGTTATTTATGGGCTTACAACGAGAAACCGCCGCCAGATTCTCATTTTTGCTAGGGATTCCCGCTATTACCTTGGCGGGATTAGTCGAATTAAAAGATGTTTTCGCTGAAGGTATAGCCGACGGTGCAGCGCTTCCTTTAATTGTGGGAGTAATTTCTGCCGCTATTTTTTCATATATGGCGATCGCTGGCTTACTGAGTTTTCTTAAAACTCAAAGTACTTGGGTGTTTATTTGGTATCGGTTAGTGTTTGGTATAGCGATTTTGGGGGCAATTAGCGCCGGAATTTTGCAAAATAGTTAGGGATTGGGGACAAAGAAGTAAAAAGGTGCTTCATTCTGAACTGTAGAGACGTTGCATGCAACGTCTCTACATCATTTATTTGGTGCAACAAAGCATACAAGTTATTAGGGTGCGTCAGTATGAATCATTTTTGTAAGATTGTTTGCAAGGAGTTGTCTGTGTTCTGAATCTTACTGCCATTAGTCTATATTCATTAGTAGTGACTCTAATGAGATATTGGCTTTTGATTCATGGCTGCTATTCTTCCCGCCCGTATCACCAAAGTACTACCTGATTCTATAGCTGCTGAGATTGGCTTTGAAGCGGGGGATGCGCTTGTAGCTATTAATGGTGTACAGCCCCGCGATTTAATTGATTATAAATTTTTATGCTCTGATGAGTTCCTGGAATTGGAAGTTTTGGACGCTTCTGGCAAAACTCATCATATCGAAATTGAGAAGGACTACGACGAAGACCTGGGGTTAGAGTTTGAAACGGCCTTGTTTGATGGTCTAATTCAATGCAATAATCGTTGCCCGTTTTGTTTTATCGACCAGCAACCCCCAGGTAAGCGTTCTAGCCTGTATTTAAAAGATGACGATTATCGATTAAGTTTTTTATACGGCTCTTATCTAACTCTCACCAATTTACCGGAAAGGGAATGGCAACGGATTGAACAGATGCGCCTGTCTCCCTTATATGTGTCTGTTCATGCGACGGAACCGGAAGTAAGAATTAGACTGCTGAAAAATCAACGTGCAGCACAGATATTAGACCAGTTGCGGTGGTTTCAAGCCAGAAGGCTACAAATCCATGCCCAAGTAGTAGTATGTCCTAGTATAAATGATGGCAAACATCTGGAACAAACACTACGGGATTTAGCGTCATTTCATGATGGGGATGTGCCTACCGTTGCCTCAGTGGCAGTTGTACCAGTCGGGTTAACAAGATTTCGCCCTGAAGAAGACGAACTTATACCTGTAACAAGAGAAAAAGCCCAAGAAGTGATTGCACAGGTGCGATCGCTAACCCAGGAATTTCGCCGACAATTTGGTTCTAATGTTGCTTGGTTAGCCGATGAGTGGTTTTTGATTGCGGGTGAGGAATTACCTAGCGAGGCTGAGTACGAAGAATACCCCCAAATTGATAACGGTGTAGGTTCAATTAGGTTATTTCTCAAACAATTTACTAAGGCTGCGGCGGAATTATTACCAGCAAAAATCAACCATCCCAAAAAGTTAACTTGGGTTGTTGGTAATGCTGTAGAAAAAGCCTTTCAACCAATTCTCAAAAGCTTAAATGCGGTGGAAGGATTAGAAATAAATATGCGTGCTTTATCTAGTGATTACTGGGGACAAACTATTAGTGTTACTGGGTTAATTACTGGACACGATTTACTTTTACACTTAAAAGAACAGGATTTAGGTGGAGGCATTTTGCTACCTAATGTCATGCTCAAACATGGAGAATTAGTTTTTTTAGATGATATGAGTGTTGAGGAAGTAGCCCAAAAATTACACACCAAAATCATACCAATAGCGGGGGTTGAAGAACTGATAAAGACCTGTATTACTGATAGTGTTAGCGTTTAAATAGGCAATATCAGTTGTTTTCCTGATGTAAATCAGAGTTGATTTAATTCATAAATAATAAATAATAATTAATTAGTGGTAAGGAGAAGTAGTGAAGAATCACAAAAAAATCAATCAAGATCATCACAGATTACAAATTAAAAAAACTGGATTCTTCATTTTTACTCTGCAATTAGTTATTTTTAATTGTGTTGATATTTTGACAGCAAAGGCGGTAGAAAAACCCGTTTTGAGTGTAGTTCAAAGTCCAGACAATACACAGCATTGGGCAGGAATTACCAAACGCTTGCAGAATATTGGGGTGGAATATTGTGTGATTCCCCTAGCAAGTGTGAGTAATGCAGCAGATTGGGGCGATCGCCGCGTGTTATTTTTACCGAATATCGAAACCCTTACACCAACCCAAGCGATCGCCTTGGAAGAATGGAAGAGCAAAGGCGGTAATATCATTGCTAGCGGCCCCGTTGGTAGTCTCTCAGCCCCAGGAGTCCGTCAATTATTAAAAACCCTCTTAGGCGGCTATTGGGGATTTAGCCTCAAAGATAAACAAGAAATCAAACCCCCCGAAACCCTAAGTCATAGCTGGGTAAACAATGGTGGAATTTTTGGTAATGTACATGGTGGTGTTCTCATACCCAGTAGTGGTGCTAGTCAAACTGTAGCTGTGTGGAATTCCAGAGAGAATCCCGCCGCCGTAGTCTCCACTGAACGTGCTACCTTTTTGGGCTGGCGCTGGGGAACAGATGCAGCTTCCACAGCAGAATTAGATAGTTCTTGGCTCAAAGCTGCTGTGACTCGTTATGTGTCAGGAAATAACACCAAAAAAATAACCGGAGGTGCGGCCAATTGTGCCACATCGGTAGCAACTGTTTCAGAGGAACAGAAGAGAACTAATAATATCGCCCCCCAAACCATCACTCCACCTAAACCAGTCTTACCAGTAACCAAACCACCGGCAACTGAAGAAGCGATTGATCAACTGGAACAACAGGTACATTGGGATGTTGCGCCTCATTCTAATGCACCAATAGGTAGTAGTGAAGCGATCGCTCTCCAACAAGAACTAGAAAACCTCATTGGACGAGTAGAAAGCGCCCATTTAGCCGCAATGGTAAATGATGGCAATAGCAATAACTCTCTGTCTGTGAAAGCTGAAACCCCACGAATTACCAGCACCTCTTTAACTCCCATTGCTAACAAAGAGCAAGTTTTGGCACAAGCCAGAGTAGTAGCCAAAAACTTACCTCAGTTAATCGCCAATAAAAATTATGCTCTGGCTCGTCAACAATGGCTCGTAACCAGAACAAACTTGTGGAAGCAGTTTCCCACAGACCGCAGATTAGCACCAGCCGAAATTCGCTCAGTATGGTTAGACAGAGGGACAATTGTCCGTGCAGGTAGCGAACAAGAATTAGCCAAAATTTTTGATCGTTTGGCGCAAGCAGGAATCAACACTATCTTTTTTGAAACAGTCAACGCTGGCTACACCATTTATCCCAGTAAAGTTGCACCCCAGCAAAACCCATTAATTCGCGGTTGGGACCCCTTAGCTTCTGGGGTGAAATTAGCACATGAGCGAGGGATGGAATTACACGCTTGGGTTTGGACATTCGCGGCTGGAAACCAGCGTCATAATGAATTACTGAATATTCCCACCAATTATCCAGGGCCAGTCCTAGCGGCTAACCCTGATTGGGCAAACTATGACCACCAAGGGCAAATGATTCCCCTTGGTCAAACCAAGCCCTTTTTCGATCCAGCCAATCCCGAATTACGCCAGTATTTGCTGAAACTTTACGAAGAGATTATTACTAAATATAAAGTCGATGGTCTACAGCTAGACTATATTCGCTACCCTTTCCAAGACCCAGCAGCCGGACGAAGTTACGGTTACGGTAAAGCAGCCAGAACCCAGTTTCAACAATTGACAGGTGTAGATCCGATGAAGATTTCCCCTAGTCAAACACAACTATGGCAGCAGTGGACAACATTCCGTACCCAGCAAGTTGATAGCTTCGTTGCCCAAGTCTCTCAAATGTTACGTCAGCAGCACCGCAACCTGATTTTGTCAGTTGCAGTCTTCCCCTTACCAGAATATGAACGTGTCCAAAAAATTCAACAGCATTGGGAAATTTGGGCGAGACAGGGAAATGTAGATTTAATTATTCCCATGACTTATGCCCAAGATACCGTGCGTTTCCAGACCTTAGCAAAACCTTGGATTACTTCGACACAATTAGGTTCTACTTTATTAATCCCTGGAATCAGATTACTTTCTCTACCAACATTAGGTGCATTTGATCAACTACAACTGGTGAGGGATTTACCAGTGAGTGGTTATGCACTGTTCGCCGCCGAAAATTTAAATAACGAGCTGCACAAGTTATTTAGTAATACTCAAGGAAAGCAACAATCGGCAATTAGTGAACCTTTACCTCATCGTGAACCATTCCAAAGTGCTGTGACCCGATATCTGAGTCTGAAACGCGAATGGCAATTAGTTCTACAGGACGAAAAACAACAGATAACAAATAAAAGCATTTCTGATTTTTATAGCCAGGCAGAATTACTGCAAAATGCTTTAAATCAACTAGCAACCGCACCTTCTGCTAGTAAATTAGTCACAGCCAAAGCTAATTTAACTCGCTTTCAATCACTATTTCGAGTCTGGATGCGTCAACAACAGATGGAAAATAGCTATCAAGTCAGAGCATGGGAAAACCGTCTGGCAATTATAGGCAGACTGTTACATTATGGCGAACGCCAATTAGATTCACATCCTAACCGTAGAGCGAATATGGTTTCTAGGTAGTGAAAAAATATCCAAAATGCAGGGGTTTAGGGGTGTAGGGATGTAGTGAGTCCTATGTAGGGTGGGCAATGCCCACCATATAAGGCAATACGGTTCAGTTAAGAAAATAAAACAGATCTATTTTTTGGAGGGGGCTTGGGGGACGCAACCGTCCCCCAATCGGGGGTTTGGGGGATTCTCCCCCAAGTCTTGGTTCTTCTGAAATCGATAAGCTGACAACGTTAACTGAACCGTATTGCCACATAAGGTTTTTGGTGGGCAATGCCCACCCTACAAATACTCTTCATTTTGAATTTTGAATTTTGAATTTTGAATTGGTATTCCCTAACCTCTAAAGCCAGGGATTAGACGCTTGAGAGCGCGACCAGCAACGCTGCTGTAAGACATTTCACCACAGAGGATTTTACCCATAACTTTGGGTGCAGTGGGACGCTTGACACCAACTTGATAACCAACGCTAGGAAAGCGATAGAATGCTCCGGCTAATTTTTGCGCCCAAGCCATTTCCGCACCCCAACTTTCCTGAATGATTTCGGTGTATTGTTCCAAAGCGTTGATATCACCAGAAAGTGCTTGGTCAACGGCTCCGGCGGCCATGACACCGCTATAAATTGAGGGACGAATCCCTTCGGCGGTCATGGGGTCAACTACACAAGCTGCTTCCCCTGCCAAAATAGCGTTTTGAGTGTGTAATTTTTGATTACCATCCCATAGAGCAATTGGATGACCATATTGCTTACTAGTTTTGACATCTATATTAAATAATTGGGAGTATTCAACCAAAATTTTCTTAAAATCTTGGGGTTGACCACCAATAAAGGTTCCTACTCCAATGGAATAACCTTCTTCTTTGGGGAAGTTCCAGATATAACCGTTTTTCACTAAACCAAACTCGAAGTGAATTGTCGATTTATCTTCTACTTGGGCGGGAACTTCTGCTTCTAATGCACCAGCTAAACGGCGTTTACGTTCTTTGAAGCCTAACCATTTTGCCATTGGGCCTTTCGCACCGTCAGCCGCTATTAAGTAGCGACCTGTAACGGGGCCGTTGGCGGTGTTAACTTGCCAGTAGTCGCTTTTAAACTCAATTCCTGTAACTTCTGTATTATCTCGCAGTTCAGCTCCTTGTTTCTGGGCTTGCTGCACTAGGAAATGATCAAAAATTTCCCGGCGTACCATCCACACTGGTTCTTTAGTCTCAATCTTCGCTTCTACAGGATCGCCTAAGTTCCAGGTAAAGCGAAATGAGTCTACTTTCAGGGAAATTGCTGGGCTAAAGTCAAAGTCAAACCATTCGGCAACTATTGGTGATACTCCCCCGCCACATGGTTTATATCTAGGTAAGGATTCTTTTTCTAAAACTAATACTGAACGCCCTTTTTTGGCTAGATGATATGCTGCTGCGCCACCCGCAGGCCCAGCACCAACGATGATGGTGTCGTACATAAAAAATTCAAAATTCAAAATTCAAAATTCAAAATTTCTGAAAGTTGTCAACAGTTAGGAATTACTGATAAAAAAGGCTGAGGAATATGAGATTCTTCAGCCTAAAAACTATTTAGACAGTGGTGATATCTTTTTCTTTTTCTGTCAACAGTTCATCGATTCTGGCAGTGTATTTGTTGGTTAGTTTTTGCAGTTTGTCTTGTTGGTCTTTGGCTTCATCTTCGGAAACCTCAGCGTTTTTCTCTTGTTTGCGAATTGAGTCTATGGCATCACGGCGGATGTTACGAATAGCAACACGCCCTTCTTCCGCGTACTTAGCAGCCAGTTTGACTAATTCTTTGCGGCGATCGCTTGTTAAGGGTGGTATATTCAAGCGAATGGCAGAACCATCATTACTGGGGGTTAGACCAACATCCGAGAGAGAAATTGCCTTTTCGATAATATTTAAACTGGTCTTATCGTAAGGCTGAATTTGTATTGTCGTTGCGTCTGGCGTGCTGATGTTTGCTAGGGATTTTAAGGGTGTAGGTGAACCGTAGTAGTCTACTAACACCTTATCTAACAAGCTGGCATTGGCGCGGCCAGTACGAATTGTATTAAATGCCCGTTGAGTCGCCTCAACAGTATGTTGCATTTTACTTTCAGCTTCAGCTAATTTCACAAGAACCTCCCACAAGGGTACCGATAGATTCTCCTAAAACGGCGCGGCGAATATTACCCCGCGTTGTTAGGTCAAATACAAGAATAGGGATATTATTTTCTTTACAAAGGGCGATAGCCGTACTGTCCATCACCCGCAAGTCCTGAGCGAGGACATGGGCGTAGGTGAGACTGTTATAACGTTTGGCATTAGGATAGACTTCGGGGTCTGCATCATAAACCCCATCTACCTTGGTGGCTTTAAAAATTACTTCTGCGTCGATTTCTGCGGCTCTTAATGCTGCTGTTGTATCTGTTGTAAAAAAGGGATTACCGGAACCAGCACCAAAAATAACCACCCGTCCCTTTTCTAGATGACGGATGGCTCGACGGCGAATATATGGTTCGGCTAATTCCTGCATAGCGATCGCAGTTTGTACCCGCGTTTGTACTCCTATGCGTTCCAGTGAATCTTGCAGCGTCATGGCATTCATTACCGTGGCAATCATCCCAATGTAGTCGGCGGTTGCCCTGTCCATCCCCGCCGACGCTGCCTTCACGCCACGAAAAATGTTACCACCGCCAACGACAATGGCAATCTGAACGCCAGTGGCTATCACCTCTGCTATTTCTTGGGCTATTTCCTTGACCACTTCTGGATCAATCCCATAGCCCATGTTGCCCATTAAGGCTTCACCGCTCAGTTTGAGTAAAACCCGTCGGTAATTCGTTCCCATGAAGTTCCGCTTTATCAAAAAAGTTGCAAGTGCCTCCAATTTAAGATAGCAGTACAATGACTATCTATGTCTATATATGCCAGATCAATGAAGTGCCTACTGGTTCCGTCTCAGGTACTGGGATTTCTTCGCCTTTAAACAGAGCAGCGATCGCATTTCGCAGGTAGTCTTCACCTACAGATGATGGCTCTTGAGGATGATTGTCAATCTGACCTCTATATCGCAATATACCATGACTGTCGATCAAGAAGGCGATCGGTGTTTTAGTAGCGCCAAAGCTCCTGCTAACTTCTTGGGTAGAATCCCACAGGTAAGGAAAGTTTAACTTGTGATTTTGGGCAAAGGCTTTCATTTTCTCTAAGCTTGACCAACTTGGCTCGGTAATATCACTAGCATTTATGCCAATTAAGATAAAGCCTTCCGCTCCAAATTCCCCTTGAATGCCTTTTAACCTGTCTAGATACAAATTTACATAAGGGCAGTGATTGCCCAAAGAAACTACGCCAACTGCGCGAAAATTATCTAAATAACGACTCAGATGATGGACGTGATTATCAATCCCTGGTAACTCAAAATCTGGCGCGTAACCACCAACAGGAGTGTTACTTGTTTCTAGTATGGTCATTTTCTTTAGCCAGCCTGCACTAGGAACAAAAATCTAGGTGAAATTTAACCTTACTGTTTAGGTTTAACTCACCTATTAATAGATGCCTTGTATCCAGTACATCTTATGGGCTAACTTCAAGTCCGTAAATTGTAAAACTACTGAATTTATCCGGATACTTATTTCAGTATCTTGTATTAACTTCCTAATCTTGTGTAAAGATATTTAAATAGTGTTATTAATGAGCCATGATAAAAATATGAAGTACAAAATTAAGTTCATCAAAAAAGAGTATTACATAATATCTATAAAGTAATGATATCAAGTTAATAATATCTCAATTTTTTTGAATCTTATTAGTCGAGCCTGCACTCGCCTATAAATAGGACAATCAATAATTCCCACGTTAAACGTACAAAGGTAGACTATTTCTACTGCCTTCTCCGTGATAATTTTTATTAATCTCTTGATTGCATCCATGCTCTGAGTTGAAAATAAGGTGTGGGTGATCAAGAATAAGAAATTGAGGAATAACAAATTTCACACTCTTGTTGTGGAATTTCTGTTTATTGATTTCTAACCTGACAAAAATCTCAGTGCTGTAGACATTGCTGCTCCCATTCTTTTGTACACAATACTAATACGTAGCTGAGTTTCTCTCAGGGTTATGAGTTGTTCCATAAGGAAGGAGTATCTCAGGGTTTGTTCAGTAAAATAACTAACCTCTAACTCTACAGGTAAAATCTTTTACTTTAATATCTTCAGCTATTTTTAAATTCTCATGAATACTTCTACTTCTACAAAAACCTGGATTTGGCGAGGCTTCTCCATCTGTTATCAAACTCAAGGAACTACCGGGCCATCCGTTGTACTAGTACATGGTTTTGGTGCTTCCTGGAGCCACTGGCGAAAAAATATACCCATCCTGGCGAAAAATTGCCGTGTTTATGCAATTGATTTAATTGGTTTTGGTGGTTCAGCCAAACCTCAACCAGATACGGAAATGGCTTATACATTAGAAACTTGGGGAGAACAAGTCGCTGATTTTTGCCGTGAGGTTGTCGGTGAACCAGCTTTTTTAGTGGGTAACTCTATTGGCTGTATTGTAGTCATGCAAGCAGCAGTCAGCAATCCAGAGATTAGTTTAAGTGTTGCCCTACTCAACTGTTCTCTACGATTACTGCACGATCGCAAACGAGAAACTCTACCTTGGTCACGTCGTTTTGGCGCGCCTATACTGCAACGTGTACTATCTATTAAAGCAATTGGTCAGTTCTTTTTCCGTCAAATCGCTCAACCAAAAACAGTGAGAAAGATTCTGCTACAAGCCTATGTTAATAGTGAGGCAGTGACAGAGGAACTGGTAGATATTTTGACAGTGCCAGCAAGTGATCCTGGTGCTGCGGCTGTATTCCTTGCCTTTACTTCTTATTCATCTGGCCCTCTACCAGAAGACCTTTTACCTTTGTTGCCTTGTCCAGCATTGATTGTGTGGGGAACAGATGACCCTTGGGAACCGATAGATTTAGGTCGAGAATTAGCCAACTATCCTCAAGTACTCAAGTTTATTCCCTTGGAAGGTGTAGGGCATTGTCCTCAAGATGAAGCTCCTGAATTAGTTAATCCGATTTTACAAGATTGGATATGGGAAAAAACTAGACTTTTAGAAGCCCAAGAAATTGAGCATAATTCCCAGACAATTGGGTAGTGATTTTTAATATAGATAGCAAAAAGACAAGTCTGATTTAAGATAAATCAAGACTTGTCATCATAATCAATAAGCTTCTATCGATGGGCTTCAGGCAATTATCTCCAGTAACCACCCCAGCCACCCCGGAAACCACCTGGTCTGAACCAAGAACGACCTCCCCAGAACCTGCCTGCTCTAAACCAAGAGCCACCCCGGAAACCACCGAAACCACCGAAACTACCCCAGCGACCTCCAGCTAGATTTTGCTGGTCTTCTGTAGATAGTTCGACGAGTAAATCAGATTGCGAAACTTGATTAGACATGATTCTTTTCCTCTGTTCTATCTATTATTTGTACACGCCTACAAGGCTTACACAAATATGGGCGAAAATCATAAATGTGTAATACCTTTGATTTTATTTATAGGAATAATTATGACAAATTAAACTCCCCTATAGGGGGAAATAAAAATACTAAGAATCTTGCTTAAGAAGTATGATATTTTTAATGGTATTCCTATATCTATTGCAGATATATATACAAATAATATTTCATCTATAACCTTATATTTTTATGTGGGAAACAGTATTTTTGTCCCTTATTATAAATAGGATATGGCTTAAAGTTTTCCTTATCTCCAAAATGTAATTTTTAAACTCAAAAAAGCCAGTTTCTCCGAGGAACTGGCTGTTGAGCAAACATCTTATATAGTTAGTGTTCTGATTGCACTAGTCAGCACAAGAAAGAAACAGAGCTTATAAATCAATACGGTTCAGTTAAGAGAATAGTAGGTTGGGTGGAGCGATAGCGGAACCCAACAAAGTCTTGAGAATGTTGGGTTCCGTTCCTCCACCCAACCTACACCAGTCTAAGTTGTTGCCTTAACTGAACTGTATTAGCTTATAAATACTGACTACAAGGTTTGAGAACATTTACCTTGAGAACAATAGTGTAAGTTTAATGGCAAATCAGATCCTACTTTTGAAATTTGCCAATTTATCTGAGATAGATGTAACCGGAAAGTTTTACTCGCAAGGGGCGACGGCGACCACTGAAACCACCTCCAGAGCCTCCTCCCTCCTGATCATAGCTATTTTGATCCCAGCTATCTTGATCAGTACCACTAGAACCCACACCACCGGAACAACCACCTTGACCTTGTGGTGGTTGAGTTGTTTGCTGACCACCTACTAGAAACTGCTGTTGTTCTGTGGATAAATCTGCTAGCAAATTAGATGCGATGATTTGATTAGACATAATTATTTACCTCACTTCATTACATAGGCGCTTAACACCTCATAATTTAATTGTTCAATATTCATACATATTTTAAATTACTCCTTAGTTAGATAATATATGATTAAATATCTAGCTTTTGGTTCATAGTAAATCATCTTTTAATTGAGGTTATTTTTTAAATAAGTATATTAATTATTTGGTTTTAATTAATGGGGATAATAAGTAAAAAATATGTGCATTTTCTCATGAAAAAAATACCCGTAGAAAAAGCTAGGTAATAAAAGTACCTAGCTTCATAAAATTTAGCAGAAAATAGGAGATGGTGCAGAAATGCTCAAATACAATTAGGCTTTGAGCCGATTATTTCAGTTCACTCCACTCACCACTAACTATGACAATTTACGGACACTAACGATGCTGACACTTCTAATTCTATAGCGGCGAGTTTCACCACTGCCAAGTCGTGTACTTCCGCCTTCGTCATCTCCATCATCAAAGGTTTGACCACCAGCCAAAGATTGCTGTTGATCTAAGGATAAATCTTCAAGTAAATTAGAAGCTAGCATTTGGTTTGACATGAACTTTTACCTCACTTACGTACAACATAGGTTTGTTATTACCTATGTTTTTATTATTCAATATTTCTTGTTAATTTAAATTATGCCGTAGTGGTATTTGTAAAAACAAATTTTACTACTTTTGATTCATGATATTCTGACGATAAAATATAATTTATATGTAAATTCAGGCTAAAAAAATATAGGGATGTAATTAATTATATCCCTATAATAAGTTTATTAAATTATTAGTTTTTAGCTATCAATACAATTTATTAAATGTCAAAATTTCTACCTTGTAAACTCTAGTGCGTGCTTAATAAATTTATTTAATTACTACTTTATAAATAAAATTTTAGTTTTGCTGTGTCTTTCTTGATAAATTAAGATTTGCTATCTTTTTTATAACGTAAAATAATATTTACAGTGATAAAAACTTTAGATGCTCTCCTTGTTGAGACAGGAAATCTTCTAAAGTACCTTGGAGTTGTATTTTTCCTTGATCGAGTAATACAATCCAATCAGCACGGTGGACTACGCTGGGACGATGGGTAATGAGGATTGTGGTTTTACCCTGGCGTGATTCTAGCAACCGATCAAGAACTTGAGTTTCACTAACTGGGTCTAGTCCGGCTGTTGCTTCATCTAAAATTAAGACTGGTGGATTATTAAGAATACCTCTGGCGATCGCTAGTCTTTGTTTTTGTCCTCCAGAAAGATTTGCCCCAAATTCACCTAACACCGTTTGATACTTATTTGGTAGTTGGCTAATAAAACTGTCAGCATCGGCAATTTGGCAAGCTGTGACGACTTCTTCAAAGGAAATATGGGGACTTCCTAAACGAAAGTTTTCTAAAATTGAACGACTCCAGAAATGAGGTTCTTGAGGTACATAAACTACTTGTTGCCGCAAACAATCAAGGGCAATATCTTGAATATTATAAAAGCCGATGCGGATATTACCAGAATTGGGCTGATATAATCCTGCCATGAGTTTGGCTAAGGAACTTTTACCACAGCCTGACTTGCCAATTAAAGCAATAATTTGTCCTCCTGGTAGCTTGAGAGAAAAATCTTCTAATAGGTCAACTCTACCAGGGTGGTGAAAGTTGATATGGGAAAAACGAATATCTGCATTACTAGAGATTTGGGCAAATGGTTTTTGAGAAGTGTTATCTACTTCGGGAGTAGCATCAATCACTTCCAAAAGCCGAGATATAGCAGTTTGGGAACGAAAATATTCATCTACTAAACCTACTAGTGAGCTAATTAATGTCAGCACATTAACTTGTAGTACATTAATCGCTAGCATTTGACCAATACTTAACTTTCCTTGGATGACTAAAATACTTCCTAGTCCTAATAAAACTACACCGCCGATAGCAGAAAGGAATTTTGCAATAGTATTGTTGATAATGCCAATTTGAATAGTACCAAATGTTAAATTTGCCAGACGACCAAAACGATTTTGTAATTCATCCCAAAATTGTGGTGCAGCGTTTGTGGTTTTAAGGACTTGTGCGCCTTTAAAAGTTTCTACTAATACACCTTGATTTTCTGAACCTAAAACTAAAAGACTACGAGTTTTTTGTTGCAGGACTGGTAAAAGCGGCAATGTAGCTAAACTCATCAATGCACCGATGAGGATGACCGCTAATGCTAACTGCCAACTATAAAAAAGCATTAAGCCGAAGGAAATTACAGCGATGAAAAATTGGCTAGGTAAAAGCACTACAACCTGTGAGACTAATTGATTAATTTCATTAATATCTCTAAGTCGGCTGGTAATCTCTCCACTGCGACGGGCTTCGTAATAAGTCAATGGTAATTGCAGAATTCTCCGTCCAAATTCCAAGACTAAACCTAATTGCAGGCGTTGGCTAAAATGAGCAATCATTGTAGATTCTAATACCTGCATACCACTACTAAATAAATTCATGATGATAACAGCGATCGCTATCACAGTTAGTAGTTGAGTATCGCCACGAACTAAGACATCATCTGTGAGGATTTGAATCAGGACTGGTGAGCCTAAAGCCAATACACCCAGGACGATATTGATCATGAAAACCTGGGACAATAGCCCATGATAGGGCAATATGCGCTGAAGAAAACGGGTAAAGCCTGGCTGTGGTTTGTCGTGGGGTTGTTGAGAAAAGCGTTGGTGATCTGGCTCCATTAAGAGCATGACCCCATTCCAAGCGGCTGTTAACTCTTCCCGGTGAATATAACGAATGCCTACGGCTGGATCAGCTATGACATATTTGCTTCCCTTTTTGCCATATAAAACTACCCAGTGATAACCCCGCCAATGAATAATTGCTGGTAGTTGAATTTCTTTAATTCTGTCTAAGATGGCGGGGGATGCTTTCACGGCTCTGGCATTAAAACCGAGATTTTCTGAGCCACGTTTTAGACCTAATAAGGTTGTACCTAGTTGTCCAGTTCCTACGGCTTCACGGCTTTTATTCATGCTTAAAAAGCGTCCGTGTTGCCGACAAATTGAAACTATACAAGCGGCTCCACAATCTTCTTCACTCAGTTGTAAAACACAGGGGTAATTTTTTCGGAGTTTGAAGAGATCAAGCATATTGATTTGTAATTTTGGTTGTTTTAAACGCAGAGGAATATGGAGGTTAGCGCAGAGGTACGCGGAGTTTTTTAAGAGTATTTATTAGGTGGGGAGTAGAGGAAAAATAATGACTAATGACCAATGACTAATTACAAATCTGCAATTAATCTGGCTTTGCGGAGGATGAACCTTAATACTGTTTCTCTGCGGGAAATGATATCTGCTTTACCCTGCATCCCGGTTTTAAGTTGACATTGCCGATCGCCTCTGCCAACGTATGGGGTTTGTGGTTCTACAATGACTTCATAGGCTGTGGTTTTAGCTGTGGTGGTCTGGGGGTTATTGTTAGCTACGGGTAGGGCATCTGGGGCAATTGTTTTGACTGTTCCTTTGAGAGTGCCGTAGTCTGGGTAGGGACAAGCAGAGACCTGCATTTGGACTTGTTGACCGGGTTTGACTTTGTTGATATCTTGTGCCTGGACGTTAGCTTTGATTTGTATTGGTGCATTTAAAGGTGCAATTTGAGCGATCGCCTCACTCGCTTGTACTACCTGTCCGGGGTTACGCAAATTCAATTGCAGGACTGTCCCGGCGATGGGTGCGCGGACTACACTCTGGTTTAGGTCATTTTCGGCTTGTTGTAGTTCTTTGCGGTTTCTGTCCAGTTGTTTTTGAAATTCTAAACGTTGTTGTAGCAAAGTCTCTCTTTCTTTTTTCAAGGCGGCTAAGGTTACTTCACCTCTGGCTTGTTCTTGTTTAATTCGTTCTGATGCTACAGTCACACTTGCATCATTGGGATTTATCCCAGTTCTGGCCTTGGCGAGATTGGTTTGCGCCACTGTTAAAGCTTGGTCTTTTTCTTCTTGGAGATTTTTGGCGTTAGCTTTGGCTTGTTCCAGCTTCGCCTCCGCCGCAATCACCGCTTGTTCTTTCTCCTCTAAAAGATTTTTGGCGTTGGCTTTGGCTTGTTCCAGTTTCGCCTCCGCCGTAATTACACCTTGGTCTTTTTCTTCCAAGAGATTTTTAGCGTTAGCTTTGGCTTGTTCCAGCTTCGCCTCCGCCGCAATCACCGCTTGTTCTTTCTCCTCTAAAAGATTTTTGGCGTTGGCTTTGGCTTGTTCCAGTTTCGCCTCCGCCGTAATTACACCTTGGTCTTTTTCTTCCAAGAGATTTTTAGCGTTAGCTTTGGCTTGTTCCAACCTCGCCTCAGCTGAAATCACGGCTTGGTCTTTTTCCTCGAAGAAACTACGGGCGATCGCTCCTGATGCTACTATCGGCTGTAATCTTTCTCGCTGTACTCTGGCTAAACTCAAGGCGGCTTCTGCTTCTTGGACAGTTGCAGTTAAAACTTTATCTTGTTGCAAGCGATCGCGTTGTACCCTGGCTAAGTTTAAAGCCGTTTCTGCTTCTTGCACAGTTTTGGCTAAGAGTTGTTCCCTCTGTAATCTTTCTTGTTGCGCCTTCGCCAAATTCAAGGCGGTTTCTGTTTCTTGGACAGTCGTCCTGAGAAGCCTATCCCGCCGTAAACGATCGCGTTGTTCCCTCGCCAATTTTAAGCCTGTTTCCGCTTCATCTACGGTAGTTTTTAGGAGCCTTTCCCGTTGTAGGCGATCGCTTTGCACCCTGGCTAAATTTAAAGCGGCTTCTGTTTCTCGCACCGTCGCCGTTAAGAGCTTTTCCCGTTGCAGGCGGTCTTTTTGTATCCTGGCTAAAGTTAAGGCTGATTGTGCTTGTGTCATATCCGCCGTAGCTTTCACTTGCTGATCTGCATAGTTGCGTTGTGTACCACTCAGTTCAGCTTGTGCGGCGATAGTGGTGCGATCGTTTAAATTTGTCTGTGCTGTAATTTGAGCATCGATTTCTCCCAACTGTGCATCAATTTTATTGAGTTGTAGTTGACTTTGCTGAATCAGGTTTTGTAATTGGCTCTTTTGGGTTTGCAGACGCGAATCATCAATGTAGGCGATCGCTTGTCCTTCATTCACCATCTGATTTTCTGCAACATCAATTTTGAGAATTTTGCCGCTAACCAATGACTGTACAAGCTTTAATTCTCCCACAGGGCGAATAGTCGCCGGCACTTTTACCGTCACGTTGTACTTGAGAACAGATGTTAGCGCCACTCCTACAACAAAGATACTAAAGACAACCACCCCACCGATACTTGTCCATTTCCCAATATGGGGTAGAAACTCGTTAGCTTCTAACGTAGGAAGTTCTTCGGGAATTGGCTGATGCGATCGATGCCAAAAATCATTTTCTTGGCGGCGTAAGGTGTTCACGATACTGCACCTTGGTAGATGAATATGATAGAAATTAGGCTATTAAATGATGTGTTTGTTTATTTTGCAGATTGATACAACCATTTTTATTTTGTAGCTTTAGCTTCCCGTAGAGTATTTTGAATTGATTCATCCTCTCCCCAATTTATGTTTCAGATTGGCTATAATAAAACATGGGGAATAAGAAAAGAATGTGCTTTGAGATGTGCTTGCTTTTCTTTAATCTCTAACGCGGATGACGTGTAGAGAAATATAGAGGAGAACGCTCAAACTCTCTCAAAAACCTCACTTACGTTGAGCGAGTTATTATCACCTCCTCTACCCCTTTTTCCACAATACAAACATCGGCAATTTTGTTTGCATTGCACGCAAGAATAATTTGCAGCATGAGCAAAGCTATATCCTTATTCAACAAAGGAAGCTGTAGAAAAACCAGACAGAAAAGTGGTCATCTGTTATATAGTCTGCTCAAAAAACTCTGTGTCAACGTGAGTTCAAAAAAGAATTTTTGAACTCTCCTCCAACCCCGACGCGGAGAGGGGAGTAAAGAGCATGATAGATATATCGAAAATAAATAATTTAAAAGCCTATTAGCTTAAAATCCCCAAATTTACGGTGCTATCTAGGGAATCTTAAAAAGCCAACTCTGGCATAAAGATTTATTCAGTGTGATAATTGCAATTGAACCAATCATTGATTGAGAAACAATGCAACTGTAAATATTTGAGTAACATGATTTTTCGCCTCACTTGCGTGACTAGGTTTAGCCTCACCTAAGAACTTAACTATAAGCACTGTCCGCTAATAATTCATAAATCTGGAGACAGAAATCAAACTTATATATTTACTACGCAGGATAGATGCAAAATCATCTGATATGACTATAGTTAATTTAGCAACACCAGAGAATAAATTATCGGAAATTAATGGTTTGGTAGAGTGCGTCAGGATGAATAATTTCTGAGTATAGTTAGGCTCTATCGAACTGATGTACCCTACATTTTGGATATGTTTTTATCTGTAATACCAATTTTATATGAGGTTGCACATAATATAAAATCCGTTGATTTATCCACGTTTTTCTGTCTTGAAAAGTTTCCTAGGTCGGGCTAACCCTCCTACAGAACTTTTCGCTGCGTGCATCTGCATTCAATTATTCTATACAGCTTCATCTTAATTTGGTATAACGCACTTTAGGATGAGATAGCTTTAACAGAATTACGCTGAAATCCCTGACCAACGCCGTAACGGATAGTTTTAAATTCTACGAAGTTTGTAGTGGGAGTATAGAGAGTGTATGTTGCTACACCTGGTGTTCTGCCTACATTACCCACTCCAATTATCTGGCGTGGAGAAATAGTCATAGTTTCAGGGGACTTTGGACTATCAAGAGTTGTGATACCTGTAGTGACTGAACCAGCTTGCAAGTGATATTGAAAAGCTAAACCAGAACGACCACAAAATAAATTATTTGCCTGTATTCTTGTCAGACGGTCAAGCATTTGAATTGGCGAAGTATCGGGGGTTAATGCTTCATCAATTGATACAGTCGTACCGTGAATTAATAAACAATCTAGTTCAAAAAAACCAAAATCTAAATTTCGTAACCATTGCACTGTCTGACGAGAAACAGAATCCCAAAGTAACTTAACTGTTTCTCCGCCGTACTGGGCTAACAAATCATCAGCCTCGCCAGTAGGGCCAAGACCATGCAAAATGCAGCACTGTTCTTCCCACCAACCTTTACAAACCAGAGGTTCTAACTCGCCATTTCGTGGGTTACGGACTCGTTCTACTACTTTTTCTACTTCCGGTCTTGGCCCCACCAAATCACCCAAAATATATAAAGCTTCTATTTCATCACCTTGGCGCTTAATATCGGCCATTACAGCCTCATAAGCTGCCAAATTACCCTCAATCCCGCTTAAAATTGCCCATTTATTCATAAAAATTCTTCGATTTCATAATTTATTTTTTGCAAAAAGCACTAGGGATGCAAGGAAACAAAAAACCATTGACTATTGACTATTGACTATTGACTATTGACCAATCCCCAATCCCCTTCATCGAGTACAAACATGAGTGGGGTCATCAGCCCTTTCTGCATATTCCAAACCTTGGGCTAAACGCCAAGCAAAGATGGGAGGTAAGCCTTGTTCGATGATGGCGGCGCAGGTTTTTTGATAGTCGTAAGGTACTTCTCTGAGATTTACTTCTTGAGTATCGGTATCATAAATAGCATAAGTGGCATTTGGTCGCCCGTGTCTCGGTTCTCCTACCGAACCTACATTGACAATTCGTTTTACTGAAGCAGAAAAGTTAATTGCTTTCTGTTCTATTCCCACACCCTTGACGGATACTTGTAAATTGCCTGCATCTAGAGTACGGACATAAGGTACATGAGTATGTCCACAAAATAGCACATCTGCATCTGTGGAAAACACTCTTTCTAAGGCGGCAAAAGCATCAAGTTCTGGTAACAAATACTCATGGTTACTCTGGGGACTACCATGAACGAAAACCAAGTTGTCTTGACGTAAGGTGTGGGGTAATTGGGCGAGAAATTCTTGGTTTTCTTGATGGAGTTCTTTATGTGTCCACTCATGGGCGAGTTTACCGCGTTTTTCCGCTAACAGTGAAGGATAACTACACTCACAGGAGTTTAAACCTTCCACAATATCTTCATCCCAACAGCCGACACAGGTGGGAATATCTAATGAGCGAATTTGTGCGACGACAGCATTAGGATATGGGCCATATCCTACTAAGTCGCCTAAACAATAGATTTGGTCGGCTTTTTGTTGGTCAATATCTAACAAAACTGCATCTAAGGCTTCATAGTTGCTATGAATGCAGGACATAACTGCTATTTTCACTCGCTACCTTCCTCTAGTAAAATTTGTGTTACCTGTTCTTGGTATTGTGCGATCGCTGCATCTGTTAAATAGCAATCTGCCAAAGTCTGTCTCATTGCCGACTCATCTAAGTTTTTTCCCAATACTTCTATACCACTAAACCTTTGCGGTCTGCCTGCTAAGTGGCGGGGTAAGTCTAATTCCAGAAAATCAGTCGTAGGTATACCTGCGACAAAATCTGCATAAAGTGACCTACCATCAGCAACATCAAAAATACCCTTGGCACGGTTAACTACACCATAAGCACCATAAGTAATTTCGTACCAAAACTCTTTTAAACTATCTTCGTCAATTACTTGACCGTTGCTGGGTACGCGCCACATTTGGGTGGGTATGATGGTGGCATTAATCTCTGCACCAATAATAATTTTTCTAGCCCAGGTATGGTATTCAGAGTCTGGGAGGTTTGCTGGTAAAACAGCTACGGCTTGATAAGGTAAATTATCTAATATTGTTTGGATAGCGCTTAATTCTAAATAAAACCCTATTTCTATATAAGCATTTCCGGCTGTTGCCAGTTCGGACAAAAACTCGATTTCTTGCCCATCACTAAAAACTTTGACTTTTGGGAATTCTGCTGCTATTCGTGTCTGGTCGATGGGAACTTTACCAGTCCCAGGACTAAAGTAAATGATGTTTTCATGGGAGGTGGTGTTTCGTATTTGTTGGCAAATCCAGGTAGTTTTGCCACTGCCAGTAGGGCCGGCAACGACAGTAATGATTGGTAAATTCATTTTTAAATGATAATCATTTTCATGCACTTTGCAAAGTGATATCTGAAATATACTTTAGTCAGATACCCGACTTTTTCAAAAAGTCGGGTATCTATGACCTATCATTTCCAAAATGTAGGGTGCGTCAGTATGAATAATTTCCTGGTACAGGTAGGTTTTATGGCACTGACGCACCCTACTAACCGTCAATTTGGAATAATTTATTGGTGTTCCCTAAGATGCCTTAGATTGCTGCCAGAGAATAAGTTGCAACGGAGAACAGTAGTAAGTCCCATCACTGGTGTCTGATTCTTGTTCAGCTATCCAATCATAAATTTTTGCAGCTTTTGCTAAGGCTAGTTTTTCTGAACGATAAAGCTGAGGAGTAGGGCAGTAAGCTTGACCATTGATGTGTATAGCGGCAATTTGCCAATAGTCGCTGCTTTCACCTTCTGGTAAGACTTCCAAAAATCCGTCACTGTAAGGCTCAATTATTCCTATATTCATCTACAACCATCAAACTTTTAACTAAGGCCACAACATTAGACACCAGTCGTTCAAGGGGAAAAAGCTGGAATCTTCAGGGAATACAGTAACAACCCCTGCTAATGATTTTGTGTTCGTAGTCAATGGAAATCTGAGTGATTGGTCACTTTTTCACTATAAATTCTTAATTGGTAATACCGTTTCTTGATGTAGCTTGCCTGGCGTAGCCATAGATGCACTTGATTCTGTACTGTAGAGACGTTGCATGCAACGTCTCTACATCCTTTATTTGGCACAGCTTCATATTAATTTGGTATAAGTTTTCTACGTTGAAATTATTTGTTGGGATACTCTCGTAGTGCATATCCTACACCACGGACTGTATGAATCAAACGCTTTTCGTTGTTTTCTTCTAACTTCAGCCGCAAATAACGGATGTAAACTTCGATGATGTTGGAATCACCCATAAAATCATAACCCCAAACTTTTTCGAGAATTTGATCTCTGGTAAAAACCTGACGGGGATGGGAAAGAAGATACTCTAATAAATCAAACTCCTTTGCTGTTAATTCAATTGCTCTGTTACCCCGAAACACTTCACGAGTGCGGCGATTTAAACTTAGGTCTTCAAACTGCAATAAATCTTCATCTGTTTCTTGGGTGCGGCGCAGATGAGCGCGAATTCTTGCCAATAATTCCTCAATGCTAAAAGGTTTGACTACATAATCATCAGCTCCTGCATCTAATCCTGCCACGCGATCGCTCACTTCATCTCTGGCAGTTAATAAAATTACAGGTATTGAATTACCCGTTGCTCGCAGACGGCGACAAATTTCTAAACCCGATAGTCCTGGTAACATCCAATCAAGAACTGCTAAATCGGGTGTTGACTCTCGCGCCAAGGTGAGTCCAGTAATTCCATCATGGGCGACACTGACTTTGTAACCTTCACTACTCAGTTCCAATTCGACAAATCGCGCTAATTTAACTTCATCTTCAACCAAAAGAATGTGTGCTGTCATATTTTTATGCCTATCATTGGTCATTGTCCAAGAAAATTGCGATTTTAAACTAACTCTGGGTTTATTAAGAAATAACTCGACACTCAAGTTTATCGGTCATCAGTGCTATACCTGCAACCGAGTCATTCAATATTATTGATTCATATCCTAAAGGCATTAAATATTTTTTTCAAATCTGGTTTATAAAATTAATTTCCGCCTCTGCATCAGCTTTTCAAAACATTAATGATAAAAGTGAGTTTTTCTTGAATGAATTTTAAGTTTTTGCTGAGAAAATCCTTAATTTTTCAATGTCATGCTGATTTTTATAAGATTATTGATCATCAAATTTCATACTGCTTTAATTTATATATCAGCTTGAACTCATCTTCATGAAGCAACCTGTTAATTACACTGCTTGATTAACACCAAGCAAGTAATTCACCTAAAAACGAAAATTGCATCATGAAAAGTCTAATTTACGGTAGCTTATCTGCTCTTATTCTTTCTACATCTGCTGTAGCTATAGCTACACCTGTAAGACATGAACAACCTGGTTCAAATATCAACAAACTATCTCAGGTGGCGCTAAATGTTAACGTTCCCCATATTACAAACTCTGGTGTCCGGAATGGTAATCACTTTATTCGACTGGCAGTAGTAGGTATGTCTTTGCAAGACCTCATGATTTCATTACCAAGTCAAATGGAACGTTTTAATGGAGTGAGAATTAGGGATGAATCAGGTAAAGCAATTTCCGCTAAAACAGAGATTAGTAAAGAAAATTTGTCAATCACTTTTGATGAACCTGTAACATCTGGTGCTTCTGTAGAAGTAGAACTAACAGGTGTACGAAGAAATGGCATAGGTCAAGACGTACTGCTTTACGGCGTGACGGCTAGAAGGGTTGGATTGACAGGAGATATTCCTGTTGGTACAGCCAGGATCGATATTTATGATAAGAATTAGTATATACGTGAGCAATTAGGAGTCAGGAATCAGAAGTCAAATTTATCTGATATCTGACTCTTGAATTAAAGAAATATACTTCATTAACTAATTATAGGAATCATATTTAAACATTGAACAAACGTAAGTATCTGTAGGGTGGGCAATGCCCACCATATCAGGGTTTTAGTGTGCATTGCCCACCTTACATATAATTGACAAATCAAATAGTAATCCTATAGTTAATAAATTCAATAATTAAATATAAAATTTTATATTTAATTTCTTTCTCAGAAAAAATTAAATTGAAAAACTCACTACTTGTGGGCGGCTATTTTGAATTTTGTAGCTTTAGCTTCCTGTAGGGTATTTTGAATTGATTCATACTTTGTCTATCTAGGCAGAACTATTGTAAATATACTCCCTTCTCCTAACTTTGATTGCACGCTGACACTACCTCCCATACCCTCTACCAGCGTTTTGACAATCGATAAGCCCAAACCACAGCCGCCAGTCGCCTGGGAGCGAGATTCATCTATACGATAAAATCGCTCAAAAATCCGGGCTTGGTGTTGTAAAGGAATACCATAACCTTGATCACAAACTTGAATAATTGCTGTGTCTTGAAGTTGATCTAACTTAAAGGTTATGGGTGTATCAGCTTCAGAATACTTAACAGCATTATCAATCAAATTCAGTAATACTTGTTTAAAGCGACTGTAATCTACTTTCACTTCAATAGGGGAAATTGTTGACTCGATAGTAATTAGGCGATCGCTATACTTTTCAGCCATGACTACAATTTCTGCAACTATGTCATTCAGCACATAAGTTTTCATCTGAAAGTATAAATAACCGCTATCTGCTCTTGCTAAATCTAGTAAATCTTGCAGCAGACGGATAGTTCTTTCCGCTTCTGATGCAGCAATTTCTAAAGCTTCTTGTTGAAGAGGGGTTAAATTATTTTGCCGCCGCAATACGCTTTGTAAATAACCATATACAATCGTTAAGGGTGTACGTAATTCGTGAGAAACATTACTGACAAATTCCCGCTCTTGTTCCCAGGATTGGGCGAGACGGGATAAAAGCATAGTTAAGGTTTGTGCTAGTTCCTTGACTTCGCTAGGAGCATTATCAAGATATAATTGGGCTTGCCCTAAATCTTCGGCAGAAATCACAGCAGTCATTTGACTGAGTTGGCGCAAAGGTTGTAGAGAGCGCCTGATATAAAATGCGATCGCTACAGTCAGAATAATAATTGCCAGAATACTAGTAATACCTAAATTACGCACCATTGCTACAAACATGGTTTGTTCGCGGGTAATATCCTTGACTACAAATAACTCACCCAACAACTTACCTTGGACTTTGATAGAAGTTCCACATACAACAAAATAGCTGGGATTAATTTGATAAACTTGCGCTTTAATCGGCATCTGAGTCAATTTCATTAACTTAGCTACCAAAGAGTCAGGTAATAAATCTAAATTTTCAGTTTTTGATAATATTTCATTGTTAGAATTTTTAAACCATATCAATGTGTTAGTATTCGCAAAATTATTAATAGCCTTTTGTAAACTCATCTCAGGTTGCATCATTCTGCTATAAATTTGCAGGTCTTGTGGTAAACGCTTGGCTATTTGTTCTACCTCATGTTTACGGCTATCAATTAAAATTTGCTGCATCTTCCAACTTGTCCAGGTAGCCAGGCTACCTAATACCAAAGCTGAAAAGGAAGCCATACCAACTGTTAGGCGTAACTGTAGGGAAAATGGGTCGATATTTATCCAATTTTTTTTAATGTTATTCACTGTTTTTGAGTAGCAAATAAGGCTTTGATAATAAAATCAAGCTGTTAAATTTAGCTTGACTGTTAACCCCTACATCTTTAGTTATAGCTGATTTACAATTACCGCTCTTGCAGACTAAAGTAAATAGGGTAGTTATTACCAATAAAATACCAAATATTTTCCTTGTGCTGCGCGTGTCAGTTGCCACTTGCTAGTGGTTTTATATCTGGAATACCATCCTTGTGGGCTTTTGTTCCTAAATTAAAATATGCAGGTTAAGTATCCGATATTTTATCTCTTTAATATTAATTAAAATATATTACTTAGTGATTAAATTAATTTAAGCTGAGAATTTCCTAAAAACTTCCATGATTCCGAAAGCCCTTATAGTAATACCTGCATTCTATCTCTACTGATAAACTTCACAAAAGATTAATAATCCCTTGGGCTTTATATTATCAGTAGTGTATTGTTAAAACCCAGCATTTAACAGTTTCAGTTTTAATTTAGTCTTGACACTGGGTTACTTCTTGTTTAATTAGTTAAAAAAATATAAATATCTCAGTACTTATATCTATAAAACTGATATCTTCTTGGGGAGATAATCAGAAGTTTCTCACCGTAATTTAACATAGATATTTCCAAAATAATTTCCCGAAGTTTGTTATAGGTATTTATGGTTAAAGCCATTGATGATGGAATTTTTTTGCAAAATCAAATGTGGCAACGTGAGCGTCTGGCGATCGCTCTTTTATCATCTTTAAACTATCGGACTGGAGAACTAAGCGGCTATCTGTTTAACATTGCTTGTGGAGTCAGCAAGTTACTCAATGTAGATTGGTCGGTAGTCACATTGTGTCAACAAGGATTTGAGAAAGTCCTAGCCAGTAATATTAATATGGGTGTAGGCGAACACGTTTATTCACTACATGGTTCCCTAACTAACACCGTTATAGAAACTGGTAACTCCTTAGTAGTAGAAGATACAAGTAAACATCCAGAATATGGTCAGCCTCCAGAAGGTTATCGAGCTTATTTAGGGATACCGTTACGGACTGCTGAAGGCGAAGTAATTGGTACTATTTGCTCATTTCATCACGAATCACGAGAGTTTAGTCCAGAAGAAATCCAGTTTACAGAATTATTTGCCGAACGTGCTGCTACAGCCATTGATAATTATCGCTTATATAAGGAGCAGTGCCAATTTAATCATATTTTGGAAGCGGAAGTAGAAAAACGTACAGCAGAATTAAAAGCAACACAAAGCAAGCTTGTAGAAAAGGAAAGACTAGCAGCTATTGGTGAATTTGCAGCCATGATTGTGCATGAAATTCGCAATCCTTTAACTACCATGATCATGGGATTAAAATATTCTCAAAAAACAATTTTGTCATCAGCTGCTCAAGAGAGATTATCCTTAGCAATTAGTGAAGCTTGTCGCTTAGATAATCTACTAAGTGAAATTTTGCTTTATGCAAAACCTCAAGTTTTACAAATATGTGAATTAGAGGTTAATAAATTTATTAGTGAGTTACTTGTATTAGTGCGTCAAATGCCAGAAGCACTCTCACGTAAAATTGAATTTATTCCCTCATCAACTTCAGTTAAAATATTAGCAGATAAAGATAAACTTAAACAGTTATTTATTAATACTATCCGCAATGCCTGTGAGGCAATTTCAGCCGGAGAGGTTGTTCAATGGGAAGTAAATATTTCATCGCCAGATGAAGTCTGTATAAATATTTGTAATCGTGGTGAACCAATTCCCCCAGAAATTTTATCAAAATTAACTCAGCCATTCTTTTCTACAAAACCTCACGGCACTGGCTTAGGACTTGCCATTGTCCAACGCATCGTCCATGCTCATTATGGGAAATTATCTATTGAATCTGATACGGCAAAAGGTACTATGGTGAGTGTGCGATTACCTATAGCTACTTTTAAGAGCCTGGGACATTTTGAAGTTTGCCAAGATTATATTTATAAGGTAACTTCATGAAAATTTAATAGAAAAACATATGAGGAAATAATTAAAGGGAAAAAGGATGATGCTTATTTCCATTTTTCCCTAATTCAGCAATAAGACTGTTGATTATTTTTTATGTACAGCCTATGATTACTTCACTTCATTAGGTTCAAATTTAGCTACCTTGCCTTTTTTAACTGCAACAACTACATCATAAGTTGAACAATAAGAGAATGTCACATTGTTGGCTTTGTTATAAAGGTTAACTACATGGCCTGCGCCACCTGGTTGAATTCCAATCGGTTCCAAATCTCCGAAAAAGAAACGACGCAACTGATCACCACCACCAATCTGACCCTTATTTTTAGTAACTAATGATATTTTCTGACTTACTGATAATTCTTGAGCTGATGCTTGAACTAATGCAGGATTGATTACTTTTAATGGTGCGTCCCAAACCGTTAAAAAACCAGTCAATGCAAAAGTTGTAATTAATGGCGCGAGTTTCATTGGTAACTCCTGGATGTTTGATTTATCTCGAACATCTAAACTATCCCACTGAGGACTGAGAGCTTATTGAAACCAATTCATGATTTTCCTGAGTTTATCTATTAATTCTATTAAGTTAATTCTCAGCGTTTTTTCAGAAACTCACATCATCCTCAAAGTCTCATCCTTTAGGACTTACGCATGAAAACAAAAGATGATTTGGAGAAGGGTATAGGGGAGCTATTTGCGTGGGGGGTTTCCCGACTTGTACCGCTAAAGCGGAACCCGCAGGGTACAAACTGGCGTGTATAAATGTTTGAAAACCTTACACCCGATATCAACAGAAAATCTGGGTGCGTCAGTCCTAATTCCTATTTAAGGTTATTCTCAGCAAAACCTAATTTTTAAATAGATTGAAGTAAATTACCATAGCGAATGATGCTTTTATTGCTGTGATGTGATTGTGATTAAATTTAGAGGACGAAGTCGCCTAATCCGCAGAGTTTCTGGACAAGTATATCTTTGGCTAGCCATCTTCATTTTTGGTGCATCTAGTGCAGTTACCCGGAAGCTCACGGAAATTGGCGCTCGTCACTTTATTGATGGACGCAATCCCATTTCTTTATGTAATGTTTTGTTTGTGGGGAACTTATGCGCCTTGATGGTGATGCTCCTCATCTATAACAGACAGTGGAACAAAGCTACTTTAGCCCAACTATCCAAGAAGGATTGGGCTGGTTTAACAGCAGTAGCCATCTTATCAGGAGCGCTAGCGCCTGGCTTAATTTTCCAAGCATTGTCACTCACAGGGGTGAATAATGTGATTTTGGTGGGACGCTTAGAACCAACTCTTGCTTTGGCTTTATCGGTTTGGTTGTTAAAAGAGCGGATCGGTTTTGGGGAATTTATCGGAGCGATCGCCGCATTTACTGGTGTTATCTTAACTATTATCCTTCAACCTCCGGGGTCAGACATGATGAATATGGGAGGTTGGCAATTGGGTTTAGGAGAATTTCTAGTAGCCTTAGGGTCTATCACTTTAGCTATTTCTACAATTATCGGTAAAAAATATTTAACTCATATCCCTTTAGGAATTTACAGCATCTTTCGGACTGCACTGGGAACCGTCATCTTTTTCTTTATTGCTCTATTACTCTATGGTAGAGATCATTTTGCTGATGTCCTATCACCATTTTTGTGGCAATGGATGTTTCTTTATGGTGGTGTAATTGTGGTTATAGGTCAGTCATTCTGGATTATAGGGTTGAAAAGTTCTACTGTCTCTACAGCATCCTTAGTCGCTTCATTTACACCAATTGCAGGTATTATGGCAGCTTATTTCATATTAGGTGAAGTCCCGACTATGGCTCAATATCTTGGTGGTAGCTTGATTATGTTAGGTATCTTTCTCAGCCAAGTTAGCAAAAGCCGTCAAACTTCTTATAAATCTCCAATTGCTTCAACTCCCACAGAACAAAAGGTAGAAATGGATATAGGATTTAAGGGTCTATAAAACCTGCGGTGTACACGCAAGTCTTAAAATTACCCTAGTACTTGGTTTCGTCATCTAGCTTGAGGTTGTGGGATAGTGTACCTGTCCGCCAGAGGCGATCGCTCTGGAAGCCTTGCTCAGATGGACGTACTAATTTCTCATAAAAAAACCCCTGGCAATTACAAGGGGTTACGCATATAAAATCTTAGAGCATATAAATGTAGATGAAAATTTATAGAGAGATAGAAGTATCTACACTGCCAATTTCAAACTCACACGCTCTGGAAACCAATTCTGATGGTAGTTTATCAAAGCTAATTAATGATAAATGAGAAGGATTTGCCATCAATTCCGCCGCCAATAAAAAGCCAGCTATTGTCCAGGTTTGATATTTTCTGGCTTGTTTACCGATGAGTCGTCCTTTTTTGCCATCGTAATACTCTGGCCACTCATCTTCTAAAAGGCGTGCTTGAGCAATTTCAATGGCTTTACCTGCTATATAAGGTTTCCCAGCTTTTACAGATGCTGCTGCTAGCATCCACATCAAAACTGGCCAACTTCCTGCATTATGATACGACCAAGGTATATTTTTCGGGTCGCACCCTGTGACAATTCTATATTCCTCATCTTCTAAAGCTGGGTAGCAGATTTTCATTGGCATATCTCCTACCAAATCTTCCCATCTATCTTCGATGAGAGTCATAATAGCTTGTGACTGTTCCTCTGTGGCTAAGTCAGAAATAATCGCCATCAAATTACCCAGGGCAAAAAAGCGAGTATCCAACTGGGAAGGGCCAACATTACCAGCTAAATAACCACCTTTTTTGGGCAACCATTTATCTAATTCGTAATAGGGAATAGAGTCTACATAAATGTTAAATAAATTGACTGCTGCTTTACCGTATTCTTCACTCTTGAAGCGATAAATTGCATTTAAGCGATTAATATCTATCCAATAATGTTGGCGGATGTGGGCGCATAAAAGCGGTAGGCGGTTATCAATTGCTTCCACAACATCTTGATTTCCTTGACAAATTAACATTTCACGGGCTGCACGTAACGCCGCATAAAATAAAACTTGTAGTTCCAAAGGATGACCATAAATACCTAATCGGCGGTCAATCATGCAGGCACCATCAGGAACCAATAATGTTGGATACATATCAAAACGATTTGCCAAGCATATTTCCATAATTAGCCGAATACCTGTTTGGAATTCTGGCTGATATGCTAGAGAAAAATCTTTGGTGGCTACTACATAAGCACGCAATAAGAGAATCCACCATAAACAAGAATCAACTGGTGTAACGCGTGCGATCGCGTGTTCACCAAAATCCGCTTCTAAATATTCTTCACCATTATCTGAGACTACTTTAAAGCTAGCTGGAATTAATCCCCGCCCCGGCTTATAAGCATCTAACTGTCTATCTTTAGGCTGTAATTTTAATGTTTCTTCTAGAAAGTTGCGGACAATATCTATTTTACCCTTAATCAAAAAAATTAATGCTGATGAAACAAAATCTCTCACAAAACATTGGTCGTAATTTAATGCTTCTACAGAAGCATCAAAGGCTGCAACCGTCCCTACCGGATGACCTTTATAATATAAAATCGACTTTTCTATAGCTTCCCATGCTGATTCTTCTATAATGTCATTTGTTAGCAGTCCGTTTAGCTTCTGCATCGCCAGATTAACTCCATTGGGGGTGTGAATTGTTGGTAGATGCGCTTTGGTAGTCTTACCTTCACATAAATAGCAAAGATAATTGTTTAAATAGCCTACATCAATTGAGATAACAACCGACTATAAATTTTAAAAGCCGTTGATTGTTATAATTCTGAATGCACAATTAATTTGCTAGCAATCACTGATGCTTGTGATAAGTTACAGCTATCACTGTAATTAATTACCTCAACTTATCAAGCAATTACTAAAAACCGTACTATAAAGATATATTTTTAGATTATCTGTCGTTCCATTATTATTGCTGGAACTATGCTTTACCAAATAAAAACATATCCCTGGGGCTGTTTAAGGTTTAGATGAAGTCTTAATAGTTCCTCATATCCTGAATAAATTAGGATTTGGTTTTAAAGACTCATTTTCCCCTACAGATTAATAATTTATAACTTTTTGTGAAAATATGCAATATGAATAATTACAATCTCCAAAAAGTCAATACTTCGCAAGGATTATATATTGTACACCACTGAAAGATTAAATGCTGTGCCTTAGAAAGCCAATTACCTATAAATTAATCACAGCAATACATCTAGCTATAAATTAATGCAATATAAGATAAGAAAACGGAGGCTAGCAAGTAATCTTTGAAACGCTAGCATAAACTCAGTAGCTTAATTTAAATAAGGGTGATTTTACTGAAAATAAATTGAGTATTTTTGCTAATTTCACCAATAATTAGTGATTATCAGCATATGCTCCTGTTATCCGCCATTTAATCAGCTATGAATGCAAGTTTCGCAGCGATTATGATGGGGTTTTCATGAAAATGTTAGGCTAAGTAGTTATAGAGCGTAGCAGGTAGTATGGCGTAGGCAATATCTACGATAGGTAATTAGGTATTCTCAGTGTGAGACGTAAAGACGAGGAAAAAGTTGCACAAAGGTTAAAACTTACCCGTGATAACGAACAATCAAGGGTTCGGACGTTTACATTATTACACTCAATCTCAATAGACAACCTGGGTGCGTAAGTCTTGATTATATCCAAGGACAGAGAGTAAAGAACTGGAATATATTTCCGGGGTTTCAATTAGAACAATCTACAAGTATGAGGCTTTTACTAAATTGTTCATCCAGAATCAATATAGGATGTTGAATTTATTTTTAAAAGTTGTAATACTGTTATGTTCTCCACAGGAGATTATGTACTTAATCAACAAACTGGGCATTTGGGAAAAGTTGTTGGTTACGGAAACTACCTGATTAACAATATAGATACGGTGACACTGAAAGTGCTGGTGGCGGAAACTGCTAATTCGCAAAAACGAGTGTTTGTAGTGGAAGACCAAGTTTCAGCTTGGATTAGGTGGTCAGTAGCGTCATAATTCCACCTTATAAGGAGATGAGAATGGTGCAAGATTGTATTTTTTGTCTACATGAAGCCGCCTTACAATTGCTATGCAAAAAGCATTTATTCCCCACAAATCCAAATGATTGTTTTGTTAATCCTCCTTGTGGATGTGCTAACCCTGGTAAAGAAATGCAGTGCGAAGACTGTCCACACCTAGAAGCTTGTCTGTCTAGTTTTAAAAGCAGGCACTAAGAGACCATTTATAAAGTAAATCTTAAGTAGGGGAGGCAAAAAGCGGTGTAGATTTTCTTCCCGCTTTATTGCCGTTGTGTTACGGCTATGAAAGAATTTGGGACTGAGAGACAAGAAAATTTAGTCGTAACGCACCTTCTATGAGGCGGTGCGTTAGGCGCGAGGATAGTTATTTTGTGAGCAATCATCAGGGAAATCAGCGCCTAACACACCCTTGATGTTTCGTTTTCATGGGTAAGTTCTATTACTCAGAATTTTCTTGTTCCCCTTCGACTCCGCTCAGATCAAACCTGCTCCTCTACCGAAACTGGATGCTTTTGCTGCTGTTGGGCAGCTTTTCTTGGGAAATTGAGAGGTTGTAATTATGCTGTCCTGGTAATATATTCCCTACTTTTAGCAAGTACCTTCCTGGCTGCCAATAACCTGATAGTTCAGCTTTACTGCCTGAGTAAGTATCTGCTAAAACACAGAAACGTCCACCAGGCCCATCAATCAATAATGTGGGTTTACCTTGACCTTCAACAGTCAATCGTAAATAAGGTAGTGCTTCTGTAACTTCGATAATTTGATTGGCTGTAGCAGCAACATTGCCACAATTGCTTTTGACTGTTCCACCAGACTGACCACTCAAGACCAATGGCTCTGAAGGCAATTTCCTATTGATCTGAATTGATGGTACTTGAGCTAAATTAGCTTGACTTGATGCTAAAATCATCGCTAAAGCTGCGGGAACAACTTTAAATAGGCTAAACTTCTTCATATGAATTAATGCTCCCGACTATTTTTAGAGCGATATATATAATAAATAGTCTGAGTTAAAAGACGTTGCTATTACGTCTATGTTCCAAAGTGGATTGTATAAAATTTTATCTACTAATTTAATGAATATATGGCTAAATGTTAAAGATTAGATAAAGTGTCTAATTAATAGGATAGCTGTATTGAAAAGAGGGAATGGGGAAGGTGGGGCCCCCTCTGGGGATAAGGGGTAATGGGGATGGGGAAGAAATAGGAATTGGGGCAAGGGGAAAATGTTTCAGTAACTTCTCCCTTCTACTACCTGTTACCCTGCTTCCTGCTCCTGGTTTGTGACATTTCTCTCATCCCAAATTCCATTGTTAAATATCTTAACTGAGGTAAAAAAAGATTCATGAGTCCTCAACCAGAAGATGATTTAGAGCGTCGTCTCCGACAGCTAGAGGCGGATATGAATGCCCAGTCTCCAGGGCCAGAAAAAAACTCGCCATTGAATTGGCTAAATCAGAACGCTAGTTTTCAGAAATTACAACTCTGGTTTAATGGCTTATCCGGGACAAAAAAGCTAATAGTTGTGGGTGTGTCGGTAGTATTAGGCATAGCGATCGCCCAAATGGTGTTAAAAGTCGTTGTATCGGCAATATCTTTGGCGCTGTTAGCTGGGTTAGTGTATCTTGGATACAAATTTTTTGTATCTGGCAATTCTCAAAATAAGCAATAGTCTTATGTTAACGATGCCGGAATGCGGCAAAAGAATAAACTTAAAGGGAATTATCTAAAAATGACGACTCCAATTGTTAAAAAAAGTAATAATCCACCAAGCAAAAATTTAGCAAAACCCAATTCATTACCCCTAGCTACAAGGCGCTTGGCCGCTTGGGCAACGGAAATTACCTTGTTGGCTACCACTGGCTTAGTTCCTTTTGGTCTAGGGGCATATATCAATTCCAGAAGTGATATTAATCGAGAACCCCTCAACCCAGGATTAGTAGTTGCAGAAAGAGCGATCGCCAGACCTTTAGCATTACCGGCAGACTATGGTATACGAAATGTAGCTTGGCCGACTAATTACCTATGGATGTTAGCTTTGTTAGCACCCACAGCTCTTTCCTGGTGGCAATTATACTTACTAGCGAAAACAGGTAGTACTTTGCCCAAGCGCTGGTTTGGCGTGAAGGTAGTCAACGAAGAAGGTACTCCCCCAGGTTTAGCCGCCGTTGTCGTCCGTGAAGGTATTGGTCGTTGGACTGTACCTATGTCCGTTGCTTACATTCTCTGGCGCTACAGTTTTGCCTTTCCCAACTTGGGCTTGTTTACATCATTGGCGGTGTTAATGGTCATAGGCGAGGCTTTAGCCTTACCCGCACGTCGGGGACGGAAAGCCTTACATGATTGGTTGGCGGGTACTTATGTAGCCGATGCCAATCGCCCTGTACCATCTCCAGATGTAGCCCCAAGTGGACGAAGTTTATCTGGTGTCAGTCCTCAACCAGAGGAAGGAAAGGCCGCCTTAGCCACAACTGCAATGGCTATGAGCTACCCCCAAGCAGAAGTCATCACCACAGACAACAGTAGCTTGATTTCCTTGTGGCGACGGATGCAGCAAAACCCCAGTCTCACCCTATTTGGTGTTGCCCTTACCAGTATGACGGCTGTACTGGCTACTTTAATTGGGACTCAAGTTTATATCCAAACTCAGCAAGGAAATCGGGAATCGCAGAAAATTAACAGTCAGCAGTTCTTGGAACTGGTGAAACAATTAAGTCCTGAGTCTGGAGCCAGCATTGAAGACCGTCAGAGGACAATTTTGGCTTTGGGTAGTCTCAAAGATTTCCAATCTATCCAATTTTTGACGGACATGATGGTGAAGGAAACTAACCCCATCCTCATAGATACCATTCAACAGGCACTCACAAGTGTAGGAACCGCCGCTATCCCCGAATTACAAAACAAAAATCAGTTTTTGGCAACAGAATTAGACTCTGTTGGTAGCACATCCCCAGAACGAGAAGTTCGCCAAAAACGCTTACAAACTAACCAGCAGACAATTAATAAAATTCTCAATGTCTATAGTGGTAAAACCTTAGGACTTGACCTGAGTCGGACTCAACTAGGCCAAAGCGGGACTGTGGGTGGTTCCTTTTTTAACTTGGTTTTAGACAATATTGATTTATCAGGCATTAAGTTCAAATCTGCCAATCTTAACCAAGCTAGTTTTAAGGGTAGCCGTTTTCGCAGTGTCGGTGATGATGGACGCTGGGATACCTACGATGATGCGATCGCTGATTTAACTCAAGCCCAGATGAAACAAGCCAATTTCACTGATGCTAACCTCAGTCGTGTCCTCATGACTCGTAGTGATTTAAGCCGCGCCACCCTCAACAGAGCTAATTTATCTAATGCACGCTTAATTGGTGCTAACCTCAGCAGCGCCCAATTAGTAGGAGCTGATCTGCGAGGTACAGTTTTAGAAAATGCCAGCTTGACAGGGGCTGATTTAGGTGATGCTAAATTGCAAGAAGCCAACCTCTACGGTGCGCGTCTTAGTCGAGTCATCGCCATAGGCGCTCAATTATCATTTGCCAACTTAACTAAAACCGATTGGCAAAGTTCCGACCTCTCCGGCGCTGATTTAGAACGGGCAAATCTCAGCAATGCTGACCTCAGCGCTACTCGCATGACAGGCGCAATTTTACGCTCTGCTCAACTAGAAAACGCTAACCTGCGAAATGCTGATTTAAGTTTGGTCGATTTGCGGGGAGCTAATGTAGCCGGTGCTGATTTTAAAGACACAATTCTTACACCCAACAGACAAGACCCAGCAGACCAATTCGTACAAACCCCAGAATTAGGTTCTGTATCTGCGGTAGTTAAAGGGGTAGATTTTTCTCAAGCTAAAAATCTGGATGGCAAACAACTAGCTTACATTTGCACTCAAGGCGGTGTTCATCCACGTTGCCCGTAGGGTAGGGGTGTAATATCAAGTTTGGCTAGGGAGTTTCTTGGTTAACGTGAGTTCAATAAATTCGGAAGAACCCCTCTCCATAGCTTGCTTCCCGCAGGGTACCTCTCCCCGACGCGGGGAGAGGCTTAAAACACTTATTATTTGGTACTCAGTTATAGATTATTTTCAGCCCCTTCCCTTGTAGGGAAGGGGTTGGGGTTAGGTTCCGTCGAATTCACGTTTGGTTAAGGCAAGCTGTTTTTGATACCAATTTGAAAAAAGAAAGCGACAAATAAACCAACTGTAGAGACGCGATAAATCGCGTCTTTTTCACCCAATCAAGCCTCTATCAGGGGGTGATAGTCGTCTGGGTTGTTAAAACCAGCCACCCAGGCTGCTGCTTGATGACAACTCTGCATCTGGGGAGGGACACGGAGGATGTGAATGTGTCCTGTGGAGGGACAAGTAACCTTTAAGACCATGAGAGCTTCGTCATCTTCAAAGGGGATGTACACTAGTTGACGTTCCCCACCGACATCTTTGTCGCGATCGCGTACTAGTCCCCCCACTTGCTGTAAAAATGTTTCGTATCCCAGGCGCTCAATTAGTACCCGCCGTAATTCAACGTTCTCTATTTTTAGGATATCTTGCCCGGTAATGGACTGAGATTCAAAGGCTATATAATCGCTTACCTCGACACCTCGCCAGCGCAACACGAAACCGTGTCCCACGCCTAAACTTGTAATTCCACTTCCAGCCAACTCAATCCAACGGGTGACATGAAGACCTTGAGGTAGGTGAGTCAGATTCACACAGCCACTAATATCTAGACTTTCACAGGTGAGATTTTCTGGTAAATTGCAAAGCTCTGTCGCACCGCTTAAATCCAGATGTCCCAAAACGCGTATCCCCTCCCATGCACGGTGTTCAAGGATGAGTTTTCGCCCCATTTGAGGCGATACAGGCTGATGATTTTCCTGGGGAGGTTGTGGCGATCGCTTCTTCGGGATACGCCCCCCTGACATCATGTTCAGCATTAATCTTCTACCTCCACGTAAGCGTCAGGACGGTATTCCCGTTGTCTCCAAACGCGGTATAGCCCTTGGGGTAATTCAATGGCTCGGTGTTCTTCATGAATTAGGGTAGCACTGGCTTGTTTAACTTCTAGAAACATCTCGCTACCATGTACCCACAACTGCACACCATGAGATTCCCGTATGCGATGGCTGTGTCCTGTCACTTCACCATGAGCCAGAGTTGTACCTACTCGTTTTTGAGCAGCATTGGGAATGCTATTAATCCGCCTCAGCAAAACGTCACCATGTCGATAAAGAGCGTTAGCTTGGTTTATTGGGGATTTTTTGCCGTCATTCACCATACAGTAGTTCGATAGAAAACTTGTATTTCAGATTTTGAATACCAGTATATTATAGTACATAATTACTAAAAAACTCCCAAATTAAAAGCTTACTCGGCACAGTTAATAATGAGATGGGTCAAAGCATCGATGAGGCGATCGCTCTCCATTGGCATAATATCTTTACCGTGCATAATCTCTTGTGTCATCACAAAATGCACTAGTGAGCCAATCAAAATCCTGGCTGTGGCTTCTGGATCGGGGATGTTGAGTTCAGGACGGGAAGCTATATATTTACTAATGGTTTCTATAGCCGGTTTGGCGATGCTACCGATAAAAATTTGCGCTAACCCTGGAAAACGTGCCGACTCACCAATCAACAAGCGCTCAAATGACTGATATTCTGGGTCGTCTATCATCTGATGTAAGGCGGTTTTCGCTAACCTTCTCAGCACTATATAAGGTTCCCCCTGTAAGGCTTGAGTTCCCAAAATTTTCTGAAAGCGTTTTTTGGCTAGTTTCTCTATTAATGCTTTAAATAAACCTTCTTTATCTTGAAAGTGGCTATATACTGTTGCTTTGGAAACCCCAGCCGCTTCCGCTACTTTATCCATACTAGTGGCAGCATAGCCGTGGGCCAAAAATTCCTGCATCGCACCTTGCAGAATCTTCTCAACTTTATCGGTAGAATTTGAACGATCTGTTTCCCCAATTTTTGGGCGTGCCATTTTTCAATAATCCGTAGAAGTATTAATTGAGTCTGTAGTCCAAATCAATGACTAAAATAACTATTGACTAAACTAATCGGTTTAGTATAATCATATTATATAACTATACAGTTTAGTTTTGTATATCTCAGTTCAGATATCGAGTAGATGTATCAGTTATGAAATTGGAGAGAGACGGGGTTTAGGGGTGTAGGGGTGTAAGGGTGTAGGGGTGTAGAAGAAAATAACTCTTGACAACTGACAACTGACAACTGACAACTGACAAACTTAATAAAATTCGATTTGAGTCAGCGAAGTTGAAATTGCTACAAAGGTAAGCGATTGTGCAGAATTCAAAGCTCGACCGTTCAATTTCTCCTCAATCGATTTTACGTCCAGCGATTTTTTTAGCTTGTTTTGCATCGTTTGTTGCCATAGGAATCAGTTTTTATATAGGTTTAAATTTTCGGGAAGCATCTAACCAAAAGGTACAAGCACCGGGGGCATTGTTACCAGAGCTAAAAACGGTTACAGCTTTAGGACGAATTGAACCAAAGGGGAAAGTAATTAAACTCTCGGCGACTACATCTAGTGAAGGTAGTCGGGTAGAACAATTGTTAGTCAAAGAGGGGGATAGGGTAAAACCGGGACAGTTAATTGCGATTTTAGATAGCCGCGATCGCTTAGAAGCGGCTTTAAAAGAAGCCCAAGAACAAGTAAAAGTAGCCCAAGCCAACCTCAACCGTACCCAAGCTGGAGCGAAAGGCGGAGAAATTGCGGCTCAAATGGCCACAATTGCCAAGTTAGAGGCGGAAGGTAGAGGTAATATTGCGGCACAACTAGCTACTGTAGCGCGATTGCAAGCCGAAGTCAGAAACGCCACAGCCGAAAACCAACGCTATCAAGCACTGTATCAACAAGGAGCCGTTTCCGCTTCCGAGGGCGATCGCAAGCGCTTAAACTTAGAAACTGCCCAAAAAACCCTCCAAGAAGCCCAAGCGGACTTGCAGCGCATCCAAACCACCAGCCAACAACAACTGCAACAAGCCAAAGCCACGTTAACACAAATCACCGAAGTTCGTGGCGTAGATGTAGAAGCTGCTAAAGCCGAAGTTAATCGCGCCATAGCCGCCGTGAACCAAGCAAAAGTGCATTTACAACAAGCCTACGTGCGATGGCCAAAAGAGTTGGGAGGGTCATCACCTCAAGATGCTCAAGTGTTTGAGATTCACACCCACCCAGGGGAATTAGTCTCTACTGATGGCATTGTTGATATTGGACAAACAAACCAAATGTACGTAGTCGCCGAAGTCTACGAAAGCGATATCAGCAGAGTCAAATCAGGGCAAAAAGTACGCATTATCGGTGATTACTTACCTGTAGAAATGCAGGGAACCGTCGAACGCAAAGGCTTACAGATACGGCGGCAAAATGTAGTAAACACTGACCCTGCGAGCAATATTGATAACCGAGTAGTAGAAGTCCACATTCGTTTAGATCCTACCTCTAGCCAAAAAGCTGCTGATTTAACAAATATGCAGGTTAAAGCGGTCATTGAACTGTGATATCAATTCAACCCAATTTTTTATGTTTCAACAATTGCGGCGACGAACTCCTTTAGGATGGCTGCAACTGAGCCATGAAAGAAGTAGGCTTTTAGTAGCATTGTCAGGTATTGCTTTTGCTGACTTGCTAATGTTTATGCAGCTTGGGTTTCAAGCTGCGCTGTATGACAGTAACACTACATTACATCGCAGTTTGCAGGCTGATATTATCGTCATCGGTTCTCAAACGCGGAACTTACAACGCATTTCTATGTTTTCACGTCGGCGACTTTACCAAGCAATGGATGTCCCAGGGGTGAAGTCAGCAGAGGCGATGTATGTGAGTAATATGCTGTGGAAAAATCCCCAGACACGCCGTGATACGGAAATTTTGGTCATTGGGATTAATCCCGATAGACCTGCTGTGGACTTTCCGGAAGTTAATCAAAAACTATCAGAAATTAAGTTACCGGATACCGTTATATTTGACCGTGCGTCTAGAGGTGATTACCAAGAAACCATCGCCCAACTAGAACAAGGACAAACTGTCAAAACTGAACTAGAACGACGTACAGTCACTATTACTGGTTTATTTAAATTAGGGGCTTCTTTCAGCGCTGATGGTACTTTGATTACCAGCGATCAAAACTTCTTGCGCTTGTTTCCTCGACAACCAGCTTCTAGTGTCAGTGTTGGTTTGATTCAGTTGGAATCCAAAGCGAATCGCCAACAGGTAGCAGCAGCCTTAAAGTCTCGTCTCTCACAAGATGTAAAAGTGCTGACACATGACGAATTTATCGAATTTGAAAATAACTTTTGGCGCACTAACTCCCCCATAGGATTTATTTTCAGCATCGGGGTGTCAATGGGCTTTGTAGTTGGTGTGATTATTGTGTATCAAGTTTTGTCTACTGATGTTAATACTCACTTGCGAGAGTACGCCACCTTCAAAGCCATCGGCTATCGCCATTATTACTTACTAGGTGTGATCTTTGAAGAAGCCGTAATTTTAGCATTATTGGGCTTTCTTCCCGGCTTATCAGTCTCCTTGGGACTTTACCACCTCACTCGCACTGCCACAAACTTACCCATGTACATGACAGTCATCCGGGCATTGCAAGTATTAATCCTCACAATCATTATGTGTGCAATTTCAGGAGCGATCGCCACCCGTAAACTTCAAGCCGCCGATCCAGCTGAGATGTTTTAAATTCTGTTGGCGGTAGCAGGGAGTTCAACCCTTGTTGAGTGCTGAGTAGTAAGTAGGCTCCCTCTCACGGCGGAAACCCCATCCTTAGTACCCAGTAACCAATCCCCAATCCCCAGTACCCATTTATGCTGAAAGTCATTTCCGTTCGGAATCTTGATCACTACTTTGGTAATGGTTCACTGCGTAAGCAAGTTTTATTTAATATCAACTTAGAAATTAGTGCTGGTGAAATCGTCATTTTGACTGGGCCTTCTGGTTCCGGTAAAACTACCTTACTTAATTTAGTGGGGGGATTGCGATCACCTTTGGTGGAGCGTACATCATCCCAGTCAGCTAGTTTACGAGTTCTGGGACAAGAATTGTACGGTGCTAGTGCGGAAAGATTGGTACAGGCGCGACGGCGTAACGGTTATATTTTTCAAGGGCATAATTTGCATGGTAGTTTAACCGCCCTGCAAAATGTCAAAATGGGGTTAGAACTACACCAATACATTGAATTAGCAGAATTAGAAACTCGTGCAATCCAAATTTTGGAACAGGTGGGACTAGGAAAGCATCTGCATTACTACCCAGATCAACTATCTGGGGGACAAAAACAAAGGGTAGCGATCGCCCGTGCTTTAGTCAGTCATCCCCAGCTTGTATTAGCAGATGAACCGACAGCATCCCTAGACAGCCAATCGGGACGAGATGTGGTTAACTTAATGCAAAAACTCGCTCACGTAAAAGGCAGTACAATCCTTATGGTTACTCATGATCACCGTATTCTCAATATTGCTGATCGAATTGTCCAGATGGAAGATGGTAGACTCATGAGTCCCACTCCTGCCGTAATTAGCTAAAACTGTTCATCACCTCGTCGTAGTTTTGTAATATAGCTGCCACAACTGTGTGCCATATTTATTCTTGTATTTGGTTACAAAATGCTTTTTGGGTTTAAAGGTAGGGCTTCCTGCCTTTTTTTTATGTCGCTGCGCGTTTCAGTAACCCATGTCCTTGAACTTTTAAGGGTTGTGATGCGTAAAGTCCCCGTATTTTTAATCGGGGTGTAAATTCTAAAAAACCCGGCTTGTCCAACAAACCGGGTTTTTAATAATAGTTTGAATCCAAATTTAAAAGGCTAAACTAATCCTGGCCCTCTACCACGACTATCACCTTTTTCTGTTAACTCTCCTTCCTTATCTTCGTTAACTTCTGCCAATTCTTGAACCCGTGATGCTGTATCCTCTTCTGCTTCTTTTCTAGCATCACCTGGTACTTCATAGTACATTTCTGGTTCAACAGCGTAGTTGTTTAATAAACCCTCTTTATCTACTGTGTAACCATCTGTGGTACGAATACTTTGGGTATCTGTTTGGTCATCGGTGGGTGCGTCAGCTTCCCTTTCTTCTGTAGGAAGTGTTTTATATAATGCCCCTTCTCTTTCTTTACGTGCGGCGGTTTCGGCAGGTACAATTCCTCTATCGTACATATCGACCTCTGCCCGTTCGGATGAATCGATCGCTCTTTTAACTGGTTCATTAGTCATAAATCTGTCCTCGTTAAAAAATCTGTTAAAACTTCGAGAACTAGATTATGCTTTTTAAAGATCACAAATCGACTATCTTTAGAAGTGATTTAATAGAATATTCGGAAAAATCCTCTTTCTTTAGATATATACAATTCCCAAGCATACCAAATACCCGACTTAATTTCATAAATCGGGTTTCTATTTGTTTACAGATGATTTCTGATAGCTATCGGGGTGAAATTTATTCCCCAAAAACTTGAGATTTCAGTGTCCTAATTTCGGCGGTTAATTCTTGGCGAGTTGAGGACTTGATTAGATAACGGAAAGTAAACCATGTTGAGTAACTAAGGCCAATCAACTCAAATAAGGGCGCTAGCAAGGGAATACCATTGATTGCACCTAACAAAGCTAGTACTACTTTTAAGGTGACGAGTGCCGCTAAGATGAGCAAAACGGTGAGAATTGAGCGGCTGTATTGTTGATAGAAACTACCTAAATATTCGGGAAGTTCTGCCAAAAAGTCCGTTACTTGATTGGTAATTTGCTGCCACTCAGGAGTAGTCGCTGTAGCTGGTGGTAATAGAGGTAGGTTGCTCTGTCCTGCACTAGACAGTGCTATTGTTCCCTGAGATACTTCGGTATTTAAGGATTCCGGTTGCTTTTGTTCGGTTTCCATAGTTTTTATATGTTGGTAATTACAACAGCTTTTTTAATTTACTAGACGTAAATAAACATAAACATTCCCATTGCCAGTTGTCAACGAAAATTCTCAGTAGTTAGTACACCTAACTACTGATACAAAGAGGACTTACGCATGAAAGCGAAAAATCAAGGGTTTGGATAAGGGTGTAGGGGTTAGTGAAATGATGATTCTCTCGTTAGTCTGAAAGTCATGACTTACTGCTTGGTAAAAAACATACACTTGTGAACCCCCTGCTTCCCCTGCTTACCAAAGCGATTGGATATTTTTTAGCTGGAAGTCCCTTAACTGTTTGGGGGAGCGACAGTTGCTTTGACAACTACGTTGGTGACACCTTTAATTTCTTTAGCTAAAGGTTCGATTTTAGCCAACTGGTCTTGGTTGTTGACGGTTCCGCCGACAGTAACAGTACCATTATCTTCTGCTTGGACTGTTAATGCACCATTAGGTATATTTGCCTCTAATTTAGAACGAACTTCGCTAGCTAAATCACCTTCAGCTCTTTGTGCATCGCCGCCAGTAGCATTGTTGCGTTGTTCGCGGGCGCGGATGTCAGAGTTGAGTTGGTCTCTACGAACCTCGCTCTGAGCGTCTTGTTGAGCAGCTTGGGTTGCTTCCGCCGAGGGTGCTTGTACATTTTCTGCGGGAGTATCGGGTGCAGATTGACTGGTTCTTGCGCCATCTTGACAAGCCGCAGCACCAAAAACTAGTAAAGAACTAATTAAAAGAGGAGTAAGCTTTTTCATGTCTTTATTTCCGGGTATCAATAATTTAGAGAGGATAGATTTTGTCTAGTTTCTTGAGAGACGCGATACATCGCGTCCCTCAATGAATAAGTGGGATTAGATTCTTTCTTCGCGGTGATCAATAATCACTACGCTTGGTTCTGTGTCGTGGCCTACAGCAGAGGAAACACGATCGCCTACAGTAGAGGAAGTGCGATCGCCTGTGATTGTGCTATCAACATTTCGGCGGTGTGTATCATGTAAATCAGTGGCATCAAAAACTGAGTATTCTTGAATACCACGACGTTTGAGGATAGCCTCAGCGTGTTGAATTTCGGTTTCTGTACCATCAACAATGATGAGGTAGTCACCTCGTTGGAAGCGATCGCTATAAACTCGCGCTTTGTCTTCAGGGATTCCCAAGCCCACTAGTCCGCCAACAATTCCACCTGCGGCTGCACCGAGAGCGCCACCTGCTAAAGTTGTAGCGATCGCGGTAGCAGCTGCACCACCTGCAATGACTGGCCCAACTCCGGGGATTGCCAAAGCACCCAATCCTACTAATAGACCGCCTAAAGCGCCTAAACCTCCACCTGTAGCGGCTCCAGCCTTGGCTCCTTCGTCGGCTTTATTACCATGAGCGAGGTTCGCACCAGTGGTTTTGCTATCACTGCTATCTTTGGCGATGAGGGAAACTTGATTCATGGAGAAACCTGCATCCCGCAATTCTGTTAATGCGGCTTCTGCATCTCGACGGTGAGGGAATACACCAATTGCTCTTCTACTTCTTTGTCTGGTTGTTGCGGGAGCCACATCTCGATGAGTAACGCCAGTGGCTGCTGCTGCGGTTCCAGGGGCATCATAAATATCGTAGTCTTCTATGCCACGACGACGCAGGACTGCTTCTGCTTGGGCGATTTCCGCATCTGTCCCGTCTACTATGACTAAATAGTGACCACGGCGTACACGGTCTTCATAACCTCTAGCTCGTTCTTCTGGGATTCCTAAACCGATTAACCCACCCAATAGACCACCAGCCACGGCACCAAGTCCAGCACCAGCAAGGGTTGTAGCCAATGTGGTTGCAGTTGCGCCTGCTAACATGATAGGTCCAATTCCAGGAATTGCCAGAGTGCCAAGACCAACTAATAAACCACCCAAGCCGCCTAAAGCACCGCCAGTAATAGCCCCTGTTTTAGCACCCTCGTCAGACTTATCGCCTACTTTCTCTCGCACAGGGCTACCAGCAATCTCTTCATTCCGGTCTGCATCCTGAGCAATGATAGAAATTCTATCCATTGCAAAACCAGATTGTTTCAATTCGTGGAGGGCTTGTTCAGCATCTCGGCGATGAGAAAATACGCCTACAGCACGTCTATGTACACCTACTACCATTGTTTAATTTCTCCCAACAACAAAAGACAAGATTAGGTAATTAATTTTTTAGAAAATAATTGATTTCATTACTTTCTATTTATCTCTGGCTTCTCAATTATTTTCATCAATCTGTTGGCTGAATTCATGGATCTGTCATTAGATATAGATGCTTTTTTGAGGTTAAAATGATAACAAAATTAAGAATTAATTGCTTATGAAACCAGCCATTTTGTAGATAGAAAAATTATTTATAGCGTCTTCTGGAATAATTATGTTTTCTGGTTGTAATTAAGTTAAAAAAATAAATCGTTCTATTGTCAAATTGTTTGTGGGTTGGAAAATACCCAGTTTACTATTTTGATTTTTGTAGAAATCAAATCTGACTTTTATAGTCTTAGCCCATATTTATAAGTGCAAAAATAATTATCTTCATTGTCTAAATAGCTAAACGAAAGATATAACCTTTGATAAATGTGGTTATTACCTGCGAAAGTGTAGAGCATTACCAACAATAACTAAGCTAAGAGATAAGCCCTTTATAAAGTAATGGGTATTTCATCTATCGGACGTAAGGTATAAGAATCCTATGTTCTACAATTTGGATAGTTTTTTAATTTATTCCTGGTTATCCTTGGGAATAGCAGGCACAAATAAATTGCCGGAAGTAATAGCTCCTACAGCAGTCCCTATTAGTTTTTCTGGGACGAAAATCTTAGTGGCTTTATTGGCTGGTACTCTGATGGCGATCGCCTTCCATTTACTATTAACTAATCTTTCTGTCGCCGTTGGCATTTCCACTTACGGCAAAAATCCCTATAGTGATGATGACGACGACTCAGAAAGTCTTGGTAAGCAAGTTAGAGAAGTAGAAGCAAAAGTTGGTAGTTGGGCAATAGTCACAGCCAGTATTGCTTTATTCGCTGCTACTTTCTTAGCAGTAAAATTGAGCTTAATCGCCAATACAACCTTAGGGGTAATTAGTGGTGTGGTCATTTGGTCTACCTACTTCTTTTTAATCATTTGGTTGGGTTCTTCCGCTTTAGGTTCATTTCTCGGTTCTATTATCAGCACAGTTAGCTCAGGGTTACAAGCTCTAACAGGGACGGCTACTAGCGCTATTGGTGCAGCAACAACTAGAAGCCAAATGGTATCCACAGCAGAAGATATTACAGCCGCAGTCCGGCGCGAATTAACCGCAGGTTTTGACCAGGATACGATTAAAAATACCCTACAAAGTTCTTTATCGTCACTACAATTACCACCACTAAACTTAAACGAAATCCGCAGTCAGTTTGACAAAATATTAGCTGATGTAGATTGGCAATCCCTCGGTGATAGTGATTTACTACAAGATGTGAATCGCCAAACATTTGTCGATTTAATTAGCGATCGCACCAATTTATCCCCAGCTAATATCAACCAAATTGCTGATCAACTACAAGCAGCTTGGCAGCAAGTTTCCCATCGCAGAAATCCCACAGAACAAGTAATTAATTTACTGCAATCTGCCACACCAGAAGAGTTAAAGTCGGAAGATTTAGGTGAACGTTTACAACAACTCGTGACATCTAGGAAAAATGGTAATGGTAGAAATGGGATGATGCAGCAAGCGGTGAAATATGGCATCAGCGCCGCCGTACCAGCAGTACTAGATCGGGTAGATGTTTCTGATATCGATGTAGACAGAATTACCAATCAACTGCAACAGTTACGAGATAAAGTTCAAGATATCGATGTCGAGAGAATCACCAAACAATTGCAACAGATTCGAGAGAAAACTACTGAGCAAATTAGTCACAGATTCTCACCCCCAAGTGATAACACGATCAAAACAGACGTAGAAGACTATATCCGCAATTCTTTCCCTTGGCATTTCAACCGCCTCACTATTAGAAATGAATTTCCGGATGTCATCTACGACCCACAGGCAGATCCTACAAATATCCGCCAGCAAATTGAACAATTAAACTCAAATGATTTTACTAACTGGCTGACACAACGAGGCGACCTGACAGAAGCCAAGGTGAAAGAAATTGCTCAAGACATGGAGAGTATCCGTCAGCAAGTTTTAGAAACAGTCCAGCAATCGGAGAAAGTCGAAAAAGGTCGAGAAATCCGCAGCCGTATCGAAAATTATCTCCGTGCTACTGGTAAACCAGAACTGAATTCTGAGGCAATTAACCGAGATTTTGGTAATTTGTTAACAGAAGCAGGACAGGAGTTTGCAGATATCAATACTCGCTTGCAAGGATTTGACCGAGAAGCCTTTGTACAAGTATTGTTGCAACGCCAAGATTTCAGTGAAGCAGAGGCTAATAATATTGTTAGTCAACTCGAAGGCATCCGCGATAATTTTCTCAATCAAGCCAGAGAAACCCAAGAACAAGCAACCACCAAAGCCAATGAACTATGGCAAAAGGTAGAGGAATATCTGCGTCACACCAAGAAAGAAGAGTTAAATCCTGACGCAATTAAGCGAGATTTGCGAGTGTTATTAGAAGACCCCCAAGTGGGCATTAATCTTTTACGATCGCGCTTATCTCAATTTGACCGTGATACCTTAGTACAGTTGCTCAATCAGCGTCAAGACTTAAGCGAGGAACAAATTAATCAAATTATCGATCAGGTAGAAGCTGTCAGAGATAGCGTTCTACAAGCACCCCAAGCCGTGGTGAACCAAGCTAAAGCACAATACGAAAAAACTACCACAGCGATCGCCAACTATCTCCGCAATACTAACCTAGAAGAACTCAACCCTGGAGGTATCAGGCAAGATTTGGCAACTTTACTCAGTGACCCCAAAGAAGGTGCGGTGGCGTTGAGACATCGGTTATCTCAAATTGACAGAGAAACCTTAGTCAAAATCCTCAGCCAACAGCAAAACTTGAGCGAAGACCAAGTTAATGGGATTATTGATCAACTACAAGACGCTATTAGGGATATTATCAGAGCGCCCCGCCGTTTTGCTAAACGTGCTACTCAAAGGGTTGCAGACTTTGAAGCCGGTTTAGAAGATTATTTACGTCAAACCAACAAAGAGGAACTGAACCCAGAAGGAATCAAACGTGATTTACAATTACTCTTGCGAGATCCACGCTTGGGAATTGGTAGTTTAGGCGATCGCGTTTCTAAGTTCGACCGTGCAACAATCGTGGCTTTACTCTCCCAACGGGAAGACATCTCAGAGGAAGAAGCCAACCGCATCGCCGATCAAATAGAGTCAGTCCGCAACACTATTACCGAACAAGTGCAGCAGATTCAGCATCAGTTACAGTCAGCAATTGACCAAGTCTTTGACAAGATTCGCAACTATCTCAACTCCCTGGATCGTCCAGAACTCAACTATGAAGGTATCCGTCAGGACTTTGCTAAATTATTTGATGACCCACAAGCTGGATTTGAAGCCTTACGCGATCGCCTCAGTCAATTTGACCGTGATACCCTAGTTGCAGTTCTCAGTTCCCGTGAGGATATCGCCAGAGAAGATGTTAACCGCATCATCGACCAAATCGAAGCCGCACGGGATAGCGTCCTACAACGCGCCGGACGCATCCAACAAGAAGCACAAAAACGCATCAAAGCCGTAAGACAGCAAGCCAGAAAACAAGTAGAAGAAACCAGAAAAACCGTTGCTAGCGCCGCCTGGTGGCTATTCGGTACAGCTTTCTCCTCTCTAGTCGCTAGTGCGATCGCTGGTGCATTAGCCGTTATGAATTAGGGGTGTAAGGGTGTAAGGGTTTAGGGGTTTAGGGGTTTTTAACCCAATCCCCAATCCCCAGTCCCCAATCCCCAGTCCCCAATCCCCAGTCCCCAATCCCCAATCCCCAATCCCCAATCCCCAGTCCCCAATCCCCCGTCCCCAATCCCCAATCCGCAGTCTTTTGAGTTCTAAATGATGAGAGAATATTAAATTGGCATCATAAAACTTTAAATACATACATCATGGCAAAAATCCAGTTTTCTAGAGGACTAGATGAAGAAGTAATTCCAGAAGTGCGTTTGACGCGATCGCGCACAGGTGACACTGGTACAGCAACTTTTATTTTTACAAATCCTAAAATTTTAGACCAAGGTACTACTGAAGATATTACCGGGATGTATTTAATTGACGAAGAAGGAGAAATTATCACCCGTGAGGTTAAGGGTAAATTTGTCAACGGTAGACCTGAAGGAGTAGAGGCTGTTTATGTGATGAAATCAGCCCAAGAATGGGAGCGTTTCATCAGATTTATGGAACGTTACGCCCAAGAAAACGATTTAGGATTCAGTAAATCTTAAAAGTCAACGGTCAACAGTGAGATAGTGCGTTCCTGTCGCCTTGCGTCGGAAAGCAACTATCGAACCCGTAAGGGTCAACGGTCAACGGTCAAGAGAGTTTTGGACTATTGACTATTGACTCTTGACTTATCCTCCCTACACATAATGGAAAAACCTCATCCAGATACACCAGGAATAACGGTAAATTGTGCGGTCGTGACTGTGAGCGATACACGTACCCCAGAGACAGATAAAAGCGGTCTTCTCATTCAACAGTTACTAATCGATGCAAATTATACTGTAGAAGCTTACGCAATTATTCCCGATGAACCAGCACTAATCCAAGCACAGTTGGCATTATTGAGTCAGAATTCTAATTTAGATGCGGTAATTTTTAATGGTGGTACAGGTATTGCACCGAGAGATACTACTTATGATGCTATTGAAAAACTATTAGAGAAAACCTTACCCGGATTTGGGGAAATATTTAGATATTTAAGTTATCAGGAAATTGGTTCACGAGCGATCGCCTCTCGTGCTATTGCAGGCGTATATCAAAATCAATTAATCTTCTCTCTTCCCGGTTCCAGCAACGCTGTGCGCTTAGGTATGGAAAAACTGATATTACCAGAACTCATTCACCTAGTTAGCCAAGTACGTAAATAAAACTACTCAGTGGGTAGGGTGTGTTGTCCCGCACAGAAGGCTGTTCAAAATCTATAACTAACTACCAAATAATCAAGGTTTTAAGCCTCTCCCCGCGTCGGGGAGAGGTATGGAGAGGGATTCTGTCAAATGTATTGAACTCCCACTACATTTGTACATGATTAGGGTTTTGAATCCCTTTTTCCCAAAATACTAAGAAGCTAAAGCAACTTCCACTAATTGCTGTAACTCACCTTTTTGGTAAAGTTCAATCAAAATATCGGAACCACCGATAAATTCACCATTGATATAAACTTGGGGAATTGTCGGCCAGTTGGAATATTCTTTAATACCCTGACGAATTTCTTGGTCTTCTAAAACGTTGATAGTCTCAAAAGGAACACCCAAAGTATTGAGAATCTGCACAACATTGTTAGAGAAGCCGCACTGAGGCATCAATTTGGTTCCCTTCATGAAAACCATAATTTTATTTTGTGTTATTAAATTACTAATTTTTTCGCTGGTTTCCTGTGTCATGGCTTTTGTATGTCCTAGTTTTGTGATTAGTTATTAGTCATTAGTCATTAGTTAGTTAGTCATTAGCCATTAGTCATTGATTTCTTACTGTTGACTATGGACTATTGACTGTGGACTATTGACTGGTTTCGGGAGTGTATGTTTTCAATGCTAAGGCGTGGATGGCTTCAGTTGACATAGCTTGCCGCAATGCACCATAAACTAACTGATGTTGTTGCACAAGTCTCTTACCTGCAAACTGCGATGAGACTACTGTCACCTGATAATGGTCGCCGCCACCGGTCAAGTCTTGCACCTGAACCTGCGCGTCTGGCAGTTCCGCCTTGATCATTGCTTCAACCTGCTGCGGAGTAATCATCGCAATTCCTGAAAAAACTTACTTTTCTATTATTAACAGATATATGGCTAGATGCTTCTAGTTTGGAAATAGGGACTGGGGATTGGGGATTGGGGATAATTACTTCTTAATTTTACTCCTCATAACCCTGCTTCCTTCGCATTTCCCATTACTAAAATATATAGATAGCATAAATGTCAAGAAACTTCTTTGCTCAAGATTACGAAAAAAAAGTACAAGCACAAAGATTAATTTTTACGGAAACTCTAGGTACAATACATAAGCCGCTTCCTTTTTCCTCAAGATCATGGGCAATACTTTTGGACATCTGTTTCGGATCACTACTTTTGGCGAGTCACATGGCGGAGGTGTGGGGGTTGTGATTGACGGCTGTCCCCCGCTACTCGAAATTTCTCCTGAGGAAATTCAACTGGAGTTAGACCGCAGACGACCTGGACAGAGTAAGATTACAACACCTCGTAAGGAAGCAGACACCTGTGAGATTTTGTCTGGGGTATATGAAGGCAAAACTCTGGGAACGCCAATATCAATTTTGGTGCGAAATAAAGATACTCGTCCCCAAGATTATGATGAGATGGCGCAAAAGTATCGTCCTTCCCATGCTGATGCAACTTATGATGCTAAATATGGGATTCGGAATTGGCAAGGTGGCGGTAGATCCTCAGCGCGGGAGACAATTGGTAGAGTAGCCGCAGGTGCGATCGCTAAAAAAATCCTCCGCCAAGTTGCTAATGTAGAAGTTATAGGCTACGTCAAGCGCATCAAAGATTTGGAAGGTGTTGTAGACCCGAATACCGTCACCCTAGACCAAGTAGAAAGCAACATTGTTCGTTGTCCTGATGGCGAATTAGCAGACCGCATGATTGAATTAATCGAACAAACAGGTAGACAAGGGGATTCTATCGGCGGTGTAGTGGAATGCGTAGCGCGGAATGTTCCTAAAGGCTTGGGTGAACCTGTATTCGATAAATTGGAAGCAGATATCGCCAAAGCTGTGATGTCTTTACCTGCTAGCAAAGGTTTTGAAATTGGTTCAGGTTTTGCTGGTACTCTACTCACAGGATTTGAGCATAATGACGAATATTATATTGATGAAAACGGTGAGATTCGCACAGTAACCAACCGTTCTGGTGGCATTCAAGGCGGTATTGCCAACGGCGAGAATATCATTTTGCGAGTTGCTTTTAAACCCACAGCCACAATTAGAAAAGAGCAAAAAACCGTCACTCGTGAAGGCGAAGAAACCCTATTAGCCGCCAAAGGTAGACATGATCCCTGCGTTCTACCCCGCGCAGTCCCGATGGTGGAAGCAATGGTAGCGTTGGTATTGTGCGATCATTTGTTACGCCATCACGGTCAGTGTAAGGTGCTATAACAATTCCTTTGCAATTTTAAATAGTACTTTTTTACTGGGTGGGTGTCTGACTCGCCCTTTTTTCTGGGTAAATTAATAGTATTAAAAAATACGCATAAGCAATTGCGTTACTACGTACTATAAAAATGAAACCAGATTCTCAAAATCGCTTAAAACACTTTGCTGCACTAAAATCTAAATACGCAGCGACTGAATATCAAGATTCGTCTTCCTGTAGCCCATTGTATTGTATCTTACGAAAAACTGACTTGGGTATTGAACTCAGTGATTTAGAATTTAATTGGTTGAGGGAATCTAAGTTAGATACAACGTTAAAATTTATCCAGAAAGAACAGCAACGTAGACAACAAGAATTGATAAATTTAGAGGTTGAATTTTCTCAGCTAAAGTCTAAATACAAAGCTAAAAAACATAATCTTCCTTGGCAATCTAGTAATCTATATTGTATAGTTTTAAAACTGGAATCAGGAAATCTGCTTACTGATTCAGAAAGTCAATGGTTGAGAGTAAATGGTCTCTCCGATACAGACACCATTGCTCAAGAAATAAAACAATTTACCCATCTTAAATATAAATACAAAGCCCATCAATATCAAAACGCATATCCTCATGACACATTATATAAAATACTCAAAAAATTAGATTTATCTGAAAGGTTAAATGATGATGAGTATAATTGGCTAATCAATCACCAGCTTTGGGAGACAGTAGAAATTTTTAAACAACAAGAGTCAGCAAAAGAAGCTGAATTTTCTGCACTCAAATCTAAGTATCAAGCTAGTAAATATCAAGATAAATCTCTATCCGATACTCTATATAAAATTCTCCTGAAAATTGAGGCTCAGGGTAAGCTAATTGATCAAGAAATTAAGTGGTTAAAACAGCAAGGATTCATCGAAACAATTGCCATTCTTCAAAAGTTGGAACAAGCACAAGAATTTGCTATCTTGAAAGTTAAATATAAAGCCAATCAATATAGTGATTCCTCGCCTAAAAGTCATCTGTATAAAGTCTTAAAAATAATTGAGGGAGGGAACTATCTATCTGATCAGGATATCAACTTCCTGAAAAAACGCAAGCTGACTGAGACTATACAAATTGCAGATGAAAAATATATCTATACTCTAAAATTAAAAATAAATTTGGGAGCGTTACTTAATGATTTAGAAATTATATGGCTGAAGAGTCATGGGCGTGACGATATCATTAATTTGGCTCAACAACAACACTTTGCAGAACTGAAAAGAACATATGGATTAGTAGATCCCTTGCTGCCAATTGAACCATTTTATACAATTATGCTCAAACTAGAGAAAGGAGGAAGATTAGATCCTTTGTTAGTAATTAAGCTGCAAGAAGAAGAAAAGTTATCTCGTCATGGAAAAATAGCTATTGCGCATTATAAGCTTGAAGCAGAGTTTTATGAACAAGAATTACAACATACTGGAAATAAATGGCATATTCCCACAGCTAGCAGTTATTGGCGCAAAGCAGATGAGCCAAAACAGTCTTTAAAAGTGACTGATTTGAGTTTAGACAAAATCAAAGAAAGCAAACTAAAGTCAGCAATTTTAGTTACTAGGGGTGGTGCATTTCGAGATATGAGCCAATTGGGCGATGCTGAAAATTGTGCCAGAAAAGCTATGGAGTATCATCCTGATAGTTATCAACCCTATACTTTAATGGGAGCAATTTTTTATGATCGTCACGATTATTCCCAAGGTGATTATTGGTTTGAACAAGCCATACAACGTGGTGCTAAAACTGAAGATATCGATGATGAAATAAAACGAGTATTACGCGGTACAAGAGATGAGATAAAACGGCATGAAGCCGCAGAATATTTACTACGGAAAGATGCAAGACGCTATTCTTGGGCTAAATCTTATCTCATCAAAGTCTCACGGTAATTGTAAAGAACCTGGGTTGCATTGCTATACTGTCTATCTGCATAGGTTACTAGATTTATTCACGACACTTTAAAAGTTTCCATTGTATACAGGTTTTGGTGGGCAATGCCCACCCTACGTTAGGGGGGGTTTTTCTTGCCTTATTACCCACGTTATATGAGGCGATCGCCTGCAAAAATTGTAATTTTGTGGTCTCCTAATGTAGGATGGTTGAGAATAAGGGCAAATTTGCCTAGAATAAAGCACTATTTTATCGAGTTATATTACATGGATTTTGTGACAGTCCTGGGTTTCGCTGCCGCTTTATTAACTACTTTTTCTTTTTTGCCACAGATGATTAAAACATGGCAAAGTAAATCAGCTAAAGATGTATCCTTTATTATGCTGATATTCTTTAATACTGGTATTTTCTTATGGCTAATCTATGGAATTATTTTGCAACAATTACCTGTGATCTTTGCTAATGCCACTACATTAGTTTTTAACATGATAATTCTATGGCTTAAAATTAAATATAGATAGATATACTTTGATCAAACTCCTGTGACATCTTCTTTATTTAACGCTGAACGCCTGTTATTTACCCCTGCTACACCAGAAACCAACGCCATACCACTGATATTTGCTTTCCCCAATGAGTACACAGTGGGTATCACTAGTTTGGGCTATCAGGTAGTATGGGCGACTTTGGCAATGCGTAGCGATGTGCAGGTGAGTCGTTTATTTACTGATACTTACGAACCACTTCCTAGAGAACCGGAAATTGTCGGCTTTTCTATTTCTTGGGAGTTGGATTATGTCAATATTTTAAATCTCCTGGAATCTTTACAAATTCCTATTCGCGCCAGTTTGCGTGATGATTCCCATCCCATCGTTTTTGGTGGTGGCCCTGTTCTCACTGCGAACCCCGAACCTTTTGCCGAATTTTTTGATGTAATTTTGCTGGGTGATGGGGAAAATCTGCTGGGTAATTTGATTGAGGCTTATAAGGAAGTCAGGAATGCTTCTAGGCAAACTCAACTGCAAGCACTCTCACAAGTACCGGGAATTTATGTTCCGAGTTTGTATGTGGTTGAGTATGAAGCAGCAGATGGGGTCATAAGTTCGATTCAGCCTATTTCCTCGGAAATTCCCCCAGTGGTGCAGAAGCAGACTTACCGAGGAAATACCCTGTCGGCTTCGACTGTAGTCACAGAAAAGGCGGCTTGGGAAAATATCTTCATGGTGGAGGTGGTGCGGAGTTGTCCAGAAATGTGCCGCTTTTGTATGGCAAGTTATCTAACCTTACCTTTTAGGACTGCTAGTTTGACAGATTCCTTAATTCCAGCGATTGAGAAAGGTTTACAAGTTACAAATCGGTTGGGGTTATTGGGTGCATCTGTAACTCAGCATCCAGAATTTGAGACGTTGCTAGATTATATCAGTCAGCCAAAGTATGACGATGTACGGCTGAGTATCGCTTCGGTGCGGACGAATACGGTAACAGAACAGTTAGCCAAAACTTTAGCCAAACGAGACACGCGATCGCTTACTATTGCAGTAGAAAGTGGTTCGGAAAAAGTCCGCCAAATTATCAACAAAAAACTACATAACGACGAAATCATCCAAGCCGCCATCAATGCTAAAGCCGGCGGTTTGACGGCTTTGAAACTCTACGGCATGGTGGGACTACCAGGGGAAACACCAGAAGACTTAGAGGCAACTGTAACCATGATGCGTAGTATAAAAAAAGCTGCCCCAGGACTGCGCTTAACACTGGGTTGTAGTACATTCGTGCCGAAAGCCCATACACCATTTCAATGGTATGGGGTCAATCGGCAAGCAGAAAAGCGGTTACAATCCTTGCAGAAACAGTTAAAACCCCAAGGGATAGATTTTCGCCCAGAAAGCTATAACTGGTCTATCATACAGGCTTTGATCTCCAGAGGCGATCGCCGCATCTCCCAACTTCTGGAACTCACCCGCGACTTTGGCGACTCTTTGGGTAGTTACAAACGTGCATTTAAGCAACTCAAAGGGCAAATCCCCGACTTAGAATTTTACGTCCATAGTGATTGGTCAACCGAGCAAATATTACCTTGGAGCCACTTGCAAGGGCCTTTGCCACAGTCTACACTACTAAAGCATCTGGCTGAAGCCACAAGTCATTTTCACAAAGAACTACAGCCATTAAATTAGTTTTGGTCAGTGGTCACTGGTTGGTAGTCAGTAGTAAGAATATTTGCACATTATTATTTGCTGCACTTTGAAAAAGCAAGGTAGTAACTTCACAAGGAAGGTATGAAATCCAATCCAAAAGCCACTGACAACTGTACAGACGCGATTAATCGCGTCTCTGACAACTGACAAGCGACTGATAAATTAATGCAAAATACAGCTGAATTTTACTGTGCTTATTGTGGGGAACCAAACTTAACCTTTATTGACTTGAGTGCTGGCGGACAGCAATCTTATATTGAAGATTGTCAGGTTTGTTGTCGCCCCAATATCTTATATGTGCGGGTTGACGAAGATACCCTAGACATCGAAATTGATACAGAATACGAAGGTTGAATATTAGGTTTTTCTTTCCATGCTGCACTTTCAACATACCTCAGTCATTAATGCGCCACCAGAAGTAGTTTGGAAATTCCATGAAAGACCGGATATTTTGCAACTGCTGACTCCACCTTGGCAACCAGTACGAGTCGTTCGCCGAGAGGGAGGATTAGAAGTAGGCGCAATCACAGAATTTAAATTATTTCTTGGCCCTGTACCCTTAACTTGGTTAGCGCGTCACACTGAATGCGAAAAATATCGCTTGTTTACTGATACACAAATATCAGGGCCTTTTGAATCTTGGGTTCATCGCCATAAATTTGAGCCAGAAAATGGGAAAACCAAGCTGATTGATGATGTTTCCTACGTTATGCCCGGTGGCGAGACAATAGAATTTATCGGCGGTTGGCTAATACAAGCACAACTTGAAGCCATGTTCCGCTACCGCCACTATGTCACAAAACGGGAGTGTGAATAGAGAAGTTTGCCAAAAATTAGGAGGGCTGTTAACCCTCCTAACCGCAAATAAAAGAAAATTTAACTAATACTCACTTATGGGCGTGGATTACCAAAATCCAAAATCACGAAATCACTAGCAGTCAGACTAGGCCTGCCGGAGAGAGTAGCAAAATGAGCGCCAGAACCCAAACCCGCAACATTACCATTTTGGTTATAGAACAAGCGACCACTACCAATACTGTAAACAATCAAAGCACTACTAATCGCTGCATCCATATCAGTATTAACACTGGCAAACTCACCACCAACATCCAGACTTTCACCAACCTCGGTAGTTAGGGCAGTGAAACTTGCCTTATCTAACATAATGGTATCTATTCCTACGGCAAAATCAGCAATGGTATCTATGCCAAAATCACCACTGCTAAAGGGATTACCCGTATCACCAAAAGTAAAGGTATCAGTACCACTACCACCGAACAACCTATCATTGCCCGCACCACCAAACAGCCAATCATCACCAGTGCCACCGTTGAGAGTGTCATTGCCATTACCACCAAGCAAGACATCATCGCCAACACCACCGTTGAGGTTGTCATTACCATCTAGCCCATAGAGGAAATTGTCCTCGTTATTCCCACGGATGTTATTATTACCCCTATTGCCTCTACCTTCTACAGCAGTACCTCTAAGGGTGAGAGCTTCGACGTTATCTGCTAAAAAGTAGTCCACCGTGGTAAACACTTCATCTTGACCACCATTGATAGCTTCTGTGATCACATCGTTGGAGTTATCTATATAGTAACGGTCATTACCTGCACCACCAGTCAGAGTGTTTGTACCACTACCACCTGTGAGGATATCATTACCATCACCACCGATGAGGGTATCATCACCAGCACCACCATTGAGGTTATCATCACCAGCGCCACCATTGAGGTTATCGTTACCAGCGCCACCATTGAGGTTATCGTTGCCACTACCACCTGTAAAAGTGACTGTGCCGACAAAGCTTCTCAGGTCAAAGGTTTCAACATTAGTGATAGTTGTGCCAGGGATGCTGGCTAGTTGATTGTTGACATTATTTAAGTCAAAGCTGATGGTGTCTGTATTTACGCCACCTTGAATAATTATTGTGTCTTGTCCATTTCCACCATTGAGGGTGTCATTTTGGCTGAGGTTGGCGATGTTGGTAATGAAGATATCACCTCCATCTCCACCATCAAATATATCTTTGGCACTGGTGGCTATGATTGTATTATTGTTGGCGGTGCCGTTGATGATATTGTCTGGCCGTCTGATTTCTAGGTTAAATATAGTGTTAACACTGAGGTTAGTTGTATCTGTGGCAGTAACTCTCAGGCTAAGGCTACCTAAATTATTCGTGGTAGGAGTACCAGTAAATCTGCGCATATCAGCATCAAAAGATAACCAACTGGGTAGAGGGCTACCATCGCTGCGGGTGGCTGAATACGTGAGTGTGTCGCCTGAGTCTGCATCAGCAAATGTGTTAGGGGCGATTTGAAAGTTAAATGCTGTGCCTGTTATGGCTGTTTGGTTAGAAATACTATTGGCTACTATCGGTGCATCATTAACAGAATTAATAGTAATGCCAACAGTCTGAGTATTACTACTAAAGGCTGTGGCATTGCCATTAACTGAAGCGTTCACTCCTGTAGTACCACTGGCTACACCATTAGAACCATCCCAGGCGCGGAAGGTGAGATTAGCTTGGCCATTGTAGTCAGCATTGGGGACAAAGCGAACTCTCGTATTTGTTTGTAGTTCCACCCGTGTAAGGTCACTAGAAGCTCTGGCAGAGGAGGTATTGTCACCAAGAAAAAGGAAATTGGGTGTTTCGTAAGGATCAAAAGGTAAAGAATTGATTGGGGAAGGTGCAGCAGTGGTGTGGTTGAATGCCGTATAATCACGCAGATTGCCACTTAAAATCGGCGTAGATAAACCCGTAGCAAACAGCTTGTAAGTGTTATTTTCAACAACCAGATTATAACGGGTGACTTCCGTGGTTGTGTTTCTGAAAGCTCGTTCTGTGGTGCTGTGGGTAAACAATGGACTAGCAGTCTGCGCCCAAATTTCATCCATCCAGAAGCCTAGTTCAATTGCTTTGGTTTTGTCACTTGTGACAACAATGACGCTAAAACCAGCACGGTCTTGAATGCCATCACCGTTATCGTCACTAGTGTGGGTTTCACTGTTAATTTTCACATCAAAACTGATCGTGAAGCCTTTAACAGGATCAAGCACAGGAAATGATTGATTAAATAAAACTGGGGCGTAACTATTGTAATTACTGTAACCTGATGACCCAGTTGAAGGTGTAAATCCCAATGATGACGAAGCAGGCGTAGTATTACTATTTAATTGAGTACCACCACTAATCTGAGACTGAGTACCACCAAAACCAAGCACATTCCCTACTATAGGAAGAGTAATAGCAGGAGATGCACCAAACTTGAGCCAGCCTTGGGAAGTGGGTAAACTACCTAATGAGCCATCATATAGTCTGATGCTAGGAAGTAGTAATGTAGCTGAGTTATCAGAAACAGTACCAAAGTTGATCCAATTAACACCGCCATCAAGAGAATATTGCCAACTACCGTTGTTGTTATCTGCTCCGGTGACAGCAATTCCTTGGGGGTCTGGGTCACCGTCGCTAATTAAGCCTCTTACTAGGTCAGCAAGTAAGCTACCCCTGTTACTGATGAGGGGTGCATCCTCATTAATATTTGGTAGAGTGGGGGTTCCGGCGTTGATGGTTGGTGCTGTGTCGTTAACAGAGGTAACAGTAATGGAGGCTCCTTCATAGTCTGTACTGAAGGCAGTTGTTCCACCTTTACCAGCCAAAATACTCGCTGTGTTACCTGACGTACCTGTTGTTTGATCCCAAGCGTAGAAGTTAATATCGGCAGTACCGCTAAAGTTAGTGTTGGGGCGAAAGCGGATTTTAGTATTGGTATTTGATGGTAGTAACCGTGCTGCATTTAGCAATGGTGTTCCAAAGGCATTCCAATTAGTTCCATTATTCAAGGTATATTCCCAAACACCGTTACTGTTATCAACGAAGGTAACGGCAATGCCTTTTAACGCATTAACGTCAGGGTCACTTATGGAGTTACCGATGATTTCAGAGACTAGAGTACCAGTGTTACTGGCAATAACAATATCTTCAGTAATAGAAATTAGTGTAGGATTACCCGTATTGTTCAGCGTAGGCGCGGTATTAGCCATAATTTTTGTGATTCTTATGTTTTGAGAACAATAATTGATCTAACGCAGATATTTAAGGAGGGCTTTTAACCCTCCTCATCGCAAACAAAAGAAAATAATGCTGACTTAACGTGAGTTTGATGAACCTATCCGGGCCGGGGGTCGGGGAGAGGGGCAAAAATCTTCTTCGTTTTCAAGGTAAAAAATCAGGTTTTCAAAGCCTCACTAACCCTGTGGTTGATTACCAGACTCAAAAATTACAAAATTACTAGCACTCAGGGTGGGAGCGCCGGAGAGAGTAGCAAAGTGAGCGCCAGAACCCAAACCCGCAGCACTAC